>JAJRWU010000202.1 GCA_024276655.1 Planctomycetota bacterium
GCCGCGCGGGCGTGTGGCGGTCGATCACGATGGCTTCACCCGCTTCACCCCTGGCGTGCTGGGCCGCGACCGATACCTGAAAATGGACCGCCGCCAAGCGGTGCGCGTGGTTGCAACCCAGCGAACGCTCGGCTCGCAACCGCCAAGGCGCCCCTAAGGACCGTTCGCGAAATAGGTTCCCGGTTGCTGTTCGGAAAAGCCCGGCATTTTCAAAATGCCGGGATTTTAATGCGGAATGTAAATTCGGAACTGTTCCTCAGTTATTGGACAGCCGCTAATCGTTCGGCGTCTTCCCTGACGCTGCCCTGGCCGATTTTGGTTTTCGGCGAATTCCGCGAGTGTTGCCTATTTCACAGACGCTGCCGGGCCGGCGTGCAATGATACAATTCCAAAGTGCTTCTCTTGTGAGATGCTATAGGCGATGTTTTTTGTTTATGTTCTTTTGAGGAAAACTCCATGTTACGTACGACTTTTTCACCACGGAAACATTTTGGCCAGCCGGTGGTTTTGGCTGGTCTTTGTACTCTTTTGTTGTTGGGCGGCGATGTTTTTGGGCAATCTCGTTCTCCGGCCCGGCGCGGCTCCTCCAACCGAACGCTGCAAGGCTCCGCCGCCCGGCCCATGGCCGCCGGCGGCGGCGTGGCGATGGAAGGATATTGCCCCGTTTGCATCGTGGGAATGAAGAAATGGGTGAAAGGTTCGCCGGCCTTTCAGGCCAAGTACGACGGCAAAACGTACTACTTTCCCGGCGACAAACAGCGAGCCATGTTTCTGGCCGACCCGGCCAAGTATGTTCCTGCACTGGGCGGCGACTGTACGGTGTGTCTGGCCAAGATGGGAAAACGCGTTCCCGGTTCGATTCGTCACGCCGCGATGAGCAACCAACGGTTGTTTCTTTTTCCCAGCGCCGCCCAGCAGCAGGAATTCCTAGCCAACTCCGCGAAGTATCTCGATACCGATTTGGCGTTCGGCGGCAAGTGTGCGGTGTGCCTGGTGGAAATGAAAAAAGACGTACCCGGCAAACCGGAATTTTCGGCCTACTATCGAGGCATGCGTTACCTGTTTCCGTCGGAAAAACAACGCGGCATGTTTTTGGCCAACCCGGCTAAGTACGCCGCGCCGCCAACGCAAGGTAAGCAAACGTCGGCCAAAACCCAGGCGGCAGACCAGTTTGTGACGGTCCAGGGAAAGAGCGGCTGCGCTGGTTGCGATTACGGCGTCGCGCCGATTGGCGCCCCAGACGAACTGGGGCTGGCCATCAATACGCCGGACGGCCGGATTTTCGTGATCGAGAACGCTCACATTATGTACCCCAAACTCTACGAGCAGCGCTTTGAAGGCGGTGAGTTGGAGGTCTCTGGAAAAGTGTTGAAGCGAGACGGGAAATTCACTTGGATTGAACCGAGCGAAATCAAAACATTGAATTGAAGCGTGGAACTGTGAAACCCCGTATTGGCGGCGCGAGAATCCCGGCTTTTTGAAAAAGCCGGGATTCTGAGCGGGGAGGTGGTTTTTCCACGCTTCCTCAATCATGCGGCGCCGCACAACGTGTATTACACTTCACACGGCTGACAATGGCTCGTTTAACGGCAAGCCGAAGGCGACTGTGTTTTTCCTTCTTGCCCGAACGGATTGGCGCCAAACGCAGTCGCCTTCGGCTTGCCGTTAAACGAAAAACGCGACATTTTCAACCGTGAGCAGTTTACGCCTCTCGACCGATAGAGCGACCGCATGGGGAAGTATGAACTGAATGCTATTGTCACGCAGCGAATTGAAATTGCCCCGGGGCTTTTGATTCTTCGCGTGGCGCCCGATGGCTGGAAATTGCCGGAGTTTGCCGCTGGGCAGTTCGCGGTGTTGGGTTTGCCGGCGGAGGCGAAGCGATTTCCCTTTAGCGACGAGGAAAATGGCGCCCCTCCCCCCGACCGCCTCATTCGGCGGGCGTACTCCATTGCATCGTCGTCGGTCGATCGTGAGTACCTCGAATTTTACGTGGTGCTGATGCGGTCCGGCGCCTTGACGCCCAGACTCTTCGCGCTTGCCATGGGCGACCGCGTGTGGCTGGGATCGAAGTTTTCCGGAGTTTTCACGATCGACGAAGTGCCGCCTGAAAGGCACGTCGTGCTGGTCGGAACCGGAACGGGTCTGGCGCCTTACATGAGCATGCTGCGCACGCATCTTGTCTGCGGCGGCACGCGACATTTCGCGGTGCTGCACGGCGCCCGCCACAGCTGGGATCTGGGCTATCGCGGTGAACTGGAAACGTTGGATCGGATGTGCCCCAATTTCAGTTACATCGCCTGCATCAGCCGCCCCCAAGAGGAAGACGCTCCCTGGGGCGGCGAAGCGGGGTATATTCAAGACGTCTGGCGCCGCCAACCGATTAAAACGCGATGGGGTTTCCAGCCGACGCCTGAAGATACGGACATTTTTGTGTGCGGAAACCCCGACATGGCCGAGACCATGGTCGACGTTATCGGAGAAGAAGGGTTTCGCGAACCCTGCAAAAAGCAGCAGCGCGGCAACGTCCACGTTGAGCGGTACTGGTAACGATGGTCATTGCTCATTGTGAGCGACCGCTTTGCGAAAGGCAAAGCTGAGAGCCAGGCAGACAAACCAGGGCGCGAATTCGATCCACGTCACGACGAAGTCGAAGAACACGGATCCGACATAAGGGCCGCCCAAGATCGGCGTTTCGGTCCAGTGGTAACTCAGCCAGAAACGCAGGTAATACAACAAGGCCAGACCGCTCACCGCCAACCAGACACGGCTGCGAGCGAACGGCAACAGCGGCAAGGCCCATGTCCAATACCAGGGGTTTTGCGTCGGACACAGCAACCAAAACCAGGCCAGAGTGAGAAACCCCGCTTCACATAAGTTCGTGGGGTTCGATGTTCTTGCGGCGCGCCAGGCCAGCGCAATCGCCACGACCAAAAACACCGCCGCCGTGATTGCCCGCGCCGTGAAGAAGGGCGCCTCCCGCATTTCGACTCCAAAAACTTCGGCGACTCTTTTCCTGAGCGATACACGCCAAGCCTCCGGCGCCACGGAGAACCAGGCGACGTGGTCTGCGGCAACTTTGTGCATCGGTTTCAAGTTTTCCACCAGCACCAGGAAAATCAAATCATTCATCTCCCAACGCCGCAAGAATGTCTTCATGCCCAAACTGGGGTCGACCAGCGCGGCGGGCGTTTGAATCGCTGGCGGCGGCAGGCTTTGCGTGGACTGAAGTTGCGAACCAGGGCCTGCGTCATGGGCGCCTTCGTTTTCACGCGTCTGCGATTCTAACGCGGAGGTGTTCAAAACCACGTTTTTCGGAGTTTGCGGAATTGGCGCCGCGCGTGGCAGCATCGGCCAAAGAACGAGGACGGTGATCGCGGCGAACGCAGCCGATGGCAAAAGCACGCGGCGCCAGCCAAGTTGGCGGGCGAATACTAAAAAAAACAGCGGCGCCAATACGATCGGGTAAAGTTTCGCCCCCACCGCCACCGCCAAAACGATGGCTGCGAGTGTTGGCAAAAACCTCGCGGTCGCCGACCGACGCCGTCTGCCATCGGCGCTCGGCAAACCGCTCGCGGCGAGATAAACCGCCAACGTGGTCAGGAACACAGCCACGGCGTCGAGGTGCCCGCTATTGGCGATTTCCTTGAGCAACAGCGGACACCAGGCGTAGATCACACACAGTTCGACCGGCTTTTGGCACAGTTTCAGAAGTTGCATCACGACCAACAGCGTGGCTAAATCGAAACCGAGCAACCAGGCTTTCATGATGAACAGACGAGTATAAACCGGCGCTTCGCCGGGCGTTGTTAGCGCCGCGGCGGCGAACACCGCCTGGCTGGCGGGCGGATAGACCGTCGGCAGTTCGGCGAAATGAATCCTGGAAAGAATGGAGCGCAAAACGGGGTTATTATCTCGTAGTCGAACGACGCGCAACAGTTGCTCATCGTGGGTGGCGGCCGCCTCCGCTTCCAGAACTTGTTGGGGACTATATCGAAACGGGCTCACCCCGGCGGTGAGCGTGGCGCCATCCCATAGATAACGATAGATGTCGATCTCTTGGATCGGAACCGAAAACAACAGCACCACGCGAAAAATTACCGCAAACCAGAGGATCAACCCTAACAATTTCCGGTTGTGCGCCGTTTGCAACGCCGCGCGCACCGCGAACAGATACCCGGCGAAGGCGGCCGCAAAAAGGAGCAACACCGGAACAATCGGCCGTTGCGTAACGGAGAGGTGGTAATCGAACCGCCAACTTAGAATTGCGATGATTCCATAGATGCAGGTCGAGAGCGCCGCCACGACCGCCAAGTAACCCATACGATTCTTTTCGGCCGCCTGTTCGCTGGCTGGCGCCTCCTGCTGACTCACGCCGCCGCCTTTCCATCGTTTTGCGGGACGCCGCCATGCCGATTCGCGCTTGGCCCGCGCTTGGAGAAGCCGTGCTTCGATAAGCCGTATTTGGCGATGGTGTAAAGGATTTTCGTTCCGGCTTTGAACGTTCCGCTGATCGTTCCGCTGATTTTGCTGGCGCCGATGCGTTTTCGATAGGGGACGGGAATTTCCCGCCAACGCAGCTTGGCGCGAACAGCCTTGATTTGCATTTCGATGGTCCAGCCGAAGTTATCGTCGGCCATCGCCAAGTGGTACAAATCGTGGTAGGCGATAGCGCGAAAAGGGCCGAGGTCGGTGAATTTGGCGCCGAACAAGGCCCACATGAGAAAACAGGCCAGCTTATTTCCGTAGACGCTTTGCGGAGGCATGGCGCCCGGTTCCCGTTTTCCCAAGAGTCGTGAGCCGAGCACGAAATCGGCGGCGCCGTCTTGAATCGGCCGCACGAGTTCGGGCAGCATGTCGGGATGATCGCTGTAGTCGGCGTCGACAAACACCACGATGCGCGGCGCCGTTTGGCCGGTGTTCACGAGCGTGCGAATCTCGGCCAGTCCGCGCAAACAGGCCGCGCCATAACCTCGACGAGGCTCCGCCACCACGCGTGCGCCGTGCCGCTTGGCAACTTCGGCGGTGGCGTCGGTGGAGCCGTTGTCGACCACGATCACCCGTCCTACCGCGGGCAGGTCGTGGAGCACCAACGGCAACGACTGCTCTTCGTTCAACGCCGGAATGATCACCCACACCGCGTCGAGAGAAGGCGCCTGTTGTTGGGAACCCTGTTGCTGGGGGCCCTGTTGCTGGGGGCCCTGTTGCTGGGGGCCCTGTTGCTGGGGGCCCTGTTGCTGGGGGCCGTCTGCTTGGTTGGTCCGAATCGTTTCCATGGCCGCTACCTTGGGAGTGACGTTCTGATGGCCGATCTAGTATTCTAGGCGAAAAGGCGATCTGACGTCAGTGAAGTCGGGCACACAATTCCGCTAAGCATCGAGCGGAAAATTAGTGTCGTAGCCATGCTCGCCAGAGCGTGGGATGGTTCACCACTCACCCACCGTCTGGCGACGATGGCTACACAAATGCGACCGTTATTTATCGAGCGGCGCCAAGTGCTAGCGTGAGCCGGAGCCTTGGTGCTGGTGTTGCGCCGCTGGACTTCCCGTTGTCGAACCCGCCATCGGCGCGGACACACCGCCAGCCGAACCGCCAAAACCCGACGACGCCGTTGGCGGCGCGTATACGGGCGGCGTATAGGTTTGCGGCGCATACACCGGCGGCGCCGGGCGAGGGTGGCAACCCAACAGCGAAAAACCGAGGAACGAAAATAATAGAAGTGAAAAACCCGTTGCACGGGCGCCCATCCTGGCGAATAAATATCTTCTCATGGTTAGCTACCTTCCTGGAGGAATTTGAAATGGTTTCTACTCGTGTGTTGCTACTCGTTTGGTATGGAGCCTGATCCAAACTCGGCCGATTTTGCGGGCGCCGCCACACTGGCGCCCACGGCCGGCGCTTGCGAATTGAGCGACCAATCGTAAGCGAAGTAGGCGACCGGAACGTCGCCTCGCGCGGCCGCTTCAATCGCGGCTTGGAGCGCCGGCTCTTGAACACGACGCGCCAGCCAGGGCAAGTAACCGCCCGCCGCCGACCAATCGTCGCCGTACCACTTCAAAATCGGGCTCAGAAACAACTTGCCTTTCTCGGCGTCGAACGCCACATACTTAGGGTTGTTGGCGAACTGAACGCTTTGATCTTCGAGTTGCTGCGAGAGTCGCGAACCGACGTACGCTTCGGCGCGAATCTACGGGCAACTCCGCGCCGCGCACACCAAAGCCACATGCATCTTGGGCTCCTTGAAACGCTTGCGGACGATTTCATGTTCAATGTGGTTCAAACTCATGGTTTGCCCACAAAAAATATGCTCGGGAACATCGAAGAATTCTTTTCCCTCGAAGCGAAAATTCATCACGGAATCGTGAATGTCATGCGTGGTAACGCCATTGATCACGAAGGCGTTGTAGGCGTTGCAGAGCAAGGCGAGTTTGTCGGCGGAGGAAGTCAGCTTGCGGGGGTCGGCCTCTGAGAGTTGCCGCAGATAGGTTTGAAAGAGGTAGTCTCGCGAGATGCCGTCGTAATCGATGAGGCCGTTTTCGACATGCGTTTTGAGCAGGTAATCCCAGATGGCGTGGTCGACGCCCGAAGCGTCCAAATGCGGCGTGGGCCGGGTAGTCAGGCGAACTTCATGAAACGCCTTGGCCGCCACCGCCAAGGGGACGAGAAAAGAAACAGCCGCTACCCAAAAAAACGGGCCGTAATAACTCATTTTATCTTTAGACATGTTACGAATCCTTTCGATCACAAAGTCTTACGCCACGCGCCGCCGAATGGGCGCCGGCTCATTCTCGCGCCGCGCGGGCGGCGGGTCGATGATCGGCAAGTTCGGCGAGTCGGCCCGCCCGCCTGCCGGTAATTCGCCCAGGTGGAGAATCTCCATGGGGCACCGCACCACGCATTCCGCACAGCCCACGCAGGGCGTATCGACCAGCGTTACCGGCCGCCCCTGCAACGCCCGCGATTTGATATCAATACCCATCTGGCAATATTGATTACAAACATTGCAGTCGATGCACTTGCCTTTTTCGGGCGTGATTTTGAATTTCGACCAACGCCCCCAGAAGTTCATCCAGAACGCCAACGGGCACCACATACGGCACCACACGCGTTGCCCCAGAAACGGATACATGCCAATAGCCACGGCGCCCGCCAGCGCCGTGCCGACCCACTTGTTGTAAAGCCCCAGCGGCCCGGTGAATCCGTACAGGTCGGCCACCGTGGCGAGACTCGCCAAGGCGATGAAAACGAACCCCATCCGTTCCAGCTTGCGCGGTAGATCGCCTTTCGGTCCACGATGCCGGTAGCTGTTGCCAACCGTTTCCGCCAACGCGCCGCACGAACAAATATACGAACAATAGATTTTGCCCCAACGCAGCGTGACCAACGGAATCACGATAAACGTGAGCACCGCCGCCCACACAACTCCCACCACCGCCACGGTATGCCACCAAGCCGGGTCGGCCGGGCCTACAGCCGGAGCGAGCTTGAAGGCGCCCATGTTGAGCGGCCAAGCGTTCAGCGAACGCATGACTAGCGGCGTCCAAGGATTGCGGCCCAAGTACACCGCCATGAACGTGGGCGCGCCCCACCAGAGCGTCCATTGGCTGGCAATGATCGTGAGGTTGCGCCGCCATACGAGGCGATGCCCCGAGCGGCGGGCCCAGTACAATCCAAAACCTGCGATCGCGGAAAAATACATCAGGTAGTACAGGCCATACAGGTTCGTGAAATATTTCGGCACGACCCAATACAGCCAAGCAAAGCCGGGCAAATAGTAAGGCCCCGCGCCGGCTTCGTTCGGGTTGAGTGTGAGCACGCTTGGCGCGACCAGCGAAACGGCGTACGCAACAGCGCCCAATAACAACCATGATTTTGCGTTCCGCAATGGCGCCAGCGGTTGGCGCTCGCGTGCTTCCAAGTTGTCGTTGATCAGTTTCACGGCCAGTCCGCCCAGCCAGGCAATCGGCAAGACGGCTCCCGCCAGAAATCCCAGAAAACCGAGCAGCCCCGTGCTTGTTAGCCAGGTGAGGCCGGGGAGCAACAGTTTCCCTTCGCCGGCGGCTTCTGGCCGCAGTACAAAATGCTTGGCGAAAAAGTAGATGAATACGCCCACCGCCAGTCCGACCATCGACCAGGCAACCCGCTTTCGGGTCCAGACGCCGTCGAGTTCGAGACCCATGTCGAGCAGGAAGTCGACCGGCGGCAACGTGCCAATTTGAACGATTACATGGTGATTAGGCAGCGTTTTCATCTGGCCCGCGATGTCGATATCGAGTTCGTTGTCGCGCACCGCCTTGACGTTGCTCTTGTAGAGAATCGTGATGCGACCGGCATGTTCGGCTTGCTCCAGCAGGCGGCGGTTCTCTTCCTTGGCCCGGAAGAAGTCGTCGCCCCGGTAGGCCAGCGTGACGCGATTATTCGGCGCCAGCAGCAACGCCGCTTCGATGGCCGAATTGCCGCCGCCGACAATCAGCACGTCTTTATCACGATAATCATCGGGCGAGTGCAGCCGATACATGACTTTATGCGCCATGTCGGCGCCGGGGCAAGTCAACAGACGCGGCTGCCCTTGCCGACCAATGGCCACCAGAACCTGCCTTGCGGGGAACGATTTGCCGTCGGCCGTCTCGACTTCAAAACGCCGCTCTCCCAGTTTTCGCACCTGCGAGACTTCCGTATCTTCCTTGATGTACAGATTCTTTTTCCGCACCAGGGTTTGAATGCGGTCGAGAAACTCGTCTTTATCAAGATCTTGGTCGACGTCGAGGTCGCTCACGTTGCGCACAAACTGCGGTTCGGCGTAGACCTTCTTCCCCGGCGGAAAGCTGCGTACGGTGCTAGCGACTTTGTTGCGTTCGAGCACCACGTATTTCAGGCCGCGCTTCTCCGCTTCCGCCGCCGCCGACAAGCCCGCGGGGCCGCCGCCGATGATCACCAAATCGAGCCGTTCGTCGTCTGATTTACCACGACTAAAAAGACCGCCGGCCTCCATCTTGGCGATCACCGCAACACCCTGATTCGCCGCAACTTTCACCAGCGGCAAACCGGTGACATCGCCAATCACATAAATTCCGCCCACGCTCGATTCGAAGCGGCTATTTACAATCGGCAGCACTTCCTGCGGCGGAACCGTGGCGAAGTAACCCGGTTTTCCGGAGCGGCCAGATTTCGTCGGGCCAGTCGTATTGGCGGGGTTCGTATTGGCCGCGTTCGTCGTGCTAGCAGGGGCCGACATCGTACTTCCTTGTACCTGTTGGACGCCGCATTCCAGGCGGGCCGGGCGATGAGTTTCAGGCAGTATTGTCGTGAAACCGCAATTTTACCTCTGTGAGGTTGCTCACAACAGAGCAGAATATACTCCGCAACGGTGCGGAACAGTCCTGTAATTTACACGCCGAATTAGGCGGGCGGCGGAAAATAACTTAGCACCGCTCGATAAATAACTGTCGCATTTGTGTAGCCATCGTCGCCAGACGGTGGGTGAGCGGTGAACCATCCCACGCTCTGGCGAGCATGGCTACGACACTCATTTTCCGCTCGATGCTTACCCGCAGGCAGCGGGAGTTCGTGAGTTTTTTTGGGCTCCCGCCTAGGCGGGAATGACCGTTTACAGATTCACTCGCTTGCGCTTCGTGCTGGTATTAGGTATATTTCCATCTGCCGCTCACCTAAAAAGCCCGGCATATTGAAAATGCCGGGCTTTTCTGAACCGCAACCGGTAACTTATTTCAGGACAATTCCTTAGCCGACACGGCAGTGCTGAAGAATGTCGGCCGCCGACGCCACATAGCTGGTGTAGAACGGACCAAATTCGGCATAGCGCGCGCTGGCTTCGTCGAACCGCATTTTATAGACGATTTCGGTTAGGAATTCGGGGTTGCGCGCCCACAGCGTGACGCCCCATTCCCAGTCTTCCACACCCAACCCGACGGTGATCAACTGGGTTACGCGTCCGGCGAACTGCATGCCGCTGCGGGCGTGCTCCGACATCATCTCATTGCGGCGGGAAAACGGCGTGAGGAACCAGTTTTCGCCCACTTTCCGCTTCTTGTTCATGGGATAAAAACACATCGCCGGCCATTCGGGGAATTCGGGCGTCAGGCGTTGTTTCCGCATGATCGGGGCGCGGGCTTCATACGCCTTTACTTTGGCTTGATACGCCGGGCCGCCCTCGGTTTCGCCCTCTTTCAGCAAACGCGCTGCGTATTGCTCCACCGACGGAACATACTCCGATATTTCGGAAAGCGAAACGAACGAGTACGTCGTTCTCAGCGCGACGCCCAACGGGCTGGCCATGATCTGCTGGTGCAACGCGTCGATTTTCAAGGGGCAGGGGTCCATCAGAACGAGACTGAAATCGGCCTTGTGGCCGCTAACAATGCCGGTTTGCAAACGCGCCGGAGCGGTTTCACCTTGGGGGTCGAGCAGAGAAATCAGTTTTTCACGGCCGGCCGCCACCGCTTCAGACGACATCGCCGCCAAGGCGCCGCGATCAAACTCGTAATACAGATGCGTGCAGTGCCAGCCTTCGCTGGGCGTGAGCGAATTTTCCGGAGGAGGGCTGGCGGGAGGACGGCCGTGCGACATAGTCAGTATCTCATTGAGTAAGGGTTTGAAGCTTGCTTGTTAGCACAGGGCAATCATAACAAAATCGGCCAAGGCGAAGTAGGAGCAACCAAGCTGCACAACAGCTTTTGTATTGGCTCGGGTTCACTGAAAGGGAGCAATTGCCGGTTGCAAGGCGAGCGGCGGATGAACATTTTCCTAATACAAGCGCGAAGCGCAAGCGAGTGAATCTACAAACGGTCATTCCCGCCTAGGCGGGAACCCAAAAAAAATCCCGGACTCCCGATGCGCGCGGGTGCGTTATTGTCCGCCGCTCGTCTTACGCCTTTTTTTGGTCAATGAGCTTCAAATAGAGACGCTGCACTTCCTGCAAACAGCACTTTCCGTCGGCGGCCAGCGTTCGGCAGCGGGCTTCCGCAGATTTTGATTTAGCCAGAAGTTCGCGGATGCGCGTGGGGACGCCGTCGTCGACGTCGGCTTCTATCTCGCGGCGTCCGAAGCCGAAGCACGCGCAAATCGGTGTTTCGAGATCCATCGGATACACCGGCGTTTTTAGTTCGTCCACCCTGACAAGGGTATCGAACTCGTTGAAATAGGCCACGTCGCACCGCGCGAAGCTACAAAACCAAGCGGCGTCTCCCATTTTCTTTCGCGAGCCTTCCGCGATGTGAGTATCCATCGGCTCGGCCGCGACCGCCACGCCGAGCGCGCCGCACCGAGGGCAATACCCTCTTCCATCAGATTCAGGCTCGCGGACAAACGCTTTATTCATGGACCACGACTCAACGTTTTGAAAACAGAGGTTTGCGGGTCGGCGCAGGAAACGTGAACGATTTTTCCGGCAATACCTTTTTTCGCAAGACGGCTTTTACATCTGGCCGAATAACTTCTTTATACACCCGTTCAATCAGATTCGGCCAGCCAACGTTCACGAGTCATTGGACCCCGCCCCAGCATCAACGCTGGCGCCGATGGCTGAGCAAGAAGCACGGCTGTGGTTTAAGGAGGAACTCCAGATGAATCGACGAGCTTGCACTTGGCAGGTGCTCCTGGCTTCTATTGTGCTTGTTTCCAGCACGATAACGCCAGCAAATGCCGGCAATCCGTTCAATCTCATTAGTTGGCTGACCGGCAAGGGCGCTGATGTTCATCCTTATGAGTGCCCAGATTGCGGCGGCGCGCATGCCGAAGACGGCCCCTGCATCACCCGCGTTCGAGTTGAAGACTGCGTGGTGGGCAAGAAAAAAGTGTACGACGCGGAAGTTCGGTATGAATATGTATCGATTCCAGAGACTCGGTACCGCTGGGTAAATAAGCACATCACGAAAGAGATTCCCTGCGAGTATTGCAAGCCGGTATGCGTGGCGGAAAAGTGCGTGCAGTGTTACGGGGAAGAGGAATGGATAAAACATTCCGACAACGGCTGCGTGTCGACGCACTGCAAGCATATTGTGCCAAAATATGAAAACGTTCCCACGAAGCACTGCGAACACGCTCCAGGCGAAACCACGATCACGGTTCACTACAAGAGTTGCGTGAAAGAGGCTTACACCATGTACCGCCGTGTGAAAAGAGAAGTCTGCGTCAAGCTGCCTCGCTACGAAAAAGTCAAAGTGCCCATCACGCGGTACGTCTGCGAGAATTGCCACGGCGGCGGTTGCAGCCTTTGCAAGTAATCGTTTCGGCCAGTCATCGGAAAGAAACCATCACGCGGCTGTCGCGAACGTTTTTGCCTGAGATCGATATATATTGCTCACAGTTGAAAATGGCGCATTTTTCGTTTAACGGCAAGCCGAAGGCGGCTGCGTTTTTCTGTCTTGCCCAAACGGATTAGCTCAAAACGCAGCCGCCTTCGGCTTGCCGTTAAACGAGCCATTGGTAGCCGTGTGAAGCCTGGAAAATCGGATTCAGGCCGCTCGAAAATAAGATCACCAACAATAATCGTCGTTCCGGAACGGACTTTCGGATTCGGCCGGCTTGCTTCGGCTAGCCATGCAAGAAACTCCAAGGAGGGGTAATTTGATGGACTGCACTCCAACCCGCGCTATTGCTCGGCGCCGCGTGCGTTTGCTGGCGGGTTTACTGGTTTGTTTCGCCGTACTGGCGATTGTGGAGCCAGCACACGCCATTCCGACGTTCTCCCGCAAATACCGCACCTCGTGCATCACCTGCCATAAGGCGTTTCCGGTGTTGAATAACGTGGGCGAGGCCTTTCGCCGCAACGGGTATCAATTTTCCACCGACGATGACCTACTGGTGCGAGATGAGCCGATTCCGTTCGGGGGCGACGCCTACAAGGACATGTTCCCGAATTCGATTTGGCCCTCCGATTTGCCCCACCTGCCGCCTATCTTCATTCGCGCCCAGCAGCGGATGATTCTTAATACCGACCCAGGGCCCGACGGCATAAAATGGGATCAGGATTTCCCCCACGAAGTTGTGCTTGGCGGCGCCGGCACGTTTGGCCGCGATATCTCGGCTTGGTGGGAAATCGAAGCAGCGCCCTCGGAAGACGAAATTGGCGTCGAGCGTGCGTTTGTTCAATTCAGCAACCTTTTCGCCTGGGATTCTGAAGAAGACGACGACGGAATGCACGAAGGCAACCGCTGGCTCACGTTGCCGAAGCATGCCATGAACTTGCGGCTGGGGAAAATGCAGCCGCAAGTGTTTAATCATGTATTGTCGCAACACGCCCGCCTGGGTGTTCAGCAGGGGCTGGCGATTCGCCAGAGGATTGGCAACAACCTCTTTCGTTTCGAGCCCGTGCAAAGCGCGGCCATCGAACTGCATGGCATCGTCAGGCAACGCAACTCCTACGTTATTGGATTAGCGAACGGCGGCAACGTCAGCGGCGCACAGTTGGAAGACAACAATAACAAAGACGTCTACTTTCGTGTCTCGCGTAAATGGTTCGGCTATCCGCTGGACGGCGTGATTGGCTCCTCGGATCCTGTCGATGCCGATGGCAACGAAGTCGCCGCGCAAGGACAAGGCGAAGACGACGACGCCCTCTATTCAATGCCAGGGCTCGATTTCTGGCGCGCTTGGGATCTCGAAACCGGCCTTTTTGGCTGGTATGGCGTGTCGCGACTGACCGACTTGGGAGTGAACCGAAACGACTACTTCAACCGCATTGGAGCAGATGTTCGCCTGCAATGGTTCAACTGGGATATCTATGGACTTGCCTACTGGGCCAACGATAGTTTTGCCGGGCGGGTCGGAGGTGTTGACCTCGGCGGCGAGCAATTCTTCAGCTACTCCATCCAGGCTGATTATTACTGGAAACCCTGGATCGTGAGCTACCTTCGTTTAGAACAAACCGATTTCCGAGAAGCCGCCCGCACCTCCATGGAGGAAGGACGCGTCGTTCCGGGAATGGTGTTCATCATTCGCCAGAACATGAAACTCCAAACCGAATGGGTCATTGACACCACCGGCAAGGATACCGGCGGCGGACAAGCCACCGACCAGATTCTCGTGCAACTGGACTACGCCTTTTAGGCGAGCGGCGGCCGAAAATTCACCACTCGTAAGATGGGAGCTCCTGACACGTTTCGACGTATCAGGAGCGACCGTCGTACAGGTAGGGAGCCGTCCCGAATTTTCATACCGAATTAAAAGCCCGGCATTTTCAAAATGCCGGGCTTTTAATAATGAACCGCAACTAGGTTTTGGCCACAATATAGCGTCTGTATTCGCACCCAACTTGCGTATAAATGGCCGCTTGGAGGGCGTTCGGCCTTCCCTGCGAAGCGAATGTGGCGATAATGGCAACCATCGCAACCTGTTAATGGCTTCGTTCGAGGGATGGTCGGTGAAATACGCAAATGTTGGCCCAATAGCGGTTTATCTCCCGGAGAACGTCGAGACAAACGAGCAGCTCCAGGCGGAATGCCCCAAATGGGACATGAAACTGATCGCCTCGAAAACGGGAATTCACCAGCGACATATCGCGGCCGCTGGCGAGTGTTCGTCGGATCTGGGCGTCAAGGCGGCTCGTAAACTGTTTGAAGAAAACAATATAGACCCGCTCTCGATCGACTTCCTGTTGGTCTGCACCCAAACCCCAGACTACCCGCTCCCGACCACCGCCTGCCTGATGCAAGACCGTTTGGGTTTGGCCAAACGCGTCGGCGCACTCGATTTCAACCTCGGCTGTTCGGGCTTTGTTTATGGGCTTTCCTTGGCCGACGGCCTGATTCGCTCCGGCGTCGCGCGGCGCATTTTATTGATTACCGCCGAAACCTACTCAAAATTTATCCATCCTCAAGACCGCAGCCTGAGAACCATTTTCGGTGACGCCGCCGCCGCGACACTCATCGATGCGGCCGAAGAACCGACGTTGTCGGGGTTCCAATTCGGCACCGACGGCTCCGGCGCCGATACGCTCATCGTCGCCAAAGGCGGCGCCAGGCCGCTGGCCGACGCCATCAAACCTCGCAACCGGCACCGATGGCCCAGCGACCTCTACATGGACGGCCCCAGCATCATCGACTTCGCCATCGGCGCCATTCCGCAACTCGTGGAGAGCCTGCTGACGGAAAATCAATTGACGCGCGAGGAAATCTCGCTTTTCCTGATGCATCAGGCGACCGATAAAATGCTGGTTCAACTGCGAGAGCAGTTGCATGTGGAAGCCGAGCGGTTGCCGATTCGCCTGTCGGACGTCGGCAACACGGTTTCGTGTACGCTGCCCATATTGATTGACGATTTGCGTCGCGAAAAGAAGATGACGGCCGGCCAAACGCATTTGATGATCGGCTTCGGCGTGGGCTGGTCTTGGGCGGGCTGCGTTTGGAAAGATACGAGAATTAAAGGGGATTGAATTTCCATGGCCGAATCCCTGCCGCGCTACGACCGCCGCCAAACATACCAGTGGAACTACGAACAGCCGCCGCCGCCGGTCGAAATCGAAATCCCGCCGATGGCGGGTGAATGGAGTTTTTGCGGCCGCCGCGTTTCTTCGCCGCTGGGCATTGCGGCGGGTCCTTTATTGAATGGCGGGTGGTGCCTGTATTACGCCTCGCTGGGTTTCGATGTCGTGACCTACAAAACGGTGCGCGGCGTCGAGCGGGAATGTTACGCCCCGCCCAATTTGCAGCCGGTTTCTTGTGCCGACCTGCACGGCGGCGAATCGCGTTTGCCGGCGTCGGAAACGATGCAAGGCAGTTGGGCGGTGTCGTTCGGAATGCCCTCGAAATCGCCCGACGTTTGGAGGGCCGATATTGAGCAAACTCGCAAGCAATTGCCTGGGGAAAAGCTGCTCTCCGTTTCGGTAGTGGGAACAGTGCAGCCGGGTTGGGGCCTTGAAGACTTGGCCCAGGACTATGCGCGTTGCGCCAAGTGGGCGCTCGACGCCGGCGCCGATTGTATCGAGACCAACTTCTCCTGCCCCAACGTCGCGACCTGCGATGGCCAACTTTACCAGCAGCCGGAAGCGGCGCGCGTGGTGGCCCAGTGTGTGCGGCAGAGTATCGGCCAGACGCCCTACTTGGCGAAGATCGGCCATGTGGCGTCGGCCGACGAAGCCCGCCCGTTTTTGGAAAGCGTGCAGGAGTATGTCGACGCGCTGGCCACCACCAATAGCGTCGCCGCGACCGTGGCCGACTCCCAAGGAAATCTTATGTTCGAGCGGCAAAAACGCGGTATTTGCGGGGCCGCCACCTTGGAGGCGTCGCTTGCGCAGGTCGCGATGTTCGCCCGCCATATTCAAGACATGCAGGCCGACGTGACACTCATCGGCGTGGGCGGCGTCGGCGCGTGGGCGCACGCGGCGCGCTACCTTGCCGCTGGAGCGGAGGCGGTGCATTTGGCCTCCGCCGCGATGGTGAATCCTTTGGTTGGGATCGAAATACGGCGAGATTTTTCCGCCAGCGCTGTCTGACGGAACGGCCCGTTGGCGTCTATCCCTGGCTGTGTCTACTACTAGCTCTGGTGAGGCTTTTTACGCCCGCGAGGATTCTTGATCACGAACGACGCCAGCAAGGATACGATGCCCATCACAAGCACGCCGTAGAAAATGCGTCGGAATAAAAACAGCCGTTGTTCGAGATGCTGATGCACCAGATAAACCGGCCTTCCAGGACGGCTCAATCCCTCTTCGATGATCTCTTTATGCCAGACATCGAGGTTTTTTTCGGGTGTGTTGGTATCGATTTCAGCCAAAAAATGTTTTAGAAATTCCGGATTGAGCACCGGTTCCTGGGGGTGTAGACCGCCCAGATAAAGAGACACCATGGCTAAACAGACCGCAGAAACGCCGATCAACCCCGCGCCCAGACCAAATGCCGCGCCTTGCAGCGGATTCCACGTCCCACCAGCCGACCGCTTTTTTTTCGATTCCTCCGGGGCGACTTCCAAGTTTTTTAGATCGCGAAACGCTGGCGCGTGCAATGAAGCGCCGCAGGAACACGGGAGCGACTGCCCTGCCTGCGATGCCGTCAGGCGGTGTTTTTGGCCACATTCGCAGGGAAGCAGGTACTGCATGGGAAAGCGATCAAGGAAAGAGGATAAAAATTGTGGTGACGTCGGGCGGGCGGCATTCCTTCGGTACTACGCGGAATGCCAGCGTTCCGTTCGCTGCAGCGTCTGGTTTTTAACGCCTTTTCCGCAAGGTTTCCCCGGAATTCGCCATCAACCAGGGGCGGCTGAGCCGCGAGAAGCCCACCAAGGCAGGCTAATGCCGCCATCAACCAGTAAGGTGGCGCCGGTCATGTAGGGCTGCGAATCGCTCGATAAAAACAAGATCGCCTCGGCCATTTCTTCCGGCGTTCCCAGCCTCCCCAGCGGAATTTTCACTCCCGCTGTTTCGAGCGTTTCTTCACTGGCGAATTTGCGTTCACCGGGGGTGTCGGTCCAACCCGGTTGGATCATGTTCACCCGCACGCGGTGTTCGGCCAATTCAATGGCGGCCGTTTTGGCCATGTGCTCCAAAGCCGCCTTCGACATATTATACGCCATCGCCCTGGGCGTGGCGATGAACGCGTGGGGCGAACTCACCAACACCACCACGCCGCCTTCACCTTGCTTCACCATCTGCTTGGCGGCGGCTCGCAAAAGATAAAACGCGCCCCACATCGTGACATCGACCGTGCGGCGAAAGCCGTCCATATCGGCTTCATAGAAGACTTCGCGGTCGCTGAAGGCCGCGTTGCTCACGGCCACGTCTAGGCGGCCAAACTCCGCTACCGCCCGTTCGACCAAGCCTTCAACCGCCTGCTGGTCGGAAACATCGCCTTGCACGGCAATCGCGCCGACGCCCAATGCCTTCGCGGCGTCCGCCACCTCTTCCGCCGCTTCCGCGTGAGAACGGTAATTGACCACCACATTCGCGCCGGCTTTGGCGTAGGCCAGCGCCGCGGCGCGCCCAATTCCCAAACTCGCGCCGGTTACGAGCACTGTTTTTCCCTGAAAATCAGCTTTCGACATAAGGCCGTTCCACCACTATCCATCTAGAACTGTTCACTTGGATTACGAAGGAAGCGTACAAAATCGCGGCCTCCCCGGGCACGATATATACCTCCCCAAGCCGCAGCCAACAACCAGACCGGCGGCCTAAAAAAACCAACGGCCCGCCGCCTCCCCTTCCGCGAGCGCAACAATAAGCTCGAAAAGACGCTGCATCCGCTGGAGTTCAGCCCTGTGCGGTTTTCCGTGCTAGGCATCCCACGAAACATGCTGAAGCATGAACCCCAACGCCGTCCAACGCCGTGTTCTTCCTCTGGTTGGTGCGTTTCGGGAAATGCGGTAAATTGACGTCCTTAGGCGAGCGGAAGATGGAAATTTACCGAATACAAGCACGAAGCGCAAGCGAGTGAATCAGCGAACGGTCATTCCTGCGTAGGTCGGAACCCCAAAGAAATCACGGACTCCCGCTGCACGCGGGTAAGTTATTTTCCGCCGCTCGCCTTAAAGTAATCTGAAAAAACGTCAGGTCAGACTGTAGGAACAGCGGCGGCGCACGCACGCCCAAGAACACAAGGATTTCATGAGCACCATCTCTTCGGATATCGACCAACTCTCCATCAACACGATTCGCACCCTCTCGATGGACGGCGTGCAAAAAGCCAACAGCGGCCACCCCGGAACGCCCATGGCGCTGGCGCCGGTAACCTACGGCCTGTGGAACAATGTGCTGCGGTACGATCCTCAACAACCGCTGTGGCCCGCTCGCGACCGCTTCGTGCTTTCCTGCGGCCACGCCTCCATGCTGCTCTATTCCGTGTTGCATCTGGCGGGCGTGCGGAAGTTAAACGACCAACAACAACCGCTCGATGCGCCGTCTATCTCGCTCGACGACTTGAAAAATTTCCGCCAACTGGGCAGCCCTTGTGCGGGGCATCCTGAACACGGCGACGCAGCCGGCATCGAAACCACGACCGGTCCTCTGGGGCAAGGCGTGGCCAATAGCGTCGGTTTGGCGATGGCCGCCAAGTGGCTCTCGGCTCGTTACGACCGCCCCGCTTTCGATCTGTTTGACTACAACACCTACGCCCTCTGTAGCGATGGCGATCTAATGGAAGGCATTAGCTCCGAAGCCGCCTCGCTGGCCGCACATTTGAAACTGAGCAACCTCTGCTGGATCTATGACGATAACCGCATCACGATTGAAGGCCGCACCGATTTGGCCTTCACCGAAGATGTCGGCCGTCGGTTTGAGGGGCACGGCTGGAATGTGCTGCATGTCGACGACGCCAACGACCTAGACGCCATTGCATCGGCATTTGAAGCGTTCAAAAACACGACCGACCGCCCCACGCTGATCGTGCTGCGGAGCATCATCGGCTTCGGTTCGCCGAACAAGGCCGATTCGTCGGGCGCACATGGTTCGCCGCTGGGGCCGGAAGAAGTCGCGTTAACGAAAAAAGCCTACGGCTGGCCGGCCGAGGATTTTCTCGTGCCGGAAGAAGTCGTCCAACATTTTGCCGCAGGCGTTGGCGCTCGCGGCCAAAAACTTTACGCCGCCTGGCAAGCCAACTTCGAAAAGTACGCAGCCGAGCATCCTGAACTAGCGGCGCAGGTGAACACGCTGCTCCAAGGCGAACTGCCCGCCGGCTGGGACGCCCATCTCCCGGAGTTCGCAGCCGACGCCAAGGGCCTCGCCACGCGCGTCAGTTCCGGAAAAGTGCTCAACGGTTTAGCGCAAGGCCTGCCCTGGCTGGTCGGTGGTTCGGCCGACTTGGCGCCCTCCACCATGACCATGCTCAACGATGTTGCCGCCGACAACCCTGCCGCTAATGACCCTGCCGCCGACGGCGCGAAAATGGGCCATTGCAGCGCCGAGAACCATGGCGGCCGCAACCTGCACTTTGGCATCCGGGAGCATGCCATGGCGGCCATTTGCAACGGCCTCGCCCTTTCAGGCCTGCGCTCCTTCGGGGCCACGTTTTTTGTCTTCACCGACTACATGCGGCCTTCGATGCGGTTGAGCGCCATCATGCACCTGCCGGTGATGTACGTGCTCACTCACGATTCCATCGGCCTGGGAGAAGACGGACCGACCCACCAACCGGTGGAGCAATTAGCCGCCTGCCGTGCTATTCCGGGTTTGATTGTGCTGCGTCCCGGCGACGCCAACGAAGTCAAGGAAGCGTATCGCACGGTGGTCTCGCAAGGCCACCGCCCGGCGGCGATGGTGCTCACCCGCCAAGCCTTGCCGACGCTGGACCGAAAAGAATATGGCCCCGCCACCGGCCTTGCTCGCGGCGCCTATATTCTTTCCGAAGCCGCCGGCGGCGAACCGGAGGCCATCCTCATCGGCACGGGCAGCGAAACCACCATTTGCCTAGCGGCCCAAAAACTTTTGGCGGCCGACGGCGTTCGTGCGCGTGTGGTGAGTATGCCGAGTTGGGAGCTGTTTGAAGAGCAAGACCAAACCTACCGCGAAGAAATTTTACCGCCACAAATCTCGGCCCGCGTGGCCGTGGAAGCGGGCATTGCACAAGGTTGGGACCGCTACCTCGGCCCCCAAGGCCGGTTCGTCGGCATGAGCAGCTTCGGCGCATCAGCGCCGATAGCCGTTTTGTACAAACACTTCGGCATCACGCCCGAAAACGTCGCGCAGCAAGCCAAGGAAGCGTTGGGGAAAGGGTAGGCTGGTAAATAACCCGGAAGATGGCGCGAATGGGGACATTGGAATGAGTGAAGTTATTGCGGATCCCGAAGGGATCATCAGCCATTAGCCGTTGGCTGAGCGTAGCGAACACCGCCGGAGGATCGGGGCCAGCCGAAACGGAGTCTCAAGACATCTGAGGTTATCACCAACACACCCTCGCAACAAAACCCGCCGCCGCCGCTAGCAGACATTTTTACCGGCCCGGCGAAGGCGGCCCCTCGGAAACCCCGCTTTATCGAGCCTGAACAGGGCGTTTTTGGCGTTTGGCGGCGAAATTGCCCTTGTTCCTGGCCGTGAACCTTGGTAGTTTTCCCGCCGCTTAACCGCGCGGCGGCTGGGGGGAAATACAGGCTCCAGAGAACAGTAGGCCCTCAACTCGCCGGAGCGCGGACGTCAGCGACCATCACGCGATGGGTTCGTCGGTGTTTTGAAGGTAGTCATGATTTCATTGTTCGCCAAACGATCTTTGCCGCCGCGCCGCAAGGTTCTCGCTTGCCTAGCTGTGTTGTTCTTGTTGGCGCCGACGGGCTGCCGTCAGAGCGTGTTTTACCAAGCTAATAATCTTCCTCCCGACCTCATGGCGCCGCACGTGGGTAGTTTGCGGCGCGTTGATTTGTCGCAATTCGCCCGGCATGTGGGCAACAGCAAACGGCTCCGCGTGGGCGACAATATCGAAGTTTCGATTGTAACCGGCGTGAACAAGGGCTCGGTGACATCGGCCATATTGCGACTCGACGAAAACGGCATGGCCAACGTTCCCTTGATCGGCGCCGTTCGTCTTGCGGGTTTGGAGTTGGTGGAAGCGGAGCGGGCCATCAGCGAGCAAAGCATTCGTGCTGGGAAATTCGTGAACCCGAATGTGACGGTGCAACTCGACAAGCGGCGCACCAACCGGGTGACGGTCGTCGGCGCGGTGCAAGAGCCCAATACTTACGAACTTCCCGCCGGCGGCAGCGACCTGCTCGACGCCTTCGCCGCGGCTGGAGGCTTGGCGCAAAACGCCGACACGATCGTCGAAATACGCCACCCGCCCGAGCCGGCGCCGGTACAACCGGCGGGTTATCGGGGCGGTCCTCCGTTGATGAATCCTCCGCAAACGATGCGCATCGATTTGGCGCACCCCGCGCCGGCCGATTACCGCCTGCGCGATGGATCCACGGTGATGGTGATGACACGTCCCAAGCGGTTCGTGCATGTGATTGGCTTGGTCAACCGTCCCGACCAAATCGAGATACCGGCCGAACAAGATCTGCGGCTGCTCGACGCCATCTCCCAGGCGGGCGGCCGCACGTTGAGCATCGCCGACAAAGTCCACGTGATTCGCAAGGTTCCCGACCGCGCCGAACCGGTGGTGATCGAGGTCTCGATCAAGGAGGCCAAACGCAATGGCAAAGCGAACTTCCGTTTAGCCGCTTCCGACGTCATCAGCGTGGAGGAAACTCCCACGACATTCGTGGTTGGCACGCTCAAGGATTTTATCCGCTTCGGATTCACCAGCGCCATTCCCGGGATCTAGGGCTTTTGCTCCATGACGCAACTTCTTGAAGGTCAACCCACAACCAGCCCGGTCCAGACGGTCGTTCATCTACTGCGCGCGATCCGATACCACAAGGCGTATCTCGTGACGTCGCTGATCGTGGCGGGCTTGCTGGGCTCGGTCTATTTTTTCACGGCCACAAGAATTTACGAAGCCAACGCCTCGATTCTGATCACGAAATCAAACTCCGGCGTGTGGAGCGATCCCTCCAGTTCCGACGAAGGCCGCAACGGCCTCGTTCCCACCTACGAGATGCTGTTTTCCAGCAAGGTGGTGTTGGAGCGCGCGATCAAAACGTTGCAGCAAAAGCCGCCCAGCGCGAGAATCGATTTGGCCGCCCACCGGCGAGACCTTTGGGTTGATATCCTGCGCAACAACCTGACCGCGAAAGGCGTGCGAAACACCAATATCATTCAGCTTTCTTATCGCTCGCAGGCGCCCGAAGCCGCGACCGAGGTCGTGGCCGCCATTCTGGATTCCTACATGAGCTTCATGGAGAAACATCACAAAGACGTTTCCATTGAAATCATGACGATTCTGGAAACCGAAATGAAAGACAACGAAAAACGCCTGCGGGAAAAGCAAGCCGAACTGCTGGCTCAAAAGAGCGCCGCTGGTGAAATCAGCCTGGATGAAGGCGGCAATCATGTGCATCCAATCGTGGAGCGCGTCATCGAATTGAATAAGTCGTTGCTGAGCGCCGGCAAAAAGCGGATCCAACTGCATTCGTCGCTGGTTGCCGTTCGGGCCGCGATTCAAAACGGCGGAGACCTACGGCAGCATCTGATCGCCTTTGAGCCGGAAGTCGGCCAGGAAGTGATCATGAGTTCGCTCGGCATGAATCCCCAGTTGGCCGCCGCAGCCGACAAAGAAGAGCGGGAATTGCGCGGGTATCGCATCGAACTCAACCGGTTGCGGCCGCATTTAGGGCCGACGCACCATGAGATCGTTCTCTTGCATCAGAAAATATTGGCTGCCGAGCAATACCTTCAAGATTACTACGCCAAGATCAACAACCGGCAGCAAACGATGGGCCGCAGCCAGCTGGGGCCGCTGCTTGTAACGATGATTCAGGAGCGGCTTGCACAAACGACCGCCCATGAAAACGAATTGCGGCAGCAGTACGAGGCCTTCAAGGCGGAGGCCCTGCAATTGAACGACCGCCAGGCGCAATTGCAGATGGTGACCAACGAAGTCGGCCGCCTGCAAAACTACCACAACACGTTATTGAATCGCATTGCCAATATCGACATGGGGCAAGACAACACCGGCGTGCGGGTGGCCGTCGTGAGCGACCCCACTGCAATCAAAGGCCCCGTTGCGCCCCGGCTCTCGATTATCGGCATGCTCAGCTTACTGAGCGGGCTGGGGATTGGCGTCTCGATTGTGTATGTGCTCGACCTGCTCGACGATCGCTTCAGTTCGCCCCAAGAGTTGAGCGAACACCTGGGAGTTCCGGTGCTGGCAATCGTGAAGAAGTTGATTGCCAATGGCGACGAAGACGCCCGCCTGCTGCCGACCTACGACGACCCGCTCTCGGTGGAAAGCGAGGCGTTTCGCACCTTGCGCACCACGCTCACACTCTCCAGCCAAGATACGCAGCGCGTGGCGATTACCAGTTACGAACCGGCCGATGGCAAAACAACCGTGCTGGCCAACTTGGCGGTTTCCTACGCCCAGGCCAATAAGCGCACTTTGCTCATCGACGCCGACCTGCGCCGACCCGGCCTGACCAAGTTCTTCAACGTTCGCGGCTGCGAGGGGCTGGCGGAAATCCTCCGATCCGACGAAAGCATTGCTCTCATGGCGCCGGCTCGTCTCCAGCCGACCGGCGTCGACGGTTTGGACATTCTGCCCTGTGGAACCCGGCCGCCCAATCCTTCGGAACTGTTGAGCGAGTCGCGTTTGGCGGAAATCGTGGCTTGGGCCGAAACCCGATACGATCAAATATTTATCGACTGCCCGCCGATTTTGGCCGTCAGCGACGCCGCCATGGTGGCCCGCCACACCGATGGCATGCTGCTGGTCGTGCGGCCCGATAAAAACCACCGGCGGCGCGTGATTCAATCGGCGGAAGCATTGGCCTCGCTGGACGTCAACCTGCTGGGCGTGGTCGCGAACCGGGTGGACAACAAAAAGAACGGCGGCTACTACGACTACGCCTACGGATACGGCGGCGAATACCACTACGTCGAAAACGAAGAGCAAGACGCCCCGCCGCCGCCCGCCACCGAACCCCGAAGACGCCGCGCTGCTTAAAAGAAGCAATGACCATCACGCCCCATACGATTCCAGCACTGCACGCCAACCGCCGCTCGCCCAGCCGGTTCGATACCGATTTCAGCCAAACGCTGCAACGGCTGATCGATTTTGGGCTGGCCGCAATTATCATAGCGGCCCCTTTCTTCATGGGCGGACTGGGCCCGATCGGCAAGTTCGTGTTTGTCGCGATGGTCGGATTTGTGGCCGTTTCGTGGGGGCTCCGCCAGTGTCTGGTGAAGAAGTCGCGTTGGCGGTGGTCGGGCGCCGAAGTGTTGATCATCGCCGGTATGCTGGCGCCGCTCTTGCAGTTGGCGCCGCTATCGCCCGATTGGCTCGAGCGACTATCGCCGCATACCGCCGCACTGTTGCCGCTCTGGACCGAACACAGCCAGACGCTGGGGCAAACCGGTCCATGGAGCACGATCTCGCTCACGCCACAGATGACGCGTGAAAGTTTGGCGGTCTATATCGCCTACGCGATGCTGTTTTTGGTGGTCGTGCAACGGATTCGCTCGCTCGAAGACGTAGAAAGAATATTGCGTTGGATCGCCTGGGTGGCGGTCGGCATGGCGGTGCTCGGGTTGGCGCAGTTTCTGTTTGGCAACGGCAGGTTTCTCTGGGTCTATGAACATCCTTCGCGCGACACCTACCACCAGGTCAAAGGCGCTTTCGCCAACCAGAATCACTTCGCCCATTTCCTCGCCCTGGGGACCGCCCCGCTGATTTGGCTGCTGGTCCGATTACAACAACAGGCCTCCAGCGAAACCGAAGCGGGTGCTGCAAAAGGGGGCGGGCATCGGCGGTCGTCGAGCGGGCGGAGACGAAAACACAAGCGCTCGGACAAGTTCCGCCCGAGCAACCGCACCCTGTTGTTCGCTTTGTTAATTGGCGCCGGAGTGGTGGCTTTCTCGGGACTGCTCACGTTCTCTCGCGGCGGCATTTTGGTGCTGGCGCTGGCGGCGCTACTGTGCCTGGGCCTCTATTGGTGGAAATCGATTCTCGATAAAAAGTGCCTGCTCGTGATCGGGCCGATGCTGCTGCTGGTGGGCGTGGCGTTGGTCTTTTATGGATATGAACCGCTGACCCGCCGGCTCGGCGCCGCGTTGAACGCCCGCTCGCTCGATGAACTTTCGCATGGGCGCCAAGAACTTTGGAACGCAGACCTCACCGCCATTCCACAATTTCCGCTGTGGGGGTCGGGCTTCGGCAGCCATCGGGAAATATACCGCGTTTTCATGCGCGAACATTTCGACAGGGAATTCACGCACGCCGAAAGCGGTTACCTGCAAATTCTGGTCGAAGGCGGCGGCGCCTCTCTGTTGCTCATGCTGGCGGGAATTGGCCTAGTGCTGTTTTGGTGCTTTCACGCTTGGCGGCGTTCGCCCACCGCGGCGTATTCAGCCGCGGTTGGCGCGGTCATTCCCGGCATTGTGGTTAGCGTTGTGCATTCCCTCTGTGATTTTGTTTGGTGTCTGAGCGCGTGTATGTCGGTGGCCATCATACTGGCGGCCTGCGTTTGCCGATTGTCGCAACTTGCCGCCTCTGGAGAGACGGCGCCCGCTGGCGATGAACCCGCGCCCCGCCGAACGAAAAGGCGATCCGCCAGTTCAGCCGATGCCGCTTCGGGGTTTTCGTTCGGCATGCTGCAACGGCCCGCCATCGCCTTGGGAGTCTTTGCTATTTGCGCCGCTGTTTCGGCGGCCTTGCTGCCGCACGCCATGGCCGCACCGCATTATGAGCATTATTACAAATTGTCGAAGATGTCTTCACCTGATGCCGTCGTCGCCGAAGGCGCACTGCCCCAAGACGCCACGCCCGATCAAGTCGTGATGGAACAAACGGCATTGTTGAAAGCGCTCGCGCACTATCCCCAAGACTACCGCGCCAACCTGCGGCTGGCGGCCGTTCTATTGCAACGTTTCAATCAGGAACAAGCCGCTTCTAAAAACCCCATGGAACTCGTGCATATTCGCGACGCCGCCGAGGCCTCGCGGTTCTCTTCGCGGGCGGCTCAAGATAAATGGTTGGCGGCGGCGGTTGGCAAGCGGCGCCAGTTGCTCGACCGCGCTTTGTTGCATTGCCGGCGGGCGTTGCGGATGTGCCCGCTTCGAGGAACGGGCTACGTGCAGTTGGCTGAACTGTCGTTCCTGGAAGGCGCCAGTCGTCGAACGAAGGCGGCTTGTTTTTCGCAGGCGATCAAGGTGAGGCCCAATAACTCTGTGGTGCTTCTGGCCTTTGGCCGTGAAGCGGCGCTCGCCGGAGATCCTGAAACAGCCTTTGTCTCATTTAAGAAAGCGGCTCTTCAAAACCCGAAAACAGAGCGGCAATTACTCAATACGTACGGTCCCATGCTGCCGGCGTCATATATTCTCTCAAAACTTGAACCCAGCCTGGCAGGCCTAACCCATCTCTTAAAAATCTATCGCCAACAGGGTCGGGAGCAAGATGCGGCCCATGTTGGCGGGCGTTTGGTGGCTGGGCTGGAAGGTCAAGCGAAAACCGCCGAACCGGCCGAAGCGGCGCGGCTCTGGTTTCAAGTCTATTCGATCCACCTGTTTCGGCACGATCGCGATCGGGCTCTTTACAGCCTGCGAAAAGCGGCCGAATTGGCGCCCGACGTTTTTATCCATCGCAGAACCTTGGCGCTGTTCTTAATGGAACAGGAGCAGTACGACGAAGCGATTGGGCATTTGCAATGGTGCCTGCGAAGAAAGTTGGCCGACCGGCAACTCAAAAACCTGCTCGCCGCCGCCACTCGAAAACGAATCGAACAGAAAGTGAGCGCTGGCGAACAACTGTCGCGCCGCCCCGCGCCGCCCATAAGGTGATATTTTCCAGATACTCCGTACGACAGCCTGCCAAGGCCGTCGCATGCGTCGATTCATTCGTTTCCCGATAAAAACCTTTCACGATCAAAAAACCAACGCGATAGCAACTGGAGTTTGAACCGATGCGCGAGACCCATCTTCCGTTTTCGCCCCCGCTGATTGGCCAAGAAGAAATCGACGAAGTGGTCGATACGCTCCGCTCCGACTGGCTCACCACCGGCCCCAAAACCAAGCAGTTCGAGCAAGATTTCGCCCGCTTTACGCAGGCTCCGGCCGCCTTGGCTTTGAACTCCTGCACCGCCGGCCTACACACCGCGCTGGTGGCGCATAATATCGGACCCGGCGACGAAGTTATCACCACGCCGCTGACCTTCGCGGCGTCGGTCAATGTGATTGAGCATGTCGGCGCGCGGCCGGTGTTGGTCGACGTGGAGCCAGATACGTTGAATATCGATCCTCGTCAAATCGCGAGGGCGATTACCGATCGCACCAAGGCGATTTTGCCTGTCCATTTTGCCGGCCATCCGGTCGACCTTGACGCCATCAACGCCTTGGCCGAGGAAAACAACCTCTGTGTCATTGAAGATGCCGCCCACGCGCCCAGCGCTCAATACAAGGGGCGCATGATCGGCTCCGGCGACAACCCAACCGCGTTCAGTTTCTACGCCACCAAAAACATGACCACCGGCGAAGGCGGAATGCTCACCGGAAGCCCGGAGTTTCTCGAACAGGCTCGCGTGATCAGCCTGCACGGCCTCAGCCGCGACGCCTGGCAAAGGTACGACGAAAAAGGAAGCTGGAAGTATGACGTCGTCTGCCCCGGATTCAAATACAACATGACCGACCTCCAGGCCTCGCTCGGCATTTGGCAATTGCGAAAGCTGGAGTCGTTCCAGCAGCGGCGGGTTCAAATCGTGGCCGCCTACCAAGAAGCGTTCGCCGAATCGTTGGCCTTTCAACTGCCTGCCGAACGGGAGGAGGTCGTGCATGCCTGGCACCTGTACGTATTGCGTCTGCTGCCGAATGCCTTGCCGATTTCGCGAGATGAATTCATTCAGGAAATGAAAAAACGCAAGATCGGCGTGTCCGTACATTTCATTCCCATTCACTTGCACTCCTACTACCGCAACAAATACGGTTACCGCGCCGACGACTTCCCCGTCGCCCACGATAACTACCAGCAATCGTTCAGTTTGCCGTTGCATCCTGGCATGACCGATCAAGACGTGGCCGACGTGATTCACGCCGTGCGGGAAATCGTCACGCAGTGCCGAAGAAAACGCGGGGCGGCGGCATGAAACGCGTATTCGATATAACCTTCGCGCTGTTGGGCGTTTTGCTGCTCAGTCCGGTGTTGCTGCTGATTGGCGGCCTCATCATCGTTCTGGAAGGCCGCCCCATTTTCTTTCGCCAGGAGCGCGTTGGCCGTTGCGGCAAGCTGTTCAAAATCTGGAAGTTTCGCAGCATGACGCCCGACGCCGAGAAACGCGGCGCCCAAATCACGGCCACCGGCGACGCCCGCATCACGCGTATCGGGGCCTGGTTGCGGAAAACAAAACTCGACGAACTGCCGCAACTCTTCAACGTGCTCAAGGGCGAAATGAGCTTTGTGGGGCCGCGTCCTGAAGTGCCGCGTTACGTGGCGAAGTACAGCCGCGAACAGCGGCGCGTGCTCGAATTCACGCCCGGCATCACCGACCCCGCCTCTTGCCGATTTCGCCATGAAAACGACCTGCTCGCCGAGGCGCAAGACGCCGAAACGCTGTATGTCGGCGAGATCATGCCGGAAAAAATCCGCCTGAATCTGGCCTACGCCGACCGCCGAAATCTCTGGACCGACGCCTGTTGCGTGCTCAACACCGTGCGCCGTCTGGCCGGTTAAGGCCGTTCGATCAATTTTCGATCAATTACTGTCGCCTTTTGCGCCAGCGCGTACGGTCAAGGAAACAACGCAGTCGCCTTCGGCTTGCCGTTAAACGAAAAGTGCCGTTTTCAACCGTGAGCGGTATTGAACAGCCGCTAGGAAAACGCGGCGAGCACTTGTTCGACAATGCGCCAGTCGAGCCAACGTCGGTCGGAATCTTGTCCGCTGCGGCCGACGTATCCGAGATGCCCGCCGGAAGCCGTGGTTTCCAGTTGGACGGCGTCCGAAGCGGGAGTGTCGAACATATCGGCCGGAACGAGGGGATCGTCGGCTGCGGTAAAAATGAGCGTGGGCAGATGAATCTGTTCCAGGAGCGGCGCTGCGCTGCATTGGGTGTAATAGTCGTGAGCATCGGCGAAGCCGGCCATCGGGGCCGTGATTTTGTCGTCAAACTCGAATAGCGAACGCGGCGTTCTGGAAATCGCGACGTATCGACCAGAGTCGATTTCCCGCCGGCGTTTCCAAAGCCGCAGCAACGCGCGCAGAAACGATTGATCGTAAACCCGGTTCAGACCGCGTTGCAGGTTTTGCGCGCAGTAAGCCAAATTCACCGGCGGCGCGGCGGCAATCACCGCTCGCAAACCAGCCGGCGGCTTGGCGCCCACTTCTCCGGCAAGTTTCAATGCAATATTGCCGCCCATCGAGAACCCGACCAATACCAGCGGCGCTCCAGGGCAACGCTCCGCGATAAAATGAACGGCGGCCAGGGCGTCGTCGCTACGGCCGGCGTGGTACGTTTTGCGGGCCAAATGAAACCCTGCGCCGCTGCCGCGAAGGTCCATGCGGAAGGAGCGCACGCCTCGCGCGGCCAACTTGGCGGCGGTCCGCCGCATGTAGCCCGACTCATAACAGCCGCAAAGCCCATGCACCAAGAGCACCGTCCCGTGGACGGCTTTCCAGCCGGGCGGGCGTAAATCGTGCAAGACGATTTTATCGCCTTCCGAAACCTCAACCTCACACATTTCAGCCGGTTGCGGCTGATGCCCGCCGTGAAAAAAGTAAGCGCCGGCCACGGTTTGTGCGTGGCCGCCCCGCACGGCCCGATGTGCTCGAAAGGTGGGAATAGGGGTCCACATGGATCAGCCATTGGTAAGGAAACACACGCTTCAGGCATTCGCTTGGGATACCGTCCCGAATTTACATACCGAATTAAAAGCCCGGCATTTTGAAAATGCCGGGCTTTTCCGAGCTACAACCGGGAACTTATTTTGGGACTGCTCCTTGGTGGATGGCGAAAATATCGAAATGCCGCCAGTTCATGAGGTCGTTTTCCACTAACTTTTCGCCGGGCGAGTGGCAGTGGTCGTCGAACTTGTAAACGGTGTAGCCGAGCTCCCGCAGCGCCTGGTACTGCGCCACGCGTTGTGGTTTGGTCAGATGAAGATAAACTTCGCTGCGAACGTAGGGCCGGCATTCGAGCAACAACTCGCGCAGCGATTCAATCACCTGCCGATCAAACCCTTCGGTATCGATCTTGATATAGCGAATTTTCTTGGCGTACTCAGCGTGTTCCCGCCGTAGGTACGTCTGCACGTTCTTGCCCACGACCTGTAACTTGAAGAAGCAGGTGTGTTTGCCGGCGGCGATGCTATCGAGATTGCCGCCGTTGCAAAATCCTGGGTCGGTGTAGTCGAACTCGAAAGCGCCGTCTTCGGGCATGGCGGCGAAATTCAGCGGGAAAATGTTTGTTTTGGTGCGATTCATCGCGGCGTTCGCCAACAACACCTTGAACACGTAGCCGTTGGGCTCCAGCGCGAATACGGCCCCGGTTCTTCCCGCCGCCAAGGCCAGCGGAACGGAGGTGTCGCCGACATGGGCGCCGATGTCGATTGCGGCGTCGCCCTCGCGAACAAATTCACGCAGAGCGTCGACCGCTTCCTGCGTGATCGGCCGTAAGCTTTCCTTAGGATGCCGCCAGTGCGCGTATTGCACTTCTCCGTCGGTGGGGAGGAAAAAAGACTCCAAGTCGTAGGTGTATTCTCGCACGCCCGGACGAATTCCGCAGCGGTAAAAATATTCCTTGAGTTTCATCTGAGATTCTCCTGGAATCTTGGCGTTCCGCGAGACGCGGGTTTCCCGAGCGACGATTTCAGGGACGTTGAAGAAAGCTTGGGCTTGTTTGGCTACTTCGACTCGTCGGCCAACTTCCACTCCAGCTTGGTGATTTTGCCGGCTGCGTCGACACGATAGATTCCGCCCGCGCGAGGATCGGCCACCAGCAGAGCGTCGCCTTGCAACGCCAACCCCACCGGGTTATCGAGCGGCGCGCCGGAAGCAAGTTTCTCCGGCTTCTTTCCCGGTTCAATTTTCCAGATCGTCTTGGCGTAACCATCGCACACATAGGCCACGCCGGCGTCGTCCACTTCCACGGTGTGTGGGAATTGGAACGGGCGGCCTTCGACAATCGTTTCAACCTGGGCGTCGGGCGAAAGCCGCAAGAGTTGGTTCTTGCCATGTGAAACAATCCACAACCGATCTTCGGCATCGATGAAAATCCCCCTGGGCGCGGGAACCGCCGCGAATTCCTCGGGCGTTCCGCCTTCCGGCGGCACTTTCCAAATACGGTGCAGTTCAAGATCAGCCACGAAAATATTGCCGGCGGAGTCGAGAGCGATGCTCATCGGAATACCGATGCCGCCGTTGGTCAGCGGCGTCGCCTGGCCGGCGTCGGAAATGCGATAAACTTCGCGCGTGGCGCTATCGCCGGCAAGCACTTGGCCTTTTTTATCAATCGCGACGCATCGCACGGCGTTCAGCGGCGTGCGAAATTTTTTCGACCCCTGGAAAAACACCGAGAGTTCGCCATCGGCCAGTTTCCAAACGCCCGGCAGATTCCGGTCCGCCACAAAAATCGAGTTGTCTTTCTCCCGCACGGCCACCGAGAGCGGATATTGGAACCCTGGTTCGGCGTACGCTTCCGGGAGTAGCGTCAAACACCCACAGAGAAAAAGCAAGCAGCGCAGGGGTAATGTCATGAGACGCTCGGAACCGAATGAGGGTGAGCGCGTTATACTTCGAGCGGCGGGGAATCCGACATTCGCTGAAGAAAGTGTGTAACAACAAGATCCCGCATTGGCGGCCGAGAAGCCCGATTTTTTCAACAAGCCCGGCTTCTGAACGGGAAATAATTTTCCGCACTTTCTAAGCTACGATGCGATTGTGTCGAATCTCACTGAAGGAAGCATACGCATTTGCGTAAAATAGCTTTGCTATTGTACGCAATCCTAGCGGCTCCCGTGAAGCGGCCTTCCCCCACGATCGTGGGGCTCAGGGCTGTTGCAGAATCGTGGGGCTCAGGGCTGTTGCAGAATCGTGGGGCTCAGGGCTGTTGCAGAATCGTGGGGCTCAGGGCTGTTGCAGATTTTGCTCGGCTTTGAAGGCGTTCATCGCCGCGGCTTCGTTGGAAAGCTTGAATTCAGTGCCTGGCGCAAAATACTGGACATCGTCCGACATATAATAAGCACTTGGCAGCGTTTGTCCGCCGGTGCTCACCTGGCATCCAACGGAAGAGACCAGCAAGGCCAAACCGATTCCGCCAAAAGCCGCCCGCAGCCAGGTGGGTTTGTTGCTAGTGGTCATCGGTAGCCGTCTCCGAAGTTCTTTTTTTCTGGGATAGTTTAGATACTTTTCGCCTCGCTTCCGGAAAATGGGAAGCGGCGAAGAATAGGGAGGCACACTCGTTTAACCGGAATGTGCGTTATAGGCGTTATCGTCCTCACAACCCCCCCGACTTTGAGTCAAATAAGGAAAATGCCAAATCGCGCCGGGTTACGGAAATTCGGCCTGTTATGAACAAAATTTGCGGTGAATCTTCGCCGCTGGTGTTGCCAGCAGACACATTTCGGCGGTAAGCTACGGCGCGTGAATAAAATGAAGCGGCGCGGAAGGCGCCGCGAAGCGCGCGTTTGGTAACTATTGAAGGAGTAGAACGTGTTAGTCGCCGCTTCAACGGAGTGTTTTCGTCATCTTGAACTGCAAGATGCGCTGGATAAATTGGTCGATCTTGAGTTCAGCAACGTCGAAATCGCCCTGCATGAGGAACTTAATCATCTCAAGCCCTCCGATGTGGCCAAGGATCTCGAACGCGCGGTGTTGGTGTGCCGCTCCACCAATCGGCTGGATGTTGTCGCTTTCAGCATCGAGATTCATGCCCAGGGCGAGGCGTATTACGACCAATTTCGCGCCTGCTGCAAACTAGCCAAGGCGACCAAGGTCGTTACGCTCACGATTCCATCCGCCGAATTTGGAACGCCTTTCAACGAGGAAGTGGAGCGTTTACGCAAGTTGGTGGCGATAGCCGAGTTAGACGGCGCCCGGGTCAGCATTCGCAGCCAAATCGGCCGCCTCTCCGAAGACCCCGACACCGTGGGCGTGCTCTGTAATAATGTCAAGGGTTTGGGGCTGACGCTCGACCCCAGCCATTATTTATGCCGGCCAGACGGCAAACAGAAGAGTTTCGACAAACTCATCAAGTACGTTCATCACGTGCATCTGCGAGATTCGACGAAATCGAAACTTCAGGTCAGAATCGGGCAGGGAGAAATCGAGTACGGCCGCTTGGTGAATCAGCTTTCTCAAGCCAATTTTAACCGAGCGCTGACGGTTCACCTCGACGAACTAGAAGGTCTTGATCACATGGCGGAAATGCGAAAAATGCGGCTCCTTCTCGAGAGCTTGCTTTAAGACGACAGCAATGGCTCGAACGGTCGTTTGGCGTTCGGCGGGTCCGATGATTTGTTGTCAAATCAATTGGCTCAGTTTGAGCGATTGACGGAACAATTACAGCCTGTACCCCCGCTCGAAGTAAGTCTGATGATTCCGTGCGCTCGCCCCCGATTCCAAAGCGGCGCTCAAAACGCGGTCGAGTCCAGCACAAGGCTGCGCAACAGCAGCGGCGCGTGGGCGGTCTTCGGGGGTCGCATTGGTCGACTCCTCGAAATCAGCGTCGCCGATTTAGGTTTTGACGAATCGCTCGCGTTTGAACTTCTTTCTTAGTCGCTGGAGCAGTGAATCATTCCGCGAGAGGATTCGCGCCGGGAGCATACGAAATGACGGCCTCGCCAACCGATTTCAGTACAGCCGCCGCCTCCAGCAAAGGCGTCGAACAAGTCGGCCGATGAACCGACTGTAACGCAGGTTTGATTCGTCGGCCAGCAGCACGCCAAGCATCGTTTTGGGCCTTCGATGATGCTCGCATCGGATAGTTTATCGAACGCTCCCTACTTGCCGCCTTTGAGCGAAAATCGGCTCAGGTAGCCCGCCGCCATTCCACTGAGCAGGCCCACCGCATGCGCCCAGTTGCCGATTTTTACATTCGGCCCCATCATGAGATCAAGCACGCCAAACACGCCCAGTCCCAACCAAACGAGCAAGATAAGAATAGTGTTGGGGTGGAGCGGCACGGCGTTGGAGGGGTCCCACAGCATCTTGGCCCAAAGATACCCCAGTATGCCGAACAATACGCCCGACATTCCCGCGCCAAAGGGCGAACCTCCATCGCCAGTGAGTGGAATGATGAGGCGAAACGGCATTAGCGAAGAGACCACCACTGAAATCACTCCAGTGAACAGCACGATCAGAGCCACGCAATTCGAACCGTAATATTCCTCCGTCAAGCCGCCCAGTTGGTACAGCATGTACATGTTAAAAACGAGGTGCATAATGCCGTAATGCACGAAAATCGGCGTCAGCAACCGCCAGACCTGCCCCTGCTTGATGTTGATCAGGCGGTCGGACGTGGAAAGATGATTCGAATTGAGCCTTTCCCCCCATTCCACCGTTTGAACCGTGTCGCAGAACAGCAAACTCCGCATGACCGCGCCCCCGCGGTTCTTGCTCATGCCCGACATGACCGTCACGACAATCGAGATGACAATCAGCGCTATTGTAATCGGGCGCCGCTGCGAAACAGGCCGGTTCCACCGTTGCCGCATTTGCACCTGCTGCTTCTGGACGCGTTGGGCCTGCTGGCGTTTTTCCACACGCAAGGCATCCGCCAGACGGGCGGCGCGAAATTGCTCGGCCCGCGGGTTTTTCATGAACTCGGCGAGTTTCTCCTGGGCCGGTTCAAGCAGATTTTCATCCCGGACCCAAATCGCCCAGCCGTCGGCGGCTTGATCGGCTTGCGCGTCGATATCGAGCGTAAACAAGTAATCAATAAATTGAGCGGCCTCTTGTTCGTCGGGTAATGTTCCCACCTGTCGCATGGAATGCTCGCTATTTATGAGGAGGCCGACCCAACGGGGCGCCGGCGCCAAGTGCAAACTTGGAATTGTAGAACGTTTCGACGCACTTGAACACACGCAGCCGCTCTGGTGTTCTTTTGAGTTCCCGCCTCCCGAGACTGTTGCTGCGCGTGTCGCCTCGGTTAGAATATCGGCTCGCTGCCTCCCGTCCGCTCGCCGGGCCAATGATTTGCGCTAGGCCCATTTTTGCCTTTGTAGAGAGCCGCCTCCATGAATGAGACTGTCGCCATTCGCTTGTCGATCATGATGTTTGTCCAGTTTTTCGTGTGGGGCGCCTGGTATGTAACGGCGCCCAACTATTTGGGAACCATCGGTTTCGGCGCCAACGATTTTGGTTGGACCTATTCCGTGGGGCCGATCGCGGGAATGATCTCGCCGCTGTTCGTGGGGCTGATCGCCGATCGCTTCTTCTCCGCGCAGCGCGTATTGGGCGTGATGCATTTGGCGGGCGGCGGCATCATGTTCGCCGCCACCACGCTCATGCAAGCGGCGGAGCCCTCGCCGAACATGATCAATTTGGTCTTCTTCGGCTACATGCTGACATTCTTCCCCACGCTCTCGTTGACCAACACCATCGCCATGCGCAACATGACGAATTCAGAAAAACAGTTCCCGCTGATTCGCGTCTTCGGCACGATCGGTTGGATTGCCGCCGGTATCTTGTTGTCGTACCTGGGTCCGGAAGGCGCCAAATGGGAAACCACCATTTTCATGTTCTATTTGTCGGCAGGCGCGGCAGTGTGCTTAGGGCTTTTTTCCTTCGCCCTCCCCGACACGCCGCCGGTCAAGCAAGGCAAGGTGACAGCCCGCGAACTGCTGGGGCTCGACGCCCTCGTGCTGCTGAAAAACCGATCTTACTTGGTGTTTTTGGTAAGTTCGATTTTGATCTGCATTCCCTTGGCGTTTTATTACCAGATCGCCAGCCGCGTCGTCGAGATGAACGGCCAGCCTATCGGCCTGACCATGAGCTACGGGCAGATGTCCGAGATTATTTTCATGCTCGTCATGCCGCTGTTCTTCGCCCGCTTGGGCGTTAAGTGGATGTTGGCCGTGGGCATGTTGGCTTGGGTGGTGCGATACACGCTATTTGCCTTCGGCGCCTCGAATGATGTTTTCTTGATGATATTGGTGGGCGTCGTGCTGCACGGAATCTGCTACGACTTTTTCTTTGTCACGGGCCAAATCTACACCGATCAAGCCGCCCCCAAGGATCTTCGCGCTCAGGCACAGGGTTTGTTGGTGCTCTTCACGTTGGGACTCGGCATGTTCGTGGGCGCCAAGTTCGCCGGCTGGGTTGAGGGAAAAGCCACTCCGCAAGTTTCCCGGGGTTACGGCGCCCAAGTCGAAGAGCTTGGCGAGCAGATTGCCGTCTTGGAAAAACAACTCGCCGCCGGCGGGGCTGACGCCGCCGAACTGAACACTGAAATCGAATCGCTCAATGTGAAAAAAATGGAGAGCCGCCATCAGCAACTTCGCACGATGGATTGGAGAAATCTGTGGGGCGTTCCCGCGATTTTCGCCGCAGTCGTGCTGATGTTCTTCGTCACGCTTTTTCGCCCCACGCCCGGCGTTGTGGAAGAAAAATCGCCAAAGCCGGCGACCACATAGTCTTTGTTCGGCGTAGCCCCGTGCGGGAATTCTCAGGCGAGGCTCGCCTTAATCCGGCGATTCGCTTACGGCCAACTCCGAAATCGGAGGCCTTAAAATTGCCGCCTTCAGGCGCCGGCAATTCTGGTGGGCGTAGGGAATTCGAGCGTGAATTTTGTTCCGTGATTAATCGCGCTTTGAACGTCGATGCGGCCGCCGTGGGCTTCGATCACTTTGCGAGCCGTGGGCAGCCCCAATCCCGAACCGCTTTCCTTGGTCGAAAAGAATGGGTCGAACATGTGCATGGCGGTGTTTTCATCCATGCCTAGACCGCTGTCGATCAAATCCGCCGCCACGCCCTTGCGCGTCACGCGCGTGCGAACCGTTAGTTGGCCGCCTTCAGGCATGGCCTCCAGCGAATTCTTAACAAGATTCACCAGCGCCGCCTGAATGGCGTTGGGGTCGAAGAGCACCGAAGGCAGGTCTGGGTCGAGGTAGCGAATCACCTCGACGCCCGCCTCCGCAGCGCGAGGCGCAAAAAAATCGAGTACGTTTTCCAATTGACGATTCAGATTCCCCGGCGTCATGTTCAAATGTTGGACACGCGAAAAACGCAGGAAATCGTTCAGCAGCGACTCCAAGCGAGCACACTGATTCGTGACAATTTCAATCGTCTGCATGGCCCGCCGATCACGACCCGACTCGGCGCCGGCGAAATCTTCGGCCAGCAGGTCCATGTTCATGCGAATGACCGACAGCGGGTTTTTGATTTCGTGGGCCAGTTCTCCGGCCAGCCGCGCAAGCTCATGATATTGCTCGCGGAGCTGTTCGATGTGGGCCTCTTTTTTAGGGTCAAGATGTTGATTCATGGTTTTTTGGCCACGGAGAGCGCAGCGCGGCCGCTGGCCGCAGCCAAATTCACATGCGCCCTTCGTAAAGAGTATTCACAAAACACAAACGAACAACCAACAAATTTATCAATCGTTATTTTTCATCAGTCATTTGTTTGGAGAAAGAGAAACAAAGATGCGAGCAAACAGACAGCTAATAACAAATGACCATTAACTACCGAAGAAACAGAGAGACCATAACCGACGCAAAAAACCAATTGGCGGACGACGAGGAAGTATTTTAACCACGGATGGGCGCGGATGCCGGCAGCCACGACTCTTCTTCATCCGTGTGATCCGTGGTTCATTTATTATACTGTTCGTCGAACAGGGCGGTCCGAACTTGCCGGCGCCTTCTGCCAGACGAAAACACGCTGAAGCGTGAACTCCAACGGTGGGCGGCAAAGTGCGCTCCCGCACCCCATGAGCGCCTATGAAAACCGCCCGGCGACTTTTGTCGCCGGGCGGTGAATTCTTCAATGCAACGTACAGGCTTCCAGCCGCCGACTAGCGTCGCCGACTAGCACCGCCGCCCGCCTTCTCTTTTTCCTGCCCGCCTTCGGCCGGTTTTTCGTCCATCAGACCGAGTTCGATCATAGCGGCCTTGCGGCTGAGTTTGACGCGGTCGTGGCCGTCGACGTCGATCACCTTGACTTTAATTTCGTCGCCCACGCTGCAAATGTCAGCCACGTTGCCGACATACTCGTTCGAGAGCTCGCTGATATGGCAAAGCCCATCGCGGCCGGGCAAAATTTCCACAAAGGCGCCGAAATCCTTGACGCTGGCCACGCGGCCATCGTAAATTTTCCCGATCTGGACCGTGGCGGTGCAAGCTTCCACCAACGCCAAGGCTTTATCCGCCCATTCGGCGTTGCTGCTGGCAACGGTCACGGTGCCGTCGTCATCGACTTCAACCACCGTACCGGTCGATTCCTGAATCGAGCGAATGTTTTTTCCGCCAGGACCAATCAAGAGGCCAATCTTTTCGGGATCGATCTTGGTGCGAAGCAAACGCGGTGCGTGCTCCGACGTCGCTTCACGCGGCTCGCGAATGGCGGTCAGAATGCTGCGTAGAATGTCTAGGCGAGCATCTTTCGATTGCGCCAAGGTGGCGCGAATGATCTCTTCGCTGACACCCTTGATTTTGAGGTCGAGCTGAATGCCCGTGATGCCGTTTTGTGTTCCGGCAATTTTGAAATCCATATCGCCGTGGTGATCTTCGGAGCCGAGAATGTCGGTCAGGAGCATCCATTGGTCGCCCTCCTGAACCAGCCCGACGGAAATGCCGGCCACCGGGTTGGTGATTTTCACGCCGGCGTCCATCAACGCCAGCGTGGCGCCGCAAACACTCGCCATGGAAGACGAACCGTTCGATTCGAGGATTTCAGAAATCACGCGAATCGTGTAGGGGAAGTCTTCGGGGGCGGGCAAAATCGGATTGACGCTGCGTTCGGCCAGGGCGCCATGACCAATTTCACGACGGCCAGGACCGCGAATCGGCCGGCATTCTCCCACCGAAAACGGCGGGAAGTTGTAGTCGAGCATGAAGCGTTTCGTGTATTCCTCGAACATGCCATCGACGCGTTGTTCGTCGCGACCGGTGCCGAGCGTCACGGTTACGAGCGCTTGCGTTTCGCCGCGTTGGAAGATCGCGGAGCCATGCGTTCTGGGCAGAACACCGGTGTAACACTCGATGGCGCGGAGCGTTTTGCCGTCGCGGCCATCGGAGCGCGTGCCGGCGAGAATCAAATCTCGCACGACGCGTCCTTCCAAATCGTGCCAAGCATCGCCGAAAGCCCGCTTGCAAATGGCGCCTTCGGCGTCGGGGTCGGGAATAACTTCGGCCAGAGCCCGCTCCTTCAAGCCCCGCACGGCATCGGCGCGAGCCTGCTTGCCATCGGTTTGCTGGGCGGCTTTGTAGTCTTCGTAGTAGGCGTCCTTGAGGCGATCGTAGAGGCCATCGCTTTCGGGAATATCGTACTGCGTTTTGACGACATTGACCTTGGCGTAAAATTCCTGTTGCAGTTCGCAAATTTCCTTCACCACGCCGTGGGCGAAAGCCAGGGCGTCGAGCATTTCGTCTTCGGGCATTTCCCGGGCGAAACCTTCAATCATTAAGATCGAATCTTGATTTCCCGAGACGATCAAATCCAGATCGCTTTCTTCTAGTTCGTCGGCCGTGGGAAAGGCCACCAGTTCATCGCCCAGGCGACCGATCCGGACCGACGACACAGGTCCGTCGAAGGGCAGCGAGGAAATGTGGGCGGCGGTGGCGGAGCCGTTCATGGCGAGCATGTCGGCGTCGTTTTGTTTGTCGTGCGAAAGCACAATCGACTGGCATTGCACTTCGTCTTTGAACCAACTGGGAAACAACGGCCGGATGGGTCGGTCCATCAGACGAGCCGTGAGCGTTTCCTTCATGGTCGGCGGCCCTTCGCGCTTTTTGAAGCCTCCAGGGAATTTGCCGACCGCCGAAGTGCGTTCGCGGTAATCGCACATCAGGGGGAAAAAGTCGATACCGGGCCGGGGCGAGCCGGTCACGATGGCATTGAGAACAACGGTCTCGCCGTATGCACACATGACACAGGCGGTGGCCTGCTTGGCGAGGAAGCCCGTCTCGAAGGAGAGGACAAAATTTCTGATTTTCTTTTCTACGCGTACCTTCACTTGATTTTCTTTCCTACAATTTTCCAACGTTTCAACAAGTCCGACCCCAAGCCTCAATAGAGCGCAGCAGATCAACTTCGGCCGCAAGAACAACCCGACCGAAAGCACTGCCTGCGCGCAGCAAGCCACCGATCAAACCGGCGAAAGAGGACGACGCCAGTACGGGCGAAGAGAGAAGAAGACGACGGGAATGGCCGTACAGGATCACTTACGAATCGACAGTTTCTGGATAATTTCCACGTAACGCGTCGGTTCGATTTCCTTCAGATAGTCGAGCAACCTTCGGCGCTGGCTGACCATGCCCAGCAAACCACGCGTGGTGGCGTGGTCTTTCTTGTTCGCTTGCATGTGAGCGGTAAGGTTGTTAATTCGCGTAGTAAGAATCGCGATTTGCACCTCAGGCGACCCTGTGTCGTTGTCGCCGCGTTTGTGCTCCAGGATCAGTTCTTGCTTGCGGTCTTTCGTAATCGTCATATGCTACCATACAGCCTTCGCGTCGACGACGGCTACTCCCTACGCCAGCCGACGAACGTCTCCGATTCGCTGAATCTCCTTAATTTGGCTACTACTTACCTATTTGGGCGAGTATTGCCGGCCTGAAATATCTTATACCTACAACCAACACAACAACTTAGGAACGATAATTTACCAACGGTGATCGATTTTGCAACCGCAGTTGGCCGGAATTCCTCCGAGAAATCGACCCCGCCGACGCGAATAGGCATTTCAAAATGTGGTAAAATCTGAATCTCCCCACTTCCCTCGGAAAGGGGGCTTGGCCAAAAAGTTGTTTTTGCCGCTCTGACAGGAACTCCCGTGATTGAGCGTAGTCATATATTGGTGGTCGAAGACGAACTGCATCTCGCGACCGGCATCAAATTCAACCTGGAGCGTGAGTCCTATCACGTTACGGTGGTCAGCGACGGCCCGGCCGCGCTGCGGCTGATGGACGAAAACCCCAACGATATCAGCCTAATTCTGCTTGATCTGATGCTGCCGGGCATGAGCGGTTACGAGGTTTGCGAAAAGATTCGCGACACCAACCACACGACGCCCATCCTGATTCTCAGCGCCCGAACCCTGGCCGAAGACCGGGCCCGTGGTTTCGACGTCGGCGCCGACCAATACATGATGAAGCCCTTCGATCTTGACGAGTTGCTCAGCCGTGTGAAAAATCTGCTTCAGTTGTCGTTACGGCGGGGGAGTTCGGTCAATCCGCCTTCCACCGAGATCATCGCCTATGTGGGCAAATCCAAGGTCGATTTCACCACCTACGAGGCGCATGTCCGGGGCGCGGTGGTGCGTTTGACGCCGCTCCTGGTGAAACTCTTGCAATTTTTTGTCGCGAATGAAGGCCGGGTTATTCCCCGGGAGGAACTGCTGGAGAACGTTTGGAACTTGCCGGGGCATGTCAACACGCGCGCGCCGGACCAATTCATGCGGCGTCTGCGAAAAATTTTCGAGGACGACCCCGCCCAGCCGCGCCATTTCCTCACCATTCGCGACACCGGTTATCGTTTTATCGCCCAGCCGGAGGATTCGGTTCAACAAGAAACTCCGGCCAACGATTGAGCATCGCCCTCATGCCGCCACTATAATTCAAGCTCGTTGTTTTTCGGCGCCGTCTGGGGAGGTTGCATCATATCCGCCACGATCGAAATGATTGTCGCCTTCTTGTCTCGAAGCGAGCAAGCATCGAGCGCCCAGGCCAAGTCGCTGGTGAACGCTATTGCCACCTCGCTCCAGGAAGAACTTTCTGAACCCAAGGCGGGCGGCGCTTCTCAAGCCCGGCTGTTGGAAGGTATCGTCGGCCAGTTGGTGGATCGTGAATTCCTGACCGACTACCAGGCTTCGCAGCTCATACGGAACCGGGGCGGGAAGTTGCTTCTGGGGAATTATGTGATCCTCGATCACATTGGCTCCGGCGGCATGGGCTCGGTATTTCGGGCTCGTCATTTGGTGATGAAACGCATTGTGGCGCTCAAAACGTTGAACGCCAAGGAGATGGGTTCCAAAAGTGCAGTCCGACGATTTCACCGGGAAATGGAGGCGGCGGCGAAACTGGAGCACCCCAATATCGTGGCCGCGTACGATGCCGATGAATTTCAAGGCGTCCATTTTCTGGTGATGAAATTCATAGACGGCCACGACCTTGCCCGCCACTTGAGCCGGCATGGCCCGCTGCCGGCGGCGGAGGCGGTTGGCTATATTCTGCAGGCGGCGCGTGGCTTGGATTACGCCCACGAACAAGGCGTGATCCACCGCGATGTCAAACCTTCGAATCTGCTGCTCGACAAACAAGGCTCGATCAAAATTCTTGATCTGGGGCTGGCGAGTATTCACGCCGCCGCCAAAAGTAACACCGCCGCCGGCAGTAGAAACACCGCCGCCGGCGGCGCCTCGGATGTGTCGAATCTCACCAAACGCGAAAATATTCTCGGCACGCTCGATTATATGTCGCCGGAGCAGGCCGAAGACACCAGCAGCGCCGACCAACGTTCCGACATCTACGCCCTCGGTTGCACGCTCTATTTTCTGTTGACGGAAAATCCGCCTTATGCCGCCAACACACTCGTGGCCAAACTCTTGGCGCATCGGGAGGCGGAAATTCCCTCCCTGCGAGAGGCCGCCTCGGACACGCCCCAGGAGTTAGACGACATCTTCCGCCGCATGGTCGCGAAGCAACCTGCTGATCGGTTTCAAACGATGGCCGACGTCAGCGCTGCCCTGGAAAGCTTACAGTTCGAAGTCGACGCGCAACCGCAAACCATCGGCGGGGCGGCAACCGAAGGCGCGCCAACACGCCCGCGCGAGGCGGTCCGAGACGAACGCACCCGCCTCCTGGCGCCCGCCGCCGAGGTGTCGCGATTGCGGGCCTGCCAAGCCGTGGGCATCGATTTAGGCACCACTTATTCCTCGCTGGCGTATATTGATCCCCAAGGAACGCCGCACGTAGCGACCGACTCTTCAGGACAAACGCTCACGCCGAGCGTGTTGTTCTTTGGAGACGAACAAATTCTCACCGGAGAGTTGGCTTTGCAGTTCGCCCGCCACGACGCCCAAAGAACCGTGCAATTCGTGAAGGCCCGCATGGGCGACGCCTGGGAATACGAAGTCGATGGCCACCGCCATTCGGCGGAAAGCCTTTCGGCAATCATCCTGCGTCATCTGCTCGGCGAAGCGGAGCCGCAAATCGGCCCTATTTCCACCGCCGTTATCACGGTTCCCGCCTATTTCACCGAAAAACGCCGCCAAGCCACCGAACAAGCCGGCCGCATCGCGGGGCTAAAAGTGCTGGGCGTTTTGAACGAACCCTTGGCCGCCACCCTGGCCCAGGGACTACATTCCTCCGAGGACCAGCGGAATGTGGTCGTCTACGATTTGGGCGGCGGCACGTTCGACGTGACCGTGGTGCGTGTTGGCGCTGGTGAAATCAGGGAATTGGCCACGCACGGCAACCGCACTCTGGGCGGCCGCGATTGGGATCAACGTTTGCTCGATTGGGCGGCCGACGATTTCCAACGCACGCACAACGCCGACCTCCGCCACGACCCCCAAGCCGTGCAAGACCTGCGCATCGATTGCGAACAGGCGAAACGTCGGCTGTCGCAATCTGAGACGGCGCAAATCACGATGTTCGCGCAGGGGAAAAGGCATGTCGCGACGATCACGCGCGCGCAGTTTGAAGACGCCACGGCCGATCTCATTCAAACGACAAAACTGACTGTCCGCATGGCGCTCGACGACGCCTCGCTCACGTGGGCCGATATCGACCGCGTGCTGCTCGTTGGCGGCGCCACGTACATGCCCGCCGTGCGGGAAATGCTCGCAGCCGAGGCCGGCTTCCCTGCCGATTGTGGCGTGAACCCGATCGAGGCGGTGGCCAAGGGCGCCGCTATTTACGCACAAATGCTGGAGTTGGAAAGCGCCGCCGTGATTTCACCCTTGGCGGAAAACCGCCCCGACCCACCGCCAACGGCGGTGGGCGAGGTTGACGAGTCTGCTCCAGACTCCTCACCGCCGGAGGACCATTTACCAGCCAGCGGCGCGTACACGCTGGCGCCCGCCGAGGAGTCGGAACGTCGGCAAAAAACGGCGGCCGAGCATCCTCCGCGGCTACGGTTCGTTACCGCGCATGGCGTGGGTGTGAAAGTGCTCAGCGGCGGCCAATGGAAGAACTCCGTGCTGATACCCTCGAATTCCCTCACGCCGGTGGAGGCTCGCAAACGATTTGTCACGGCCTCGAAAACGCAAACCGGCGTGCGCATTACTTTTGAAGTCACGCAAGGAGACACCGACGACGCCGACAGCGCCGAAGTGTTGGGCGTCGGACGTCTCGACGACTTCGGCGGCCTCGAACCGGCCGGACGATCGATCGATGTCATCATGCGGTTCGACGAACAAGGCCGCCTGACCGTCAGCGCGCAGTATGAAAACCAAGAAGCGGAATGCGTCTTGGCGATTGAAATCAGCAACGGCCTCCAGGAACAAGACATCGCCCGACACAACGAGCACCTCCACACGGCCGGGCTGTTCGATAAACGTGAGTAGTCGACTCGAGTGGCATGAAGAAAAAATCAAGACCATCGCTTTGCCTTCGCCGTCATGAGCGGTCCTGCGCCCCGCACTTGAGGGCCGCGCGTGTTGGCGAAGACGACCGGGCCCCTTTCAAGAAATACCGCCCTTTGTCGAGCCCGAAATGAGGTGAGCATGACGCGTCCACATTCCGGAGCGACCTATTAAAATCACGGAAGAACCGATTTCTCATTCTGGAAAGATAATAGCCACCGGCTAAAGGGCGTCACGCCGCGCGGCGCAACTGGTACAGCAGCAAGTTCCCTTGCTTGCCCACTTGCCGGGCGGCGCCCGTGTGGCGGAGGCAATAGGCGATCCGCTGCGCCATCCATTGTTTGACGCCCAACGCTTCGGCCAACTGCGCGGTGCTGAACGTCGGCGGAAGATCGGGCGGCAGCAACGCTAATAAATCGTGCGGCGTGCATAACCGATGCGTCTGCCGGACACCCAACAGTTTCAAATCTTGCACGTGAAATTTCTTCCCTCGCCGCGAGGGCCGCGCGCGCGGGTAGCGGTGCTCTTCGACGTCGACCAGCACGATTTCCAGCGTCAGCCTGGGGTGGGGGAAGGTTTTGGTGAAGTAGACCAGTTCGTTGAAGAGGTCGAGCAGACAGCCTTTTTTAGGACTCCGCCGCCGCTGCAACACTTTCCCGCCCTTCCGCTGGAGTTTGACGAGCGTTTTCGCGGCCACGATCGGCTTCACCACCAGAACTTCGCGCTCTTGGAGTAGATCGCGCACTTTATCGCGAATGGCCGACAGCGAACCGTGTTGGATTTCGATCAGTTGTTGGCCAACCACGACGTCGATCCGATAACGCCCCAACACGACCTCAAGTTCGGCGCCTTCGCCGGCGTAGTGAGTTTTGAGCTGTCGATGAAGCGATGTCTCCACGGCGGTCCTCCCGACCCGAGCGCGCATCCTGCGTGTTGGTGAGCGGGCCAAGACCCCAAAAGCGGCGCTGCCCTGTTTAACCCGCCGCCGGTTCGATGCCGAAATCTCGCACGGTTAGCAACGTCTGCAAAACAAGGCCTTCCGCGGCGAATGCCTCCCGCCCGCCTTCCAAGCGGTCGACAATAGCCACCACCCCTTCAATTTGCAAGCCGAACTCCTTGGCGTGGGCCACCGCCCGCAGCGCGCTGCCGCCGGTGGTGACGGAATCTTCGACGATGATGACTCGGTCTCCCGGCTGAACCGGGCCTTCCACCATGCGCCCGACGCCGTGCTGCTTGACCTCTTTCCGCACGATGAACCCACGCAAGGGAATGTTCCGCTGCCCGGCTAGAGTGACCACCGAAGCGGTGATGGGGTCGGCCCCGATTGCCATGCCGCCGATGGCGTCGGGCGGATTCTCGCCCAATAATTCCAGAATTCCCTCCGCAATCAGGTTCGCGCCCACGGGGTGCAGCGACACCTTGCGGCAGTCGAGATAAAAACTCGCCTTTTTTCCCGATGCGAGCGTGAAATCGCCAAAAGTGAGCGCTTTTTCGCGGACGATTTCAATTAACGCTTGTCGGTCGTACATGGGCCTATCCGGTTCGATGGGGCGGTGACGTGAACGGCTCAGGAATCGTTGGGGAGGATCTCAGGTGGCGTTTATAACGCACCCACCGAACGTTGCAAGACGACGTCTGGCCGTTGGGAAAGGGTATGTCCCGATAGTTGAGCCGAAACGACGTGCTCGTCGATACGTAGACGTCTTTCCGGCGAGCGGTAGATGGTTTTACATGGGAACGATCAAAGATTTACCTTCAGCCGCCCGATCGCATGCGTTCAATATCGCGAGCCGACAACGCGCGGTCGTAGATTCTCAGGTCTTTCATCTTCCCGTTGAAGTAGTCGTGTTGGCCGAAGCCAATTTTCAGCGGACCCGTGGCGCTCAGGTCGTATTCGAGTGGATCAAACTCCGTGCTTTCGGCGACGCGTTTTCCGTCGACATACAAACTGAGTCGGCGGTTCGATTTTACCGCGACCACATGCCGCCAACCGGCAGCCAGGCTTCGATCATGGGTCACGCTTTTGCCGGCTTCCAACGAAAGCACGCGTCCTGAGGGAAGCACGCCGCAGAAGAGCTTTCCATCGAAGACGGCCATCGACCACGCCCGCCGATAACGCACGTTGGGGGTGTTGTCGAGCCGGCCCGTCGAGACCCACTTGTCGCCGCCATCGTAACGATACACGTCGGCAAACGGCAGGGTTCCCGCGTAGAGCTGGCCATTATAAACGGCCATGCCCATCACTTCTTTCTCTTCGCCCAGCCGGCCGACATGAGTCCACTTTTGTGGCCCGCCGTATCGGAATACGGAGCCGGTCGGCCACGTTCCCGCATGAAGACGGCCTTCGTAGATGGCGGTTGCGTAGACTTGCGTGGTATCGGGCAGGGGGCCCAGCCGTGTCCAGTTTGTGCCGCCATCGTAACGAAAGAAGCCTCCGGCGTCGTAGCTCAAGCCGAACAGGCTTCCGTTGTGAACGCTCAGATGCGTCACCCGCAGACCGGGGCAACCGCAAGACGTCCAATTGCCATCGCCGTCGTAGCGATACATGCCGCGCGTTCGCGGTGTGTCGCGCCAGGCGCCCGTGGTTCCGGTTCCGGCGTAAAGCTTTCCGTTGAATACGGCCAATCCGCTGACGCTTCGCACGTCCGCGATTTTCCCGCAGTTCGTCCAGCGTGAGCCGCCTTCATATCGAAACACGCTGCCGCCGTCGTTTTCGTTGGGCGATAACGGCAGCGACGACCCGCCGCCGCTGTACCTTTCCGAACCAACGTAGAGTTTTCCGTTAAAAACGGCCATGCTCGCGATTGCGTTTGCTTTGTCGGGGCTCCCACAATCGATCCAGCGTTTGCCGCCCGCGTAACGGTAGACATGGCCGGTTTGGTTTTTGCCCGGCTCCCAGACCGCCGCGTAGAGATCTCCGTCGAAGACGGTCAGCGACTTGACCTGCTGGTTCGTTCCTGGCCGGCCGCAATCGGTCCATTGAGAATCGACGCGCCCGGCATCGATTCCGAACAGCAGGTTGCGCCAGTTCGATTGCGCGTTTGTCACGCCGGCGTAATTCATCAGGCTCAGCGTGAAGCCCGTTCGCGTGGCTGGGTCGTAACAAGTCAGTAGATCGCCCAGTACATCGTCCAGCCGCTGGTCGGTGTGAATCCAGACGGCAATCGAGAACGGTTTTTTAGCGAGTTTGAGCGCGCCGGAAACGGGAACCTCCAGCCAGGCGTCTTTCCCATTGAACACCGCGCTGCCTTCGGCATCGAATCGAACGCCATGATTCACCGCATGGCGCCCGCCGCCCGAGATGTCTTGGGCGTCTGACTGCAATTTCCAGTGACCGATCAGCCCTTCTTCGCCATGCGCCGCGGTTGTCAACCCAATGACCAGAACCGCCACCCATGCGAGCGTTGTGCGATTGGCGTGCGACAGGCTTCTTGAACGAGGGTTTGGTGTCATCATGTTATTCGGATCTTATTGGACGAGCATCGTTTGCCAGTCAACCACGAGCGATAGTTTCTTAAATTCACGGATGCAAAGTTGCACGAGCGATCGGGAATGAAACTCCTTGGGAATTGAAATGTCCTTGGCGACGAACAATCCGGTATGGCGCAGCAAGTCGGCCCGCTGGTGGTCTGGGTCGTAGCCGCGGGGCACGCGTTTGAGTTGCTCGCCACCGGTTTGGTAGTTGGCTTTTTCCGCCTTCCGGATAGCGGCCGCCAGTATATTGCCTTCTGATCCCGCGACGGCGTCGCGGTACTTATCCAGCACCCGCCTCATGCAGTACATGCCGGCGCCAATGCCTAAGGAATTGGCTTTGATCGCGAGATAATAACCGGGCCGATATTTTCCCTCCCCCTGGAGGAAGTGAAACTCCAAATGCGTTTTGTACGGCGTTTTATCTTTCGAGAACCGTGTGTCGCGATGGATGCGGCGGATCGAACCGTTGACTCTCGGTTCGGCGCGAATGTCTGGCGAGATGCTCGGCAACTTGGCGCCCAGCGCCTCGACGAACGCTTTGGCCGGCGCCATGAATTCGGCGTCGTACGTTTCGCGGTTTTTTTGAAACCATTCTCGATTATTGTTGCGGCCGAGTTGGTCGAGGAACTTCAAAAGTTCTGGTGAAAAACCTTGAAAGGTTGGCGTGTGGGTTGTGGCCATGTTTGTGAGTTTTACTTTTCAAATGAGAGGGCCCAGACAAAAACAATTTACCAACGGCGTTCACCCCTTCGCAAGAGGGATGCAAGATGCGGGTGCAGGAACGCACTTTGCCGCCTCGGGAGGAGATGGGATTTGGATTCCTGCATTTGTCGCGTTGTGCTATGCTTTTTCGGTTGGTTGGTGAATCTAGCATGTTTAGGAGGGAATCTAGCATGGGCAAGGACGCTCA
>JAJRWU010000203.1 GCA_024276655.1 Planctomycetota bacterium
GGAAAACAAAGCATGCCTCGAAATGCCTTTCATGCAAAGGAAACGAGGAAACAAACAGGGTCCTCCGTTCTCTCCGCTCCCTCCTGTGAAAACAAGCCGGCGTAACGATGAACGTTCCAATTAAACTCCGTGAACGGGTACGTAATTCTCTACTGGACCGTTTTCCTTCTTCGCAACCGCTTGTGGGCTATTCGCATTCGGCTAGTTTGCCATCGCCTTTCGCCTTGAATGGTTACGATTCCCAACGCGCTTCTAGCTCCAGCCATTCGCCGGAGGCGGCCTCCAGATGAACGACGCCGTCGCGCACTTCGCAGTCGGCCAGCGGTTGGCCGCGAAAGTCGACAATGCGTGCGCGGCCGAAGGGGCGGAAGCCGCTGAACTTGGCACGCGCCACGCGGCCCGATGTTTCAATCATACGCACGCGCACGCCAACGGTGCGGCCTTCTTCCCAAATGGGCGCCCAATAGGTGGCCAAAAGATTCTTGGCGTCGATATGAAACAGCCAGCTTGAGGCGAGTTTCGGCCGGGCGTTAGTTTGCACGACGGTCGGCGGCGGCGCCAGCAAACTCACCGCTTCCAAAATTGGGTGGCTCAAATCCATGCCAATGCCCAACTCAAATTCACGACGCGTTTCACCGCGCACCACCAGCAGACTGTCGAGCGAACGGAAGCCGCGTTTGCGATGAAACGGCAAGCCGCCGGTGAGTATTGTCGTGCTTGTGTCGGCGTTTTCGATTTCAAGGTAATGCGAGGTTTCGATTTTCTTTCGCGTCGCCTGATGACGCGTCAGATTCACCGTGCGCCACAAACTTGCCGATTCATCGGCCCAGGCGAATCGGCAACAATAGTAAGACGTCCAGGGGTTGGGGCCCAACTCCTCGATGGGGTCGAGTTTGATGCGCAGCCGCAAGACGCGGCTTCCCCGCCAGGCTTGGAAGGCTTGCCGATAATGAGCGAGCACCTTCCCGTTGCGGTCGAGCAAGCGGCCCTGCACGGTAATTTCGCCCAAGGCGCTCGTGGCGGACGTCACCTCCAACGCATCGGCCGCCATCACGGAATAGGTGGCTTGGGCGTCGGGGTCTTGCCACTCGTTTCGCGGGCGGTCGGGCGGCGCGGGCGTGCGCAGCGCCAACTGCTGGGAAATGCGATTGCCGCGTTTGGAGTATTCGTGCAGCGATTGCAACGCCCCGGTGGCGGGATCGATCGTGGCTTCAAAAAACTCATTCCGGACGACATTCTCGTCGGCCAGCGGGAGCGTCGCCTCGGAGCGAGAAGCTCCTTTCTTGGAGCAGCCGGCCCAGGCAAAACCCATGGCCGGCGCGTCGACCACCGCTTGGCGTTGTTCGCGATTCGATGCGGCGGCGTATACCGGCTTACCGACATCGGGCGTTTGCTCCAATTCGGTGGTCAGGACCGGAATACGGCGAACAAAACTCAACGGGTTGGCGACCAACAACCCCGGCTCCGCCTCGCTATGGGTTGTGGAAACACAGGCCGCGAATTCTTCCGCCCGGGCGGCGAGCGCTTGCTGCAAACGCGTTTCTATTTCGATGGCGGGCGGTTCGTCGGCGGCGTTGTAGAGAATCGAGAGCAGGTCGTCTCGCTGGGCGCCTTCGCGCCCCGTGACAAGCTCCACCAACGCGGCCAGCGCCTGCTCCGCCTCCGCCGCGTGCCGTAATCGCCAATAGTCGATGGAATTGGAAATCGGGTTGGCGGTGTTGCCCGCAACCGCCTGCTTCAAATACGGTGATTCATATTGATCGACTTCAAAGCGATCGATTTGGCCGGGGAGATCGGTCGTGCGGAAAAATTCATCCAACGTGATAAACCGACCCAACACCGGACCGTACGCGGCAATGCGGCGGAGGTCGTCGTGCCAGGGCGATGTTCGGTCGGGCCAATGGGCCAGCATGATTGTGGCGACGTGGTCCATGTCCATCGATTCGCCCAGCTTGACCGCCAAGCCGAGATAACTTTCTGGCCGCTCGGCATTCAGCGGCGCGCGAGCCAGGGCGTCAATCGTGGCGCCGTCGGGTCCTTCCCAGCGGACCTTAATCTGCGAGCCTTCGGGCGTTTGGCCGTCTTCAAAGTCGCAATGCAGGGCGCCGTGGAAGCCGAGTTTGTGAAGCACTTGCGGCGCCAGAGGCGTGAGGCCGAAGCGGAACTGTCCGAAAACCTGGGGCGATTTCTTGAGATGCGTTTCGTACGCAGCGCTGCCTTTTTTCAATTGGGCGAGCAGTGTTTCGGGGGAAAGCAGCGGCGTGCGCACTTCGCGTTGCAGGCCGCCGACCAAGCTCGCACGGCCGGCTTCCAGCGCGGCTTGCAATTTTTCCAACGACTCTGGTTGCGACTGCGCCATTTTTTCCAAGAGTTCGCCGCTGGCAATCACGTTGGTGGGTGTTTCACTGGCAAGCTGACGACGGAAGCCGGCGCCGAGCGTGGAGGCCGCCAAGAGCGTGAGGTCGACAAAGTAGGCGTCGACCGGATAGTAGTGGTCGCGTTCCTCGAGCAAAATGTCGAAACAAGCCGCCAGTTTTTCACGGGCGCCCGCTTCATCGCCCGTAATGGCGGCATTGGCGGCGGCCACCACCTGGTTTTGAAAATGGATTTCGTCCAAATTGCTGGAATAGCGCATTTGGCGGGTGAGCAGTTCGACTTGCAGGAACCCATAACCGAGGGCTAGGAAGTCGGCGGCCAGATTCGGTTCGACCACCGCTTCTCCATCGAACGGTTCGAACGCCTCGGCGATGATCTTGCCGCGGTCGCCCCGGTTACGAATGAACACCGCGCCCGAATCCTGACAGCGTTGGGCGAAGCCGGTGGGCAATTCCCCCTCGCTGACCGAAGGCGACACAATCAGCCGCCCGGCGAGTTCCTCGGGGGTATCGTCGACCCGCCGCCAAGTAGGCATCGACTGTGCCGAGGCAATGAATTCGGGCTGCCAGAGGGCCGTCCAACCGGCGAGCAGCCCTTGTGCGTCGTCGCCTTCATGGTGTACCGGAAAATCCTCTAAGCTGTGGCACGGCAAGAGGATAATGAGTTCCTCGAATTTCATATTGTTCTCAAAACGGAGACTCGGGCGGGAAGCCGCGGAGAGCGCACGGGCGGCGATTGCGTTTTCACCAGAATATCGGCAAAAAGAGGCGCCGTCGAGAGAGACGCCCTTTTTGCGGCGGCGCCTTCCGGTTGGAGTTCGCGCCGTTGGAGTTCATGCTTCAGCATGTTTTTGTTACGCACGCTCCGCAGCTACCGACAGACCGTTGAACGGCAAGCCTCGCAATGAAAAATACCGCCCGGTTCAACCGCAAGCCGTGTAACATCTTCAAAACATGCTAAAGCATGAACTCCAACGGCGCAAACAACATGCTAAAGCATGAACTCCAACGGCGCGGCGGCGCGGATCAAGGGACAAGCCCCCCTCTTGTGGTGTAATGCATATCCCCCGTGGAATGCGAGCCGTTTTTTATTGACAATTGGGGGCCTCAGTCAGTAGAGTTAAAGAGTGGAGCGGTTTTCGTTCCAATGGGCCTTTTGTGGCCGCTTTTCTTGCCGTGTTTTCCGGCGACATTTAATTCCCGTAGCGTTCTTGCTGCGTTTTTCCCGCCCAGGGAACAATGCAGGACAGAGGAAAGAGAATGGCTAAGAAGCAAGCCGTCTGGGGTATCGATATTGGTCAATGCGCGCTCAAGGCGTTGCGTTGTACGCTCGACGACGAAGGCGAAGTGGTTGCCGACGCGTTCGATTTCATTGAGTACCCCAAGATTCTCACCCAACCCGACGCCGACCCCGAAGCACTAGTGAAGGAAGCGCTCCAGCAGTTTCTTTCCCGCAACGTGGTCAAGGGTGATAAAGTCGCGATCGCGGCGGGCGGGCAAAGCGGGTTGTCTCGCTTTATCAAGCTGCCTCCGGTGCAGTCGAAGAAGGTTCCCGACCTTGTCAAATACGAGGCTAAACAGCAAATACCGTTCGACCTGGAGGAGGTCGTGTGGGATTTTCAAGTGCTGCCGGGGGCCATTGAAGAGGAAGGCTTTGCGTTGGAGGCGGAGGTGGGCCTGTTCGCCATGAAACGCGAGCAGGTTTTCAAGGCGATTGCGTCGTACTTGCAGGCGGAAATCGAGCTGGATATCGTGCAGCTCACGCCGCTCTGCTTGTTCAACTTCGCCACCTACGACTTTTTGCCGGAAGTCGATGTTTTCGATCCTGACGACCAACCCGATTCCGTCGTTCTTTTATCGATGGGCACCGAAACAACCGACCTAGTCATCACCAACGGCTACCGCGTTTGGCAGCGCAGTATTCCCTTGGGCGGCAACCATTTCACCAAGCAATTGAGCAAGGAGTTAAAACTCACCTTTGCCAACGCCGAGCATTTGAAACGGAACTTCGCCGAAGCGGAAGACAAACAAGCCGTGGTCCGTGCGATGGGGCGTGTTTTTGGCGACCTGATCACGGAGGTCACGCGGTCGATCAGTTTCTTCAGGAACAACGAGCGCGAGGCGAAAATCACTGCAATCCACCTCTTGGGCAGCGCCGCCAAACTGCCGGGTCTGTCGGATTACGTGCAAGCCAAGCTCGACATGCCGGTTCATGCGGTCGACAAGTTCAAGCGGCTCCAAGGCGAAGAGATTACCTCCTCCCAAGCGTTCCAGGAAAACGCCTTGACGTTTGGCGTCTGTTACGGGTTGGCCTTGCAAGGTTTGGGCAAGGGCCGCCTTTCGACCAACCTAGTGCCGCGTGAATTGCTCATCACCCGCATGATTCGGGCGAAAAAACCTTGGGCTTTGGTGAGTGTGGGCGCGCTGTTGCTCGCGCTTTCGGTCAACTTTGTTTACCGGTACTCCCATTACGCTGTCGTCACGCCCGACCGGCAGGTGAACGGCGTCGACTGGGCGGCGGCGGAGGCGGCTATTAAAACCGTTTCCGATAAAAGTTCTAGTTATCAAACCGCCGACGCCGCGAGCGTCGCCCAAATGTCGTTGGCGCGCGCGTTGGGCGAGGAAGTCATGGGTAATTCCGATGGCCGCTTGTTGTGGATGGAGTTGCTCCGAGCGATCAACGCTGCTTTGCCGCGCGACCCTGAACTCCAGCCGGGCGAAGTTCCGAATCCCTTGGAAAAACCGTTCTTCCTGCAACCACAACTTCATATCGAATATGTTGAAACGCAATTTTATCCTGATTTGAGCACGTGGTTCACCGCCAGTGTGCGAAATGCGTACATCACCGGCAAGGTGCCCGATGCGAAGAAACCGGAGGCCGATGCTGAAGAGCCCGCCTCCGCGGAAGCCGCGGAGGAAACGGTTGCCGAGGAAGAAGAATCGAACACCATAAAAATAGACCTGGGCGGTGACAGCGGTGAAACATCGGGCGACGGTCCGAGCGGCCCCGGCTGGGTGATTGAATTGAAGGGCTATCATTATTTCAACGCTAATCGAGCCGAAGAAGGCGGTACGCATGTGCGCAAAACGCTTTTGAAAAATCTAGAAGATGGGTTTGTCATGCTGCCGGGCGGGCCTGGACAACCGCTGGTTCGTTTCACGATGAAGGAACTTGGCATTCAGTACCCCACCTTGGTGAAAGACTCTCCCCTGAATCGCGATTATCGCGTGCCGAACCCGAACGCAACGCCGGTGGCGGGCGGCGCCGGCGCGGCGGGCAATTTCGGCGGCGCGGCGGGCAATTTCGGCGGCGCGGCGGGCAATTTCGGCGGCGCGGAGGGATCCTTTGGCGCAGTGGGCGGCGGCGCGCCGCAGCCGGCCAAGCCGGACGAGAATCCTGACGCAACCGATGAGCCGGTTGATTTCCCCGCGCCCCGTTACGAGTTTGTGGTTCAATTTTGTTGGCAGGAGACGCGGCTCAGCGTGCGGCTCAAGCGGAAGCAGGCGGAGTTAGAAGAAAAGCTCGCCGCTCAGGAAGCCGGGGCGGGCGGGGCGTCTGTCGATGAAGAAGCCGAAACAGAAGAAGCAGATACGCCGGATGGCGCCGCTCAAAATGGAGGCAACTGATCATGGATCAAGTCAAAAAAATCCTTGCCGTGATGAAAGAACAGCATTTCTGGATTCTCTGCGGCGTGATCGCGATCGTCGGTTTGGGGAGTTGGTACGCCACGGCTGCCAAGTTGAAATCAGAGACCGAGGCCAACCGCAGCCAGATCGAAAGCGCCTACGGTAAGGGGAATGCAGTCGCCACGACGGTGAACCATCCCAACGACACGATGGAAGAAAAGATGGCGCGTCGAACGCTCGCCTTGCAGAAAGATGTTGTCGCGGTGTGGGACAAACAATACCAATATCAAGTGACCTCGACGTTGGTCTGGCCCGACGAACTCACCCCTCAATTTCGAGCGGCGGTGGACGGTCTGCGGCCGATCGAAAAAACCGTCCCCTTCCCCACTCCCTCGGAACAGGAACTGTACCAGGGCCTTCGCGAACAATATCGCGATTACATCAAGGAAGAACTTCCCAAGTTAGCTGAGATAATCGGCGCGCATTGGTCGGCCAAGGCCGGCGCTGGAATGGGCGGCATGGAAGGCGGCGGCATGGAAGGTGGCGGCGAGTTCGGTGGCGGCGAGTTCGGTGGCGGCGAGTTCGGTGGTGGTGGCGGCGGCGGTGCTTTTGGCGGGATGGCCGGTGGCGCCGGAATGGCGATGGCGGGCCGCGCCGGAGCAGCGGGCGGACAAAACTCAGTTATGCTGGAACAGCCGCCGGTCGTGATCTGGGACTCCTCCAATCAGGGCGAGATTCTCTCCCGCCTCAATTGGCAAACCGCCCCTTCCACGCTGCAAGTGCTTTACGCCCAAGAAGATCTGTGGGTTTACAAAGCGCTCATGAACATTATCAAAAAAACAAACGCCGGCGCCGACTCCGCCCACAAAGCGGCCATCAAACGCATACAGTCGATCAGTATCGGTCGCGCGGCCGTGGGGAAGTCTGGAAGTATTGGGGCGGGCGGCGGAGCGGCGGGCGGCGGAGCAGCGGGTGGCGATGGAATGTCGGGAATGATGGGAATGGGCGCCGGCATGGATAGCGGCGGCATGGAAGGCATGGTGGAGGCCATGGGGGGAGGCGGCGCGGAAGGCGCCGGCTCCAAGGTGGTCTCGCAAGATCCGGCGGAAGGACGCTACGTCGACAACCAATACGAGCCCCTGCCGGCTGACACGCTACGCAGCGATGCCGTAACGACCGACCCTGAAAAAGTATATCTGGCCGTCGCCAAGCGTATTCCTGTTCGCATCCGCTGTATCATGGACCAACGCCGCTTGCATAATTTTCTGGCCGAGTGTGCCAACTCGCCGCTCACTGTGGAAATCCGCCAAGTGCGCATCAATCGCGGCGTCTCTGGCGGAGGGCTTGGCGGTGGCGGCGATTTCGGGGGCGGTGGCGGTGCTTTCGGCGGTGGTGGCGCTTTCGGCGGGGGAGGTGAAACCGGTATGGGAGGTATGGCGGGCATGGCGGGCGGCATGGGAGCCTTCGGCGGAGGCGGAATGGGAGCACAGGCCAAGCCGCTCGGCCCATCGCCCTACGAGATTCCCTTCGAGTTTTATGGCATCATTCACATTTACAATCCCGTGAACAAAGATGCAATTACCGTAGATGTTTCCACGTCGGCCGAGGGCGAGGAATCGGCGGAAGCAGAAGCAGATACGGCCGCTGCGGAAACAGCGACTGGCGCGCCGGCAGGATAGAAACTCTGTCGGGTTGGCGTGTTTTTGAACAAGATATTTTCGGAGCGTAGGCAAAAAGGTTAGGAGAATCGAAATGTCGGCAAACGCAGCAGAAAGCGGCTTCTTTGTGAGGCACGTGGAAAAATTCGTGCTGGGCGTCGTCATGCTCTTGGTGGGGTTTTTCATCTACTCGGGAATGAGTATCGAACCCTTCCCGGAAAAACAAACACCCGATGACCTCAAAAGCCTAGCAGCGCGGGCGGAGAAAACAATCGAGCAAGATTCCTGGTCAAACGTGCAGGATGAACCCGAACGCGCCACCAAAGACATTACCATTCGGCTCCACAGCCGAGACGAAGTAATGACCCCGATTCCCTCAGATCCTTACCAGCCGCAAATGGCCTGGAGCAACCCCGAATTCCGCCTGCAAGCGAAACGCGCCGACCCCAAACTTTACCCGCCCATTAACCTGGAGGTTAGTGCGCATTACGGTCCGGTGGCCCTGCGCGCACGAGACGGCGACGAAGATCTTCTCCTGCAAGATCAACTCGTCGAAGAAGAAGAACCCAGGAGAAAAAGCAGGAGAAAAGATGACGACGAAGATGACCTACTCTCCGGTCCTGGAGGCTTGAGCGGCCTGATGGGCGTTGCCGGCGGCGCCGGTAGTGAAATACGCTCGCTGAACGAAGAGCAGCTCGAGAATTTGGAAGGGTATCGTCCGGGAAGTTCCGGCGGGGGCGGCATGGGCGGCATGGGCGCTGAAATGATGAGTATGGGCAACGCTCCCGGCGCAAGTGGAAATGGAACGGTGGCGGCGGGAAGCGTGATTCACAAAGGGCTGCGATTCGTGGCCATTAAAGCGGTGGTGCCCTACAAAAAACAATGGTTCGAAAATGAAAGCGTGCTGCAAGACGCTGTCGCCTACAACCCCCTGCGAGACATTCCCAAGTATGTCTACTACAAAGTGGAGCGTGCTGAAGTAGGAAACGACCCCAATGCGGAATTGAAATGGAAAGAGTTGAGCACTCGCCGCGCACAGGCCTTCGCTCGTTTATGGGGAGGTCGCTCGGATGAAATCGTCGATCCTCGTTACCTCGACCCTCTGCTTTCCTTCCCGGCGCCGCCGTTAATGTTGCGCAGCGGAGACTTCGCCCTCCATTCCCAGACTCCCAGGAAAAGAGTGTTTGATCAGTCGGCAACGCTACAACGAAAACCGGTGGAGGAACCTCTCGACGGTCCTGATCGGCCCGACGTTCCCGGCGGCCCCGTAAACGGCCTGATCGGCCCCGGCGCCACGGGCATGAACCCCGGCGCGATGGGCGCCGGCGGGGAAAACGCCATGATGGAGGGCATGAACGGCATGGAAGAGGGCGGGAGTGGATATGGCGCTGGGATGGGCGCTGGGATGGGCGCTGGGATGGGCGCTGGGATGGCCGCCGGCATGGGTGGCATGACTGGCGCGAGCCCGACAGGCGGCGCGCCCGATGTTGACTACAAACTCTTCCGCTTCTACGACTTCACGGTTGAACCGAAAAAACGTTACCGCTATCGAATCCAACTCTGGTTGGAAGATGTGAACTATCCTCGGAACCCGCAGTTGGCGCCGCCGGCCTCTTCGCTTTCAGACGCTGTTTCCCGACGCGTCAATGAGAAAAAAGCGGCCGATGCGGCATCCAAGAGCCGCAAGTACTGGCGGGAAACCGAGTGGAGTGAGCCCAGCGATATCGTCAGCATTCCGCGGCAGTACCAGGTTTACGCCGGCATGGTTCGAACCGACAAGCCTGTCGTGATCCGCGATAAGGGCATTTCCTACCCCAAACCTGGCGGCGAGCCAAACGCCCAAATGATGGCGGTGGTTTGGAATCCCAAATATGGCGCTGATATCCCCGGAATTATCAATGTTTTCCGCGGCTCCGTGCTCGACTTTACGCAAAACGCCGATGTGCTGCATCCGATGAGTCTCAATATTCTCACGCTTCCGGAGTACAAATACCAAACGGGAAACATCGTTCTCGATATTCGCGGCGGCGACGTCCTTCCCAGTCTGAATTCATCCATGAAAGCGTCGGATCTTTCACCAGGAGAATTTCTGCTGATCGATTCAAATGGGGAAATGGTGGTTCACAACGAACTGGATGACCTGGTCTCGTTCCGGAATTTAGACTTCAGAAAACCGCCGGAGCCGAAGAAACGCAAAGAAAAGGATAAAGACGAAGACGGCATGGAAGGCATGACCGGAATGGAGGCCGGTATGTTCGGCGGAGGCGATGACGAAGGCGGCGGCCGCGGCCGCGGCAGAGGCAGAAGCAGAGGCCGTTGACATTCGCGCGGCCCAAATTTACCAGCCAACCAAAAAGCCCGGCGTTTTGAAAATGCCGGGCTTTTAATTTCGCATGTAAACTCAGACGATTCCCTACAGCTCCGGCGGGTTCACGATGCGTTCGTGCGAGCCCCCCAATCGTTCCGTTAACCGTAGCGTGACCGGGCCTTCTTTCTCGGCGACCGCCGCATGAAACGCCGCCGGCGAAGAGACACGCTCCGAATCGACGTGGCTGATAAACAATTTCGATCGGATATCGGCCCGCCAGGCCGGCGAGTCCACCTCGACCGACGTCACCACGACGCAGCCCTCCGGGTCGACGGCGCGTCCGTAGATATCGAATTGTGGGATCGCGGTGGCGTCGTCGACTCGCATTCCGCGCCAAAGGGGAGGAAGCACGTCCACCCGTAGCGGCCGCCACGAGGGCACGTATTTTTTGGTCAGCGTTACGGTGGCGTTGATCGTGGTCCAGGCGCCTCTTCGGTCGGGCCGCCGCAGCGAAATGTTCGCAACGTCGTTTGCTGAAAGTTCTCCCAGAGCTCGCATGATATCGTTTCGATCAATGATAACCGTATCGTTGACCTGGGTGATGATATCGTTGCCTTGCAACCCCGCCTTGGCCGCTGCGGCGCCTGGAATCACCAGACTGACGCGGGCGCCCACGTCGCCTTGCAGCCTTTCTTGGCGGGTGAGGTTGTCGGGCGCGATTCCCAGGAATCCGTACGCTGGCTGCTTGCCCGCTTTCAAACTCTCCAGGGCGCGCCGGAAAACGTCGCCCACCGGGGCCGCGAATGCAGCGCCGCCGTCGAACCCGCTGGGCGCCGCCAGCGACGTCGAAAGCCCGATCATCTCACCTTGGAGGTTAATCAGCGCGCCGCCGCTCTCGCCTTGCTGCAGACGCGTATCAATTTGAATCAGGGCGCCATATTGGTGGAGCGTGGGCGGCGCGGGCGGTTGTCCGGGAGCGTGCTGCAGGGGCGCCGCCGGCCGAAACAGGTTAGCCACGATTCCTCTGGCGGCGCTCGGTTCGCCATCGCGGGCGATGGCGCGGGGGTTGCCCAACAGAATGACCGTCTGGCCCTTGCGAAGCAGGGAGGCGTCGCCGAGCACAATCGCCGGCAGGTTGCGTGCTTCGATTTCGAGCAAGGCCAAATCCAACCAGGGATCTTCCGCCTTCACGCGGGCGGCGTAGACACGGCCTTTACGCCACACGAAATACTTCGACCGACGCGGGTCTCCGAGTACGTGTTGATTGGTCAGGATCAGGCCGGCGGAATCAATCACCACGCCGCTGGCGTACTCTTGGGGAAAAAAGTCAGGGTCTGTTGGATCGTCGGAGCCCGACACGCGAGAACGTTTGGCAAGGTCGTCGACTCGCACGCGGACAATCGCGACCACCGACGCCTCCGCACGCGCGATCGCGGCCACGACTGACTCTTCATAAGCGGCCGCGTTTGCAACCGCCGGGCCATTGTTAGCGCCGCCAGCCGCTGGCGTTGCACGCGGGGCTTCGCCAGCCGCCGCCAGCGCCGGCCACAGGCAAGCCGCGACAACAAAACCCCGGCTCCAACTTGCCGCAATGGAAGAGACGCCGCCTTCGATTGCGGTAGCCATGGTGTCTGTGGAAGCCATGGTGTCGCCGATCTCCCAGAGGTTTTTCCTACCGCCGATCGTAAAACGCATCTACGAGCCACATAGGGTCGTTACCCTCGGGGCGGCGTCGGCATCAAAAGCGCCTGCCGCCACGAACGCCCCTCACCCGATATTCTACGGAAAGAAAGCCGCAAAGAAAGTCGGAATTCGTATTGGGGAGAACGCGAGGCGGCCGGAGAAAACACGCTGAAGCCCGGCTTTTTCAAAAAGCCGGGCTTCTCAAACGCCAAATCAGGTTTTTGTTGGTCCGCTTTTCTACGATTTTGCCGTGGCGGCCGCCTCGCACGGGCGGCGAGACTCCGCCAAACTGGTGTCGATATCGAGTTTAAGGACCACGCTCCAACGCCCTTCGGCGTCGCCAGCGCATCGCCAATGGGGCTGCACGACCACCGATTGATGCACCAGTTCAAACCCGCCTTCCGACTGGCTCACCGTTTCGATGGGGAAGGTCCAAAAACTGGTGGGCCGATTCGCCTCCATTCTGATCTTGATTCCCAACCAATCGTCGGCCAAGCCGAGATCAACACAGTCGTTCAAGTCGAGAAGCGAGCCAAGTTGGCCCAGGGCGAGCGAATCGCCGTGGAAGAAAAATCGGTCGTCGGCGCCGGCGGGAAGTCCGGCGAAATTAAACTCAGGCGCGAAATGCAGCGGTTGGTTTTCCGCCAAACCTTCCAACAGATAGGCGATTTCCAACGCGCCGCCGCCCGCTTCGAGCGTGACGCCCTTGGTGATCTTGATCGACTGCTCGCCCACCCGCCCTTGCCGCGTGAGTTGCACCTGAATCCGATCGGGGTTTCGCCGCAAACGCGTTTCATACCGGCCACGCACAAAATCGCCTAGCTCTTCGGCCTGGCCCAGACGAATGTTTTCCAAGTTGGCGTCGAGGGCGTAAAAATGGTCGAGCAAACTTTTGCGTTCCACGCTGTCGTACCGCACACAATTTTCGAGCCCTTCTTGCTTGAAGACCACTCGATCATGAATACTGGCCACGTCGTCTTGATGCTGGTTGGCGCCGGCGAGCACTTTCTCGTGATAGACCTCTTCGCGGCGGGTGAGCGTGGCCAGAAGATTGTGGCAAATCGAACGCACGTCGAATTCATAGAGCCGCCCGCCATTGGCCGGCTCAATCAAACAGAGCAGTTTATCGTTGCTGAGGAGGACTTCTTGCCGGAGATCGAAATTGTAGTCGTTTGCATTGGCCCGCACCCAATAGGCGGGCTTGTTTTCGGCTTGATCGAGGAGGTTGTCGGCGGCGATCAAATGGTTGTAAACAGCGTTGCGTAAGTGCGGCAAATAGACGCCGCCAAAAGCGCCGTGCCAGTAACTGCAATTGCACTGGCCGCGGTAAAGCTCTTGCGTGGCCGCCTGGATAAGCGACGCGTTGCCGGGCGTCTGCCGACTTGCCGCGTCTTCCAGACGACGACTCACCATCATCATGCGGGCGTACATTTCCCCCGCTTCAGGATATTTGACCTTAAAGTTCCGCCAGAAGCCGCCACGGAGAAAATTCTGGATGCGCGGCCATCGCCCGTCGTGCTCGAATTCTCGTGTTAACGCCGCCAACTCTTTTTGCCGGGCAACCGGCAACGACCATTCGCACATTTCGCGGTAGCTGCAATCGGGAAGATAGACTTTTCCCACCGGCGGCTGGCTTACTGCGTCAGAAAGCCGGGAGGTGTGGAGCCAATCTTGGTTTTCACGGAGTAGATCAAGGAATTGACGCAGCCAGCCATTTTCATAGACATGCGCCTTGGTGCCGGGCCACGTGCCGAATTTTTCGCCGTCATCGCCAAAGACCATCACGGCGCCGGGCCGGCGCTCCGCGACGCTGCGTAAAAAATCGATGGTTTCGTGAGGCGCGGCGAAGGGAATCAGGTAGCGCAGCCGCTCGCTCCCGGGAAACACCGAGAGGGTGCGGCCGGCATCTTCGGTAACGTAACAGCCATCGAGCTGCTCAACTTCCAGGCCGGCTTGGCGGAAATGGTAATCGTCGAGAACGGTGTATTGAATGCCCGCCTTGGCGATATCGCTGGTTAGATTCTGCTCCCACACGCGCTCCGCGATCCAGGCTCCTTGAACGTCGGCGCCGAGCCGATTTTCCAACCACTCGGAGTAAGAACGAATCTGACCGATTCGGTCTTGCGACGACAGCATCGTCAAAATGGGTTCATAGAACGCACCGCCGACGATCTCGACGCGTCCCTCGGCAGCCAACGCCGCCAATCGGTCCACATACTCAGGATGGCGTTGGTCGAGCCACTCCATCAACGGGCCGCTGGTGTGCAGCGAAATTTTCAAATCGGCGTAGGGTTCGAAAACGTCAAGAAAAGGGAGGTAACTGTCCTGGTAGGCCTGCTCAAAAACGCCGTCAAAATTTCCAACCGGCTGATGATTGTGTAGGACAAGGCAGAATTGGATCGGAGAAGTCATGTGGTTTTTTCAGGCGAAGAATGAGGCAGCGTTCCAGCGACGGCGCGCGTGTAGGTCCAACACTCACTATGATCGGCAATGTCGACCCGTTTTATCTAGAGTTTCTATTTTAATTCTTCGACTAAAACCGCTGGCGGATCATCGTCGGCGGGGCATCCCAGAAGCCGCCGCAGATCTTGTTGGTCGGCCAGGGAGGGAAGCCCCCAGTTGGCCTGATAACCGAAACATTCGGTCGCGGTTACGACACCGTACTTCTCATCTAAAATATCGAAGTGATCGGAATTGATCAACGCCGGGTGAGGTTCGCCACAGGCATGGCTCAGTTGCATCAGTTCTTTTCGTAGCGTGACCACGTAGTTCGCCAGCCGGGCGGCCTTCACGGTGGGGTCGAGTCCGCTGGTCAACCAACGGTTTTGCGTCGCGACGCCGGTCGGGCAGTGTCCGGTATGGCATCGCTGCGCTTGAATGCACCCCAAGGCCAGCATGGCTTCGCGTCCGACATTTATCATATCGCAGCCGAGGGCAAGCGCCAAAAGCGCGGAATGCGGAAACCCCAATTTTCCCGAACCGATAAAAACGACTTTATGGTGCAGGTCGGCCTCGACAAATTCCCGATAGACGCGGGTCAGGGCCAATTTGAACGGCAGCGCGACGTGGTCGGCAAACACCAACGGCCCCGCGCCGGTGCCGCCTTCGCCGCCATCAATGGTGATGAAATCGACGCCGCGATTCGTATCCGACATCAACCGCGTGAGTTCCGACCAAAACTTCGTTTCGCCGACCGCCGACTTGATGCCCACCGGAAGCCCGCTCTCGTCGGCCAACCGCTCGACGAAATCGAGCATGCTGTCGACATCGTTGAACTCGGCGTGCGTCGAAGGGCTGATGCAATCCTGACCGAGCGGAATGCCGCGTACTTCCGCCACTTCAGGCGTGATTTTCGCCGCCGGCAGAATGCCTCCCAACCCTGGCTTGGCGCCCTGGCTCAATTTAATTTCCAGGCAGCGAATCGGTTCGGATTGAACGACGTCGCGAAATTTTTTCCAGTCGAAGCGGCCCTGTTCATCGCGGCAGCCAAAATAGCTGGCGCCGATCTGCCAGGTCATCTCTCCGCCATGCTGGTGATACTTCGAGATGCCGCCTTCGCCCGAATTATGTAGACAACCGGCAATTTTGGCGCCTCGATTCAGCGCCTCCACGGCGGGGCCGCTCAACGAACCAAAGCTCATGGCGGAAATGTTGACAATCGAATCTGGGCGAAAAGCCTTGGCGCGGCCGCGATGGCCGCCCAACACTTTTCCGCAAGGCACGCGGTGGTTAGGGTCAAAGGCCGCGTCTGCCGGCGTGGGGCTGGGAAAAGGAAACGCCGCGTGCTTCAAAATCAAAAAGTGCGGCGACGTTTCGGGGTCGTGGTCGGTGCCGAAGCCGAAGTAATTGTTTTCCTTCTTCGACGAAGCATACACCCAACTTCGCTGGTCGCGGCTGAAGGGCCGCTCTTCGTTATTGCCCGTGACAATATACTGCCTCAATTCCGGCCCAATGCTCTCCAGCCAATAGCGAAAGTGGCCCAGAATCGGAAAGTTGTGCAAAATAGCGTGCTTCCGCTGGAACACGTCGAAAAACACCCACACCACAACGAGCACAAACGCAGCCGCAAACCAAGCCATAATTCTTCTTCCTTCCCCACCGAAAAGCGAAACGACGTTTCATTGGAAGGCCCACGCCGAAAATGAGCGGCAATCGGTATTGTCGACGAAGCACTTTGTGCGACTGTACTTTTTTTAACATATTTTCCGAATCGGTTGAAAATGCCGCCTGAATTCGATGCCGCGTCCTGACTCCGCCCGCACGGGCGCGGTATGATAAACGCTTTCTTGTGAACATTTCTGCTCTGGCCCGCGAGGCGGCGATGATATCGGTGGTTGAACTGACAAAAGTGTTTACCGCCGCCGGCGATAAAATCGTGGCCGTCGACAAACTGTCGTTCAACGTCGCGAAGGGAGAAGTCTATGGTTTGCTCGGTCCTAATGGGGCGGGAAAAACGACCTCCCTGCGGATGATTCTGGGCCTCCTGTCCCCCACCAGCGGATACGCCGAAGTGGCCGGAGTTCGCACCTCGGAAAACGCCGATGAAGTCAAGCGGCGCATCGGCTTTGTTTCGGCCGGCGCCGGGCTCTATCAATGGCTCTCGCCCCGCGAACTGCTGCTGTTTTTCGCCGATGTGTACGGGCTTTCGCCCGCCGAAGCGCGCGAATCGTTAGACCGCCTCAGCCAGACGTTTGACCTTGGCGAGTTTCTCGACCGCCGCTGCGGCACGCTCAGCACCGGCCAAAAACAACGCGTCAGTCTGGCCCGGGCGCTGATTCACGACCCGCCCATCATGCTGCTCGATGAACCCACTCGCGGGCTCGACGTGGTGGCCAGCCAAGTCATTTTTGAATACATTTCGCATGTGCGGGAATTGGGGAAGTCGGTCATACTCAGCACGCACCGGTTGGATGAAGCCCAACGCATTTGCGACCGCTTCGGTCTGCTGCACCGAGGACGCTTGCGCAACGAAGGCTCGTTGGAAGAGCTTCGCGCCGCCACCGGTTGCCAGTCGCTGGTGGATATGTTTCTCAACACAATCCAGCATGATTCGGCGCCGGCGTAAGGCGAAGCGTACGCCTCAGCATGTTTCTGAGAAAAGCACCCGCGGAGGAAACTCTCCTATTATCCCCGCCCATACAAGCCCGAAGCGCAAGCGAGTGAACATGCGTTGCTTCTCAATACAAGCCCGAAGCGCAAGCGAGTGAATAGACGGCAGCCACGATATTCTTCTTCAACAAGTCGAGTGAATCGTTCAATCGTCATGATCCCAACCCCACTTCCTTGCGGTCCTGAGCGTCTAACACGTATACGACGGCTGCCTCCAAATCATTTTCGGAGTTGACCAGCCTCTGGCTGCATCCCTCCGTCCAGAAGTTATCTCGCATTATGCCTGCTTCTTTCAGTCTCCTGCTACACCACGCCTTAAACTGATCGCGTACTGTCTGGGACCGGTATCCGGCGGCAGTAACGACGACATGCACATAGTTCGACCGGACATTGACGGCATGCACATTGACGGCATGCAAACGCCAGTTCCTAATCTCACAGTGCTTTCGAATCGTCAGCTCGACGATCTCGCGCTGCGCAGTGGAAAGAATGAAGGCCGCTTCCTTCATTCGCGCCGCGGCCGCGTCACGAAACAGCGGATTCGAAGCCTTCATTGCGCCCGACGCGTCCTTTCGGGTCCAGCCACGGTCGTCTCCAGGCAACCACGTTCCATAGGTCGTCCAGGTCAGGAAGTAAGCGAGCGGATCTCCTGTATTGAATTTATTATTTGCCATTGTCGCTCTCCCTTCAACATACTTCCCAATACAAGCCCGAAGCGCAAGCGAGTGAACATGCGTTGCCCCCAGCGATTGCAGGCGTTGGGTGCGCATTCACTCGCTTGCGCTTCGGGCTGGTATTCGTTGCCTCGAACGGTTTCACTCGCTTGCGCTTCGGGCTGGTATTCGAGCCGCCGCTAGTTTTTTTCGGCGTCGTCGCGATGCTCTCGGCGTAGATGGCGTTGTAAATACAACGCGCGTTCGATATTACGGTCGGCGGAATCGAGCGGGGCGCCGCTGAGCTTCTGCAAGTGCGCCGGCTGCGTGTGGATAAACAGCTTGTTGATCGTGGGGATTTCCAGATCGTCGATCAAACCCAGGTTAATTCCCATCCTCAGGCTGGAGAGGAGGTCCATGGTTTCCTCACTGCTGATGGTCTGGGCGGTGCAGAGAATACCATAAGCGCGGCTGACGCGGTCGTGCAGGTCTTTTTGGCTTTCGCGAACCAAGAACTGCCGCGCCTTTCGCTCGTAGTCGATCAACACGGGTACGACGTCGGCCACTTGTTGGATCAGGTCTTGTTCGCTTTGGCCCAGTGTGATTTGGTTGCTAATTTGGTAGAAATCGCCCATCGCCTGCGAGCCTTCGCCGTACAGCCCGCGCACGGCCAAGCTGATTTTTTGCAAACTCCGGAATACTTTGTCGATCTGCCGCGTGATCACCAATGCAGGCAAATGCAGCATGACGCTCACTCGCATGCCAGTGCCCACGTTGGTGGGGCAGGCCGTGAGGTAGCCGAACTGTTCGTGGTACGCATACCTGACATGCTCTTCGATCAGGTCGTCGACACGATCGATCTGTTGCCAGGCGCCGTTCAAATCGAGCCCGCTGTGCATGACCTGAATGCGCAGGTGGTCTTCTTCATTGACCATCAAACTGAGCGTTTCGTTTTCGTCGATGGCAACCGCTCTGGCGCCTTCCGCGTCGGCGTGTTCGCGGCTGATCAGTTGGCGCTCGACCAAAAACTGGCGATCGATTGTTTCCAGCGTCGCGACATCCACATACGAAAGCTTCGCCAATTCGCCCTGCGCCAGAATGCGTTTGCGAATCGTGGCTTCGATGGCCGTGCGGTCCTGATCCGAACAACGCCGTATAAACGGGTAGTCGGCCAGATTCCGAGCCAGCCGAATACGGCTGCTGATCACGATGTCGCCTTCGGGGCCGGAGCCGCGCAGCCACTCTCCACAACGGGCGGCTAGGGTTTCGAACATACAAGTTCACCAATCTGCGAAGCACGCGGGAAATAACTACGACGATTCATCTTCGATGGCCTGGATTTTATCTCGCAACTCGGAAGCACGCTCGTATTCTTCCTGTTCGACCGCCAACTGCATCTCGCGGCGCAATCGGATCACTCCCGTCGTGCGATCGGTGCCGCCCGAGTTTCGTTTCGGCGTTTTTCCGGTATGCTCGGCGGACCCGTGAATGTTCATAATGAGCGGGAGGAGGTCGTCGGCAAAACACACATAGTCGTGTGGACAGCCGAGGCGTCCGCCTTGTCGGAACTCATAGAACGTGATTCCGCACACCGGGCAAGATTGCTGATCAAGACGCGCCAACTCCTCCGCCGTTTGCCCCACTTTGAGTTGCTGGGAAATGGCGCCCATTAAGGAGGGCGTGTTCGGCGAGCCATCGGGCTGGGTAAGATATTCCGTAGCGCATTGTTCGCACAGATGCACTTCGCTCACGTGGGAGTCGTCCGCATCGCCCGATAATTCGGTGATGTGAAACGTGGCCGACCGTTCGCATTTATCGCATTTCATCGAAACTGCCTCTGAAGACGCCTCTCGTTCCGCGCCCCGGCGGATCCCGGCCGGGCAGCGTCCATTCCCAGGCCTCGATTCGACGCGGCCCAATCGGAGTAACTCTATATTGCAACAATAGTTAAGAAGCTCGTTCGATTCTACCGGCGAGGGTGTGCGTGTCAAGGCGAGTCGGCGGTTGAACAAACCGGCAAACCGGCTGATCATCGCGCTCCAACACTCATGCAGCGTGTATTATACCGCCGCGCCGCTAGTTTGCTTGCCATCGCTGCGCCGCAACGCGATATTAGACACTCCTCGCGTTCAGCCCTCGGCAGCGTCCGATACCGACGCGCTTGCCTGTTGTTTCACCCAGTTGTACGATGGCCTTCCCAGACCATCGTACGTTGCCTCTGCGATTAACCGAAATCTCTCGGGCTGGCATGGCTCTCTGGACTCAACGCGGAAAGGGAATGGAGGTTACTCCTGCTCATCGGCCGAGGGGCCGTAGAGCGCGGGAACAGGAATATCGTTCAGCCGCAGGTACACGCAGAGGTGGGCCCGGTGGTGAATCGAGTGGTTAAGCACCCAGGTGCGAATCACGCCAAGCTTCGGCATCGTGATCAACGCTTGCCCGCCGGAGAGCAGCGACCACGACTTCGCGAATTCCTCATCGGAAGTGGCCGCAATGCGTTTTTTGCCGTCCGCCACGCAAGCATCGAACCGCTCCAACATTTCCTCGCGGCTGCTAAACTTCGGAGATTGATACGGTTCGCCGTCGGCGGGGTTGATGTCCCAGGTGTCTTGCGTCAGCGTGCCTTCGACCCAATGCGCTATTTCGACCAAATGACTCGCCACCCAACCAATCGTGCTGGATTTGGGGTGGGCTTTCCAGTCCAGCTTATCATTGGGAACACGTTCGAGCACTTTGCGGGTTCCGGCCATTTCCATTTCAAATTCCGGAAGAATCGATTCGGCGATCGTCATGCGAGGCTCCTGTTTCGACGGGTAGGGGGAATAGAATGCGTATCAGGTTACGTGTTTTGGCGCCCAAATCCACCAGCCTTGCCAGTCGAAAGCGTCTGTGTTTCTTGCCTCGCCGTTCCACGCGCAGTCGCCTTCGGCTTCCGTGAAACGAAGAATGGTGTCATTTTCATCCGTGCGCGGTATAACACCGTCCATCCGAGAAAAACAGGAGCAACGGCGAAACACGGCTCACTTCGAAGAAATAGCTGAATCCAAGCGGCAATAATTCGGGGGCGCCGTCGAATAGACAGTGCCATCGATCAGACATTGCAATTGAGCAGGCGGCGTGGTCGCGGCTTCACGTCTCTCGTGCAAGAAAGCGTGCAGCAATTAAATCCCGAAGGCACATCTGAGAAGCCCGGCTTTTTGAAAAAGCCGGGCTTCTGAACCGAGATGTCGATTTTCAACGTTTACCAAAGTTGTCGAAAGCTTGCTCCCATGACCTTTGGAGGCGTCCGCATTCTATGATCATCGCTCGTTTTTCCTTGCGTTGGATGTTAATCGCGATGGCGGTGCTGTCGGTCGTTTTCCTGTTTATCTCGCTGGCGGTGAAAGGCCAACACTGGGCGCTTGCGTTATGCGCGGCGGCCGCCACATTTTTGGTATGCGTTTTAATTCAGGCCGTGTGTTTTCTTTTAGCTCGCATTCTGGCCGAAGCCACGCAACGGCTGCGCCGCCAAAAGGGAGATGCTTCGCCTTTTTCTTCTGGCCCGCCGCCGCAAATCATTCCTCCCGATAACTCCTTCGTGGAGTAAACACGGACAAAAAAACGTTCTTTCAACAGCAATAGCAACCAAGCCGCCATGTCGAACCGAATGCCGAACACCCTCCAGAGGTTGACACTTGCCGTGCTGGCGGCATGCGTTCTTGGCCTGTTTTTTTCCGGCGTCGCCGCGGCCGGAACCGGCGGCACGCTCAGTTTGCCGGGCGCTCGCGCCAAAATCAAGAATGGCCTGCGGGTGGAAATCGATTCGCGTTGGGTCGACGGCAACGGCTATCGGCCGATTCGAGTGAAGCTCATTCCCTGGCCGCCCGGCCCCACAACGTTCGCCCGCACGATTCGCGTCGAAATCAAGCCGAGTTTGCGGTACGGCGGCGTGGCGGAAACCGACGCCTCGGCCTTCATCGAAATTCCAGAAGGCGCCGCCAGCGTCACCCGCGTGATCTGCGTTCCTCAGAATTCCAGTTGGGCAAATGTCTCGGTCCGATTTTATGAAGAGGGCGTACGTCTGAAAGACCTCGATTCAGCAATCGGCTTCGCCTTCGCAGGCAATAATCAAGCCTGGAGCGAGGCGCAGCCCACCATTCTCATGCTCGATGCAGACGCCCCGAAAATCGCGGAGCGAGATGTGCGCATCGCGGAGATGATCAGCGAGCGCAAAAAAACCGGCGGCGCCTTCACTCTGCCCGACGTGCGCGGCCTGATCGCGGCGCAACCTCACGAGGGTTTTATCCACTTCAAGTTTGACGCGGAAGAAACCACCGACGACGCCGAACTGCTGCAAAGCCTAACGAAGGCGCCGCGTCTGGAAATCATTCCCCCTTCCGATATGCCGGAGCGTTGGATCGAATGGACCAACGTCGATATCATTTTCATTTCGCTGGCCGACCTGAAAAAAATGGCTCGCCAAGAGACACAAAAATTCGCGGTGCTCCGGGAATACATCAGCACCGGGGCCACGCTCTGCGTGCATGGCGTGGGCGAAAAGTTTCAAAACCTAAAAGCGCTGGAGCAAATACTGCAAACGCGGCCGCTGGAAGGCGCCGAGCAGGAAAAATACCGAGCTTGGCGGGCGCCCAATCCCCACACATACACGCCCGACGTGGCCGGAATCGCGGTTTCGGCCAATGGCGTCAATTCGTACGTTTCGCCTTTGGTCAACGCAACGGCAACCGGCATCCAGCAAGACCCTCGAGCCCGCGCTCGAGAAATAGCCGCCGAGGCCAAAGTCGAAAAGACCAAAAAACGCTCGGCGCCCGATCCGCCCAATTTTGTCCTCCGCAGCCATGGCCTGGGGCGCGTCGTGGCGTTCCATGCGGAGAACCCGTTTCCCGGCAACGCCGCCGATTGGGGCTGGTTTTACAATGAACTCGGCAACACGAGTCAACGCGACGCCAGTTGGATGTGGTACCAGCGGCACGGCATGTCGCACAGCCGCAACAACCCGGGGTTCTGGAATTTCCTCGTGCCGGGCGTTGGCCGTCCGCCAGTGACCGCTTTTCTGGCGGTCATTTCTCTGTTCGTGATCTTGATCGGACCGCTCAACTACCTGCTGTTGGTCAGAACGGGGCGGCTTTATTTGTTACTCGTGACGGTCCCCTTGGGCGCCGGCGTGGTTACTTTGAGCTTGTTTGGTTTCGCTCTCTTTACCGACGGCATCCACGTTCGCGCCCGCGTGCGCAGCTTTACCCAACTCAACCAGCAGCAAGGCCGGGCGGTGAGTTGGTCCCGGCAAACGTACTACGCGGCCCTGCGCCCCTCCGGCGGACTCACATTCCCGCCCACGGCCGCCGTGTATCCGCTGGAGCAAAAACCCGCACAACGCTATCTCCAGCGAAGCCTGAAAACCATGCATTGGGAAGAGAACCAGTATCTCACGCGGGGTTACATCGCTCCGCGTTTGCCGGCGCAGTTCATGGTGATCAATAGCGACAAAACTCCCTCCAAACTGGTGCTGGCCGCCGGTAAGAATGACGCCGCGCCGCGCGTTGAAAACCAGCTCAGCGCGTCAATCGTTCACCTGCTCATGCGCCAAGCCGATGGGCGATATTTCTGGGCCGAGAACATCGAGCCGGGGGCCGCGTCGCAAACGGCGCCCATGAAACTCAAGCCGGTTCTGGAAAAGCTCCGCACGATTTATCGAGCCCATCCACTCGCGCTGCCGGAAAACTATGACGCCAAAACCCTCAACGCCGCCTTGCAATACGGGTCCCGAAATAACTGGTATGCGCGCGGCAATTCCGACGGTTCGCTGCCGGAGCCGAGTCCTAGCACGAGTTTACTGGAGCAGAATTTAAGAAGCGTGTTCAAAGCCAAGGGCCATCCCTTGGCGCCGGGCGAGTTTGTGGCCGTATTAAAAAACTCGCCGCATACGCCGCAGGGCGTTGACGGCGCGCGGCAAGAGATGGGCTTTCACGTCATCAAGGGGAGCTGGTGAACAACGTATGGTAAGCGGACCTCCGGTCATTGAACTCAGGCGTTTGCACCGCTCCTTCGGCCTTACGAAGGCTGTGGACGACGTGACGTTTGAAGTTCAACGCGGTGAAGTGTTTGGCTACATCGGCCCCAACGGCGCCGGCAAAACGACCAGCATGCGCATTCTCGCCACGCTCGACCTACCCACCTACGGCGACGCCCTGGTGGACGGTTTTTCCGTCATCAACGACCCCGACCGCGTCCGACGCCGGTTGGGATTCATGCCCGATTATTTCGGCGCCTACGCCAACGTGACCTGCCGCGAATACCTTGACTTCTTCGCCCGCTCGTATGGACTTCGCGGCAGCGAGCGGCGCCGCGCCATCAGTCAGGCGATGAGCTTCACCCGGCTCGATGGGCTGGCCGAAAAACCGACGCTCGGCCTTTCCAAGGGCATGAAGCAGCGGCTTTGCCTGGCCCGCGCCACGATTCACGACCCCAGCGTGTTGATTCTCGATGAGCCCGCCGCCGGGCTCGATCCTCGCGCAAGGATCGAACTGCGGGAAATGATTCGGGCCTTGGCGGCTGAAGGGAAGTCGGTGCTGGTGAGCTCCCACATTCTCACGGAGTTGGCCGAAATGTGCGACCGCGTCGGCATTATTGAATTGGGCCGTCTGCTGGCGGTGGGCACGGTGGCTGAAATCCAGGCCGGCCAGCGGCAGCATAACCTTGTTCAGGTGCGCGTGATTGGCGGCGCGCAAAACCTGGGGCAGTGGTTGGAAAAGCAAGGCGGTGTCGCGCAGATTCGGCTGGATGGCGAGTTGGCCCATTTCACCCACGAAGGCGATCGTCAGGCGGAGGCGGCGCTGTTGCGTGAGATGATCACGGCCGGTTTTGAAGTGATCGAATTTGGCTGCAAACAAGTTTCCCTGGAAGATGTTTTCATGCGAGTTACCGAGGGAGCTGTGCAGTGAGTACGATCGACCCCGTAGCGAAACCAGAAGTTGTTTCAGAAACCCCGCCGGTTGGCGGGAGTTTCTGGCAGCGCACCGAAGCCCTGCTCGAATCGTTGGCCGAACGGTTGAATCCGATTTTGGTCAAGGAGGCTCGGCAAGCGCTCAAGAGCAAGCAGTTCATGATCACCTTCAGCTTGCTGTTGCTGGCCGGTTGGGGCTGGTCGTTTTTGGGCATTTACTTCCTCATGCCGGGCATCTATTACGCGCCGGGCGGGCCGTTCATGCTGGTCGGCTATTTTCTCATTCTCACCATTCCGATGATGGTGATCGCGCCGTTTTCCGCCTTCCGCTCGTTGGCCAGCGAATGCGAAGACGGCACCTTTGAACTGCTTTCGATCACGGCGCTTTCATCGCGGCAGATTGTCACCGGAAAACTCGGCAGCGCGCTGTTGCAGATGCTGGTCTACTATTCGGCGCTGTCGCCCTGCATCGCCTTTACGTATCTGCTGCGCGGCGTGGATCTCGCCACGATCTTCTGGATACTGGCCTTCACGCTGCTCAACGGCATCGGTTTGGCGGCCGTGGGACTGACCGTGGCCACGATCAGCCGCGTGCGGCATTGGCAAACTTTTCTGGCCGTGGCGCTGCTCTTGGCGTTGCTGTTTGTCACGCTCCTCTGGTGCTACACGATTGGCGCGGTTATCGGTTTGAGTCAACTTCCGGCTTACGAAACCTCCGGCTTTTGGGTGATGCTCTTCGCTTGGTTCACGATTTACGTTGCCTACACCGTGATGTTCGTGTTGGCCGCGGCTGCGCAAATCAACTTCGCCAGCGACAACCGCTCCACCAAGCTGCGGGTGGTCATGGTATGCCAGCAAGCCTTGATTGTCGGCTGGCTGATCTACGTTTCGATCGAATCCCAGGCCTTTGGCAATATATTCCTTTTTGTTCCGCTCATATTGCTCGGCCTGCATTGGGTGGTGATGGGCGCTCTCATGATCGGCGAAATGCCGCAACTTTCGCCGCGCGTGCTGCGTTCGTTGCCGCAAACCCTGGTGGGACGCATGCTCTTCGGTTGGTTCGCGCCCGGCTCCGGAACCGGCTACCTGTTTGCCGCCACGAATCTGTTCGCCGCGACGCTGGTGGTGGTTGTCGCGGGCGCTATCGCACAGGCATATTCCGTTGGCAACTTCCCCCCTGATAGCAAGGTCGCGGGAGCGGGCTTGTTGATTGTGTCGTACGTGGTGGGTTATTTGGGAGTCGCGAGGTTGCTCATTCTGCTGATGCGGAAGGTCATGCACGCCGGCCTGTTGCACTCCTTGATCGTGGTGGTGTTTCTGGCTATTGGCTCGTCGCTGGGGCCTTGTTTTCTGCAAATGGTGGTTTCCGACTTAACGGAAACCGGCTACACGCTGCTGCAAATTCCCAACTGGGCGTGGTCGATTTACGAGTTAATGGACAACGGATTCACGCCCGAAATATCCGCCGGAACGCTGATCGTGGTTCCTCTCTGCGCGGCGCTGGTGTTTATTATTAATCTCGCCACCTGCACCGGCGAGGTTTCGGTCGATCGCATCGCCACGCCGCAGCGCGTGGTGGATGATGAAATCGAACGGCGCCCCGAAAAAGCGCCAAAAATCCCCGAACCGACCGATCCCTGGCTGCGCTGGGAACAAGAGGAAGCAGCGGCGGCAAAACAAGCGGCGGCCGAATCGCCCGACGCAAACGGTTAGCGGCGCTAACCGAGCCACAGCGAGCTTTTTTGCAGCTCGTTCGCTCCAACCGCCCTCCGGCGGGCCTTGATGCGAACATACGGCGCCGCGTAACAAGAGCGATGTTTGAAATCGCCGGGCGGTGTTTGAGGGTCGGCGTGCATTGGCTCGACCAAATCTTCGATGACGAAACCAGCTCGGCACATCCCGCCAATGAGCTGCTCCCAGCGGTGCAGGTATTCCAGGGCGCCCGCCTCCCGATGCCGGCTTCCCTCCACCGGCGGCAGCGGACCTTACCGATAATACGGCTCGGCGAGCAGGTAACCTTGCCCGGTCGGCAGAACGTCGGCTTGTAAACTCGCCGGCTGTTTGTGTTGGCTGATATAAACGCCTCCGGGGCGCAGCACGCCGGCCACCTGTTGATAAACCGCCGACACATCGGGCGTGTAGCAGGTGCTCACCGGATGAATCACGATATCGAACCCGGCCGCGTCGAACATGGACAGATCGTCCATCGAGGTTTCCACGGTTTGCAACTCCAGCCCCCGCTCCAAGGCGACTTGCCGATCAAGCTCCAGCATCGCCCGGCTGATATCGACCACCGTCACACGGCCGCCCGCCGCGGCATACAGCGGGCCTTGCCGCCCGCCGCCGGCGCCCAAACAGAGTACGTTTTGATTGCGAATATCGCCGCCGAGCCAGCCCAAACCATCGACCACTTGCAGCGGGTTGCGAAAATCTTCGTCGCGCGCCGGGCGGGTGAAGCGTTGGCCTGAGTCCACCAAGCGGTCCCACGCACGCCGATTGTGTTCATGCGCCGCGGCGCGTGATTCATTCATGGGGGGTCAAACTCAAAACATAGCCGCCCAGCCGGATGCCGCCAGGGTTTTGGCCCGCCGAATCAAACACGGTCTGCAGAAGTTCGCAAATTCGCTGTGGCAACATATGGTAATAATTATGTTTGCCCTCTCGACGCCGATCAACCACGCCGGCGGTTCGCAACAACGACAAATGATGACTCACCGCCGGCTGGTTTTGCTGGAGTTTGTCGCACAGCGTGCGCACATTGAGTTCGTCGTGCTGCATCAGGAGGGTGAGAATTTGCAGCCGGCTTTCGTCGGCGAATAACTTGAACAGAGCGGCCAATTCCTTCACCGAGACATTGCCCACCGCCACCGCCGATGTGTCAACCACAACCGCTTCACCCGACGAACCCGCCGCCGCCTTTTGGATTTTGCTCTTCATGAATAAGAGAACGCCACCGAAATTCCCACCCACCGAAACGGCTCACGCAGACGTATCACGCAACACGCGCCGAGAGATTTCACGTGTGAAACATCGGCATTGCGGCGTATAGGCAGTCCGCGCTGAAAGCGAATTTGCTCCAAGAGCGCCCTTCGCTATCAGGCCTGTGATGAATGTGAACTAGCAAAAAGAATCGAGATACACAGATAAGAAACAGAGATGAGAAACGCGAGGACAGGCCAAAACGCCAACCTGGAAAACGGCCAGTTTGGCGAAAGAGCCGCCAGCCACGTCACCCCTAGTGTATACAAACCGCCTGGGTTTGGGGAGGCGCTTAGGAACAGTCCTGAATTTACATGCCGAAATAAAAGCCCGGCATTTTGAAAATGCCGGGCTTTTTTGAACTGCAACCGGTAACTTATTTCAGGACTGTTCCCTAGGCGAGGTCGTCTAGATCGCGGACCGATTCTGGTCCGACCACCTCTTCGGCTTCTTTGCCACCGGAAATTTTCTTGCGAGGTTTGTCGCCGCGGCGATCCAAACCGCTGCGTTCGAGCAACGAGCGGTTCATGATATCGCCCCATTCGTCGTCGTCGGCGGGCGGGCGTCCGGTCGCGCCAAGATCGGCGGGGTTGTAGTTCACGGTGAAAACGTGTTTCGCGATCGAAAGTTCACACCCAGGATCGAGCCGCTTCCGCTGAACCCGCTGGCCGTTTACCTTCGTGCCGTTGCGGCTGTTGCGGTCGACCGCGTACCAATAACCCGATTCAACGAGTAAATCGCAATGGTGGGCCGAGACATTGGCGAACCGCAGCACGATATCGCAACTTTCCCGCCGACCCACCAGCAACTCTGTTTTGAGCAGCGGAATCACATCGCCGCCGCCCATGGGAATTAACTCGCCATACATACCCAAAGACTCCCTTGCCACTTCTTTTGTCTCGACCTATGCTGAGCGAGCGCCTGCTGCTCAGACAACACGCGCTGTTTCGCTCTTCCTGTACTGTAACCGGTGGAAAATTTGTCGTCAAACAATCTCACCGCTTCTATCGACTGGCGCGCCGCCGGATTGCGTTACTTCGCCTACAACCACTTCCTCCGCGCCCGCTTTGGCCAGCGCGTGCAGAAAGTCAGTATTGACGCCGGTTTTACCTGTCCTAATGTCGACGGCGCGGTGGCCCGGGGCGGCTGCACGTTCTGCGATAACCGTAGTTTCAGCCCCAGCCGGCGGCTGCCTTTCCAAGAAACACGGCCATTCCAGGAAACGCCGGGCCGTCCGGCGATATTGCGACAGATCGACGCCGGCATTCGCGGCATCCAACGGCGTTACAAGTGCGACCTTTTCACCGCCTATTTCCAGCCCGCCACGAACACCTACGCCCCCGTGAAAAAATTGGAGCGGTTGTATCGAGAAGCGCTTTCGCATCCCTTGGTGGTCGGCTTGGCGATTGGCACCCGTTCCGACTGCGTTCCCGACGACGTGCTCGATTTGCTCGAACAACTCGCCGCCGAGACGTTTCTTTCCGTCGAATACGGCATGCAAACCATGCACAACCGCACCCTCGATTGGATGAATCGAGGACACCACCACGACTCTTTTCTCGACGCAGTGGCTCGCAGCCAAGGACGCGGCTTCGAAATTGGAGCCCACCTGATTCTTGGCCTGCCGGGTGAATCGCACCACGATATGCTGGCCTCAGCGCGAGAACTGGCCCGTTTGAAGATCGACGCCGTCAAGATCCATAATCTTTACGCGGTTCAGAACACGCCGCTGGCGGAGCAGGTGGCCGCCGGCGAAGTGAAGCTGATCGAACAAGACGCATACGTGCGCGCGGTGGTGGAGGTATTGGAATTACTGCCGCCGACCACCGTTGTGGAGCGGATCAGCGGCGACGCCCCGCCCGACTATTTCGTCGGCCCGGCTTGGTGCCACGACAAACCCGCCGTGCGCCGCGCGATCGGCAATGAACTCGAACGCCGCGACACCTGGCAGGGTAA
>JAJRWU010000204.1 GCA_024276655.1 Planctomycetota bacterium
CTCCGTGGAGACCGCTGAGTCTGCGTGTGCCGACCGACGAAATGCCTTTGGTAAGCCGGATGCGGGAAATCCGCACGTCCGGTTTGATGAGGGGGGAGGGGCGTCATTGACGCTCCTCCTCTACTCGACCGTTGAAATGCCCGCCGGGAAACCGCTGAGCAATATCTGAACTTCCGCCGGCGCTGCGGGGAATTGCGATAACACCTAGACGACAGATCAGAATCTTTGAACGGTTACTCTTCTTCTTTCGTGCCATTCGTGTATTTCGTGGTTGTAAAATGACCCCTGCGAAAGGATGGAACAAAAAGATTTCACCACGCAGGCCATCGTAAAGGGAACCTCGAAAGGCGCCTTAAGCCGTGCCATTACGTGGAGAGCTTGCCACAAGAATTCGTGTTCATTCGTGGTTCCATCAGGTATCGATCGAAGCTCGTCGCTGAATAGTTACAGCATAAGAATAAAAGGAGCGCAGGAACGCACTTTGACGGTGGGCGGCGAGATGGGGTTTGGGTTCTGGAATTTGGCGCGTCGCACTACGCTTCTTCAGTTGGCTGGCGTATTGCCGACCGGCTCCGTTTTCACCTTCTCGCCCCGCGCGGCAAACGCGTTTGCGCGGCGCCAAAGGTCGCGCAGTGCGGCGGTGAGCGTTGCTTCCTCCGTTTCCCGATAGATGGAATCGGCCGGTAGTTCGCGCATCAGCCGACGATGCGCCTCCGGCATGGCATGGTAGGGCAACGATGGAAAAAGATGGTGCAGCGCGTGGTAACGCGTTCCCGTGGGGCCCCACAACTCCGTGATCAAGGGCCGGTGCGGGAAGTTGAGCGAATCTCGAAATTGCTCCAAGAACGTAAGCTCTTCACCAGCGTGGTAATATCGGTGCGCCCCCAAGGTGCGAATCGCGTTGAGCATAATAATAAAAACGCCCAGGCTATAACCTTGAATCATGAGCGGATACGGCAGGCGGTGGAAACCCACCCACGCCGTCGCGATGATCGCGACCAGCCAAAGAAAACAGGCCGCCTCTTGCAGGCGAATGCTCCATACAAGCTGCTTGGTGGGCATGGGCCTAATATAGGTGGGGTCAATAACCAATGAGGAGGCATGTTGATGCACCCACCGGCGAAGCCATGGTGAAAACCAACTCAGCGGAGTCAAGACGAGAAAACGAAATACCGCCAAGGGCGGAATCAGGAAACTTGTCGCCAAAAACAAAATAATGCTCAGCGGCGATTTATGTCCAAACGAAACATATTCGCCATCGAGAACAGTGCCATACCGCTTACGCCGATGATGGTCGGCATGGGAATAGTAGACAAACGAAGGGACCAAAAATGGAATACCGCAAAGCAAATTCCAAACCAGGCGAAATCCCCGATACGTTCCCGAACGCAAGTGGGTAAGTTCGTGAATAAACAACGAAGCACGATAATACAACAGCCCATTCAAAACAAACGGCGCCGCGCTGAGGCCAACTTTGTACCAAAAACCGCCAACGTCCGATTCCCAGATTCTCCGCACGACGACAAAACACGCACTGCCGAACAACCAAGACAATAAAAAGTCGGCCCAATAAATTCGCGCGTTCGGTGTGAACAGGTCGCGGATGAGGTAACGAGCTTGGGCCAGTGAAAATTCAGGGCGGTCAGTATTTGTATTTTTGTTTTGCAACATGACGACCTGATTTCGAGTCGAAAACCATTTCGGGTTTGGGAAATGTCAATGTTTCTCACTGCCCAAATCCGCGAATACGGCACCGCCTTCCGCAGAGGAGGGAGCAAGAACCAATTTACCAATTGTGTTCTATTCTTGCCAAGGGGGGATTATTTTCCGTCGCTCACTCCGTACGAGAACTCGTCATTTTTGGGGCATTATTTCAGGCGCTTTCCAGCGGGCTGCGCAGCGGGAAGATGTTGCGTCAGGGCGAGAAAATCCGGTTGCTGCGAGGCGTCGTCTTGCCGATACGCAGAGCGGATTTTTCCGTTCTCCAAAACAAAGGCGCCGGCAAGCTGGAAGCCATCGCCTTGAATCGATCCGCAGCCGTGGCGTCCAACAAAAACCGCTTTGGCGCCGCGCCATAACACATTGAAACCCATCAATTGGCGAAACCGGCCGCGTGGCAGTTCAAAGGCCCGGTACAATTGCTGTTCGGCGTCGGCAAAATGCGGAACGCCGGCCAAGCCCAAGTGTGCGAGTGTGCGTTCGGCGCTCTCGGGCGTGCTCATATGGACCACCGCCAAACGGATGCCGCGCGCTTCCAATTCGTCACGTCGTTTTCCAAGCTCCGCCAATACTTCCCGACAAAAAGTGCAGCCCGCATGGCGGGGCAACAGAACCAACAAAGGCCCCCCAGACGAAAGCTCGGCCAGCGTCTGACCACCGTTGCCGCGCAACGTGTTTATGGCGTCGTCGAATTCCAGGTGCGTGGCCGTTTCGGGCGACGTGTTGGCGCGAAGCGCATGGAATAACATTGCCGCGAAAGGCAACCACCAGACGACGTCGTTGGCCAGCGTCATCCCAGCGAACGCGGGCGGAAAATCTCCCCGGACGACCGCGTACGCAAAACCCATCGCTCCCAGGAACTTGCCCAACAAACCGACCAAAATGATCGGCCAATGCCGCGTGGGATTTTTCGCCGCGATCAAATACCCCACGCCATACACGCCGACCAACAGGCCCACGCCTTGCCAAATCGGAGAATAACGCGGCGGCGGCATCTCCAGAAGATTGAACAGCGCGTTGGGGAGCACGACAACAAATGCTCCCCAGATAAGATTGTAAACGCCCGCTGCGGCCAGCACGGCCGGCATCCACGTTGGCGTTTGTGTTTCTGTTCGCGATTTCATTTCTGTTTGATGCTGCATATTGTTCTCATCGCCCCAGCAAGTCGCGCAGCGCCGGTTCCAGTTCGGCGTGTTGAAATTGGTAACCGGCGGCGGTTAATTTTTGCGGCGTCACGCGCGTGCTGGAAAGCAGCAACTCTTCGCCCATTTCTCCAAACAGGAGTTTGGCGGCGGCCGCCGGCATCGGCAGAAATGCCGGCCGGCCAATCGCACGGCCCAATGTTTTGGCGAACTCCGCGTTGCTCACGGGATTCGGCGCCACCACGTTCACCGGCCCTTGAAGCGAACTCTGGTGAAGAAGATAGACAATCGCGCCGACCACGTCGTTGAGCGTGATCCAACTCATGTATTGGCGGCCCGTTCCCACTTTGCCGCCCAAGCCCCATTGAAACGGCGGCAGCATCTTCGCCAACGCGCCGCCCCGCAAACTCAGCACGACGCCAATACGCATGTTCACCACGCGCACGCCGGCCTGCTTCGCCACATCAGTGGCTTCCTCCCAGCGGCGGCAGGCATCGGCCAGAAAGCCTTCACCCGGCGACGCCGGTTCCTCCATGACTTCATCGCCGCGACTGCCGTAAAAACCAATAGCGGAAGCCGAGAGCAGCATCGGCGGCGCCGGCGAAACGGCAGCCAGCGTTTCAGCAATCAGCCGTGTTCCCTGTACGCGGCTTTCCACGATGCGCTGTTTCTTGGCGGCGGTCCAACGTCCATGCGCGATGTTTTCTCCCGCCAGATGCACCACGGCATCAAGCTTGCCAACCGCTTCGGCGTCGATCTCGCCTTCGGCCGGATTCCAAAAAATCTCGCCCCGCCGCGCACTGCGCCGCACTAGGCGGATTACTTCGTCGCCGCGTTCCTTGAGACGCACCGCCAGCGCTTCTCCCACCAGCCCCGAAGCACCGCTAACGCCTATTTTCATGAGAAACTCCCGATCGAATTATGCAGAAATAGTTTAAGTATTTTAAGATGTCCTGTTTGGCGATCCGTGCCACAGCTTGCGACGCCTCTCCCGGCCAAATATAGTGGCTGCCATACCTTTGTGGAATCCAACAATGCCGGGAGCAGCAGCCGTGAATTGGAAATTAGTAATACTTTGTTCGTTGTTCGTTTGCATGGCGTGCTTCGCCGAGCTTTGCTCCGCGGGCGACCGCTGCGTGGTGTTGGTCAGCGTCGACGGCCTCGCCGCCAGCTATTTTGACGACGTCCGGACGCCGCTGCCGCAACTTCGCGCGTTGGCCCGTCGCGGCGCCCGCGCCGAAGGCATGCAAACGGCCTTTCCCAGCGTGACTTGGCCTTCGCACGTTTCGTTAATCACGGGCGCCTGGCCGGCCAAACATGGCGTGATTGGCAACAGTGTCTTAAACCGCAAGACATTCGAGAAGATAGCTTATATTGGCGACCCCGTATTCACCAAGGACGAATGCGTGAAGACGGAAACATTGTATGACGCCGCCCACCGCGCGGGTCTGAAAACCGCCTCCATCATTTGGCCGGCCACCAACGGCGCCGATACGCTCGATTGGTCGATTCCCGATTCCAACCAACAGCGCATCCACGACCGTTTCACCACGCCCGGTTTCGCCGATGAATTGGATAAGGCCGGCATCTCGATTCGCAAACTCGGCAAATGGGGTTGGGATCACAAAGTCGCCGCCATGCGCGACGCCACCTATGCCCGCGTGGCCACCTACCTGTTAAAAAAGCACCAGCCCGATTTGCTCATCGTGCATTTGATCACCCCCGATGCGTTTGAGCATGATTACGGACCGCACGTGGAAGAAGCCTATTGGGCTTGCGGCAACGCCGACGACCGCATTCGCGAAATCTGGGAAACGCTGCAAACGCCGGAGCTGCGCGACCGCTCGACGCTGTTCGTCGTATCGGATCATGGCTTCGCGGAGTACACGCGGTCAGTGCAGGTGAACGTGTTTTTTCGTCAGTTAGGGTTGGTGACACTCGATCCTTAAAACAAAAAGAAAATCATCTCGCGCGAGGCTTGGTCGCACAGCAGCGGCGGGTCGGCCGCGATTTATCTGAGCCAAGAGCAGCGGCAGCCGGAGAATCGGCAACGGCTGATCAAGCTACTCAAAGACCTGCCAGGCGTGGACGCCGTGCTCGATGTCGACGACTTCATGAAACTCGGTTTGCCGAACCCGGCGGAGAACCCGGAGCAAGCCGATTTAATGCTTGCGGCCAAACCCGGTTTCGTTTTCTCGAACGACGCCGCGTCAGACGACCTCGTCAAACCGCTGCCTGGCCGGCGCGGCGCCCACGGCCATCTGCCGTATCACAAATACATGCACGCCACGCTCATTGCAGCCGGCGCGGGCATTCGAAAAGGGGTGAAGCTGCCGGTGGTGCAGTGTGTCGACGTAGCGCCCACCATCGCGCGATTGCTAGGCATTGAACTTCCGCACGCCGATGGCCGCGTGTTGGAGGAAATGCTCATTACTGAAGAAGGTGAATAGAAACTCAATCGAGTTCCTTGATCGCGATATTTCGAAATTGCACCAATGCCGGAGGACTTCGCCAAACGCCTTGTTTGGCGGGTGGCTCAGGTTGCTTGTCAACCTGAGCCACCCGTTATGTTGTCGGACAGTGACGTTATGTTGTCGGACAGTGACGTTATGTTGTCGGACAGTGACGTTATGTTGTCGGACAGTGACGTTATGTTGTCGGACAGTGACGTTATGTTGTCGGACAGTGACGTCCGCCGATAATGCTCTAGCTTTTTAGGCAAATAACATTTGCGACAATTGGGCTGGCGCGCATCGACTGATTATACGCCATTCGGTCGCGACCGCATCGGAAACTCGGTAGCGCCGCTATCCGCGAATAGGTGCAAATGAAAAATGCGTTCGTAGTTCATTGGATGCGATTGCAAGTAATAACCGATTGAATTATCCAGTTCGTCGCGAAGCGATCCTAATGCGTGATGGTTACTCCAAAGAAGTAGCCATGTCGGAAAACCAAGATCATGAAGGCTTTTTCGCGAAAGTCGTGATTCAACCATCGCCGGACAGTCGTCCTCAGGAACCAACATTGTACTTTGGGCCCCGAACACTATGAGCGGTTCGCGGTCGTCTTCTAGTCGAGGATCGCCCGCCAAGTCCTCTCGGGACACGCTGATGCGAGTGACTACGTCTTGGATTTGATCAGGCACTTCAATGATTTTGGCGCCCAAATCACCTCGGTCGAAGAATCTGGTTAACGCTTTCGCCAGTATGGAATCGACCCGCCCCGGTCGGAATCTGGCGGAATGGTCGTCGTCGAAAAAGATGTTTATTACAAATCCCGCAGTATTGTCGCCGAGCGTGAGTCCCGAGATGATGTCGCGCCGCAGCTTGTGGATTATGGAATCCTTTTCCAGGCGATTCTCTGGAATGATTTCGGACAACTCCATCCCTCGCGTTTGTCCGTTGTACGTGAAGGTCACATCTGGCGGATCGCTTGCATTCGAATGTACATCAGCGATGCTTGAGCCGTCGTGTTGGGAAAAATGCGTCAAAAAGGTAGTTGCGATCCTCCGTTCAAGTAAGCCTTTATCGTGGCGGGGAAGTTGCAGACCTGGAACATATTTCAGCGTTCCAGCCAACGAGGCGAGGTCGAGGGAGATCACCGCTTTCTTCGTCACAAGATCCGCCTCATCCTTTCGTGTACAGCGTATCGATAGCTAGTCGTGGTAATTGTCACATAGCGCCCCCTATGTGGAACGGAACTATTCACCAAGATCACATCCACTTGAAAACGCTCAATCCAATTCCTTAATGGCGATATTCCGGAACTGCACGAGCGCCGGGGGGCTTCGCCAAACGCCTTGTTTGTCTTTCCCGCCGTGGTGCTGCAAGGCTAGGCGGCCCTTGCTGGGAATGCCGGGAAGTTTCGCGTTTTTCAACACTTGCTTGCCGTTGAGCCGCACGGAGAGTCGGTCGCCGCGCATCGTGATTTCAAATCGATTCCACTCGCCGATGTTGTGGTCGGCGTTGGTTTTGGGCGTTACGCCTGCACGCACTTCGGGCGGCATTTTTCGGTCCATCCGATAGCCGTACACCTCTCCCGAACCGGTGGGCCAGCACCAGATATTCACCTGCGATTTTCCCTCGCCGCGCAAAAACACGCCCGAATCGGAATCGGGAACCGAAATGCGAATTTCCTTGCCGTCGGCGCCCAGCTTGTGGGTTCCGTCGGGCAGCACGATCGGCACGCGTGCGTTGATGTACGGCGTCTCCTTGATCCGCCAATCGATGAGCAACACAAAATCGCCGTACTCTTTTTCGGTCCAGAGGTTTTTGTCGCCGGGCGCTTCGCTGGAGGCGTCGTAATCGATCACGCCGTTGATAATTTTCCAATGGCCGTTATCGCCTTCGGGCGCCCGCCAGCCGGCGAACGTTTTGCCATCGAACAGCGAGACGAAACCGTCGGGAAGTTCGGCCATCGCCAAACGCGGCATGGCCAGAAAAGCCGTGAAAGCGACGGCGTTGTAAAGTGCATTGCAAAATGTGCGGCGAACCATCGGCGGCTGCTCCCATGTTGTTGAAAAATGCTGCGTTGATTGAATCGTCAGTCCGGCGCTATCGACCGGAAACGCGTAACAGTCGATGCTAACCTTGCCACGGCGCCAAGGGAAGCGCCGGGTGAACTCCAGCTTGCGGAAATATCGCCTCGGGGGCTGGCAAGCGGAGAAAAAAACGCGGAAAATCCGGCTTATGAATATCGATCTTGATCAGACGTTGCTCCGCCTCTTTCACGCGCGTGTTCAGCAAAACGCCACGCGCGGGGCGGTGTATGTGGCCCGCGACGGCGAGTTTTGCGAAGTCAGGTGGGGCGAGCTTTCGCGCGATGTTTTTCGCACCGCCCAAGTGTTGCACCGGCTGGGCGTCGAACCGGGCGACCGAGTAATGCAGGTTTCGGAAAATCGTTACGAATGGATCGTCGCCGATTTCGCCATTCAGTTCGCTCGCGCGGTGCATGTTCCGGCGCATGCGCCGCTGACCGGTCCTCAAATCGCGTATCAGATTCGCGATAGCGGCGCCAAACTTGTGCTCTTATCGAATGTCGAACAAGCCCGAAAGCTCGCCTTGTGCGCCGACCGCATTCCCGACGATGTGCGTTTTCTGAGTTACGACCTAGTCGAGGAAACGATTGGCGGGGCTGCCGTGGCGACGCTTGCTCACGAGTGGTCGAAAGAGAGCGGTGAGTATGACGACCGTTTTATTGAGTCGGCGTTGTCGCAAGTCACGGCTGATAGCCTAGCGACCATTCTCTATACGTCGGGCACCACCGGCGAACCCAAGGGCGTGATGTTGAGCCAGCGCAATCTGACTTCCAACACCCTGGCGACCTTGCAGGCGTTCGGCGAACGAGAAACCGATGTGCGGCTCAATTTTCTCCCGCTGAGCCACATTTTCGCCCGCACGTGCGACCTAAACACCTGGGTGGCGCGCGGCTCCCGGCTGGTTCTGGCGCAATCGAGAGAGTCGGTTCTCGCCGACTGCGCCAAAATGAAACCGACGCTGCTCAACGGCGTTCCCTATTTTTACGACAAACTCCGCCGATACCTTTGCGAACAAGGAGCCGACCAAACTCCCGGCAGCCTCCGCGAACTACTGGGCGGCAACATTCGGCTCTGCTGCTCCGGCGGCGCCGCGCTGCCCGACCATGTGTTTGACTTTTTTTGGCAACAGGAAGTGCCCCTGCTTCAAGGTTATGGACTGAGCGAATCGTCGCCGGTGATTACGGTCTCGAATGAGGAGTTCGCGCGTCGTTCGGCTTCGGGGCGGGTTATTCCCGGCGTGGATTTGAAAATCGCGGACGACGGCGAAGTCGTCACGCGCGGTCCTCACGTCATGACCGGCTATTGGAAACAGCCAGACGCCACCGCAAGCGTGATCAAAAACGGCTGGCTGCACACCGGCGATTTGGGCCGTATCGACGACGACGGCTTTCTGTTTATCACGGGAAGAAAAAAAGAGATACTCGTCACCGCCGGCGGCAAGAATATTGCGCCCGTGCAACTCGAAGCCCTGCTGACGGAATCGCCGCTGATCGCACAAGCCTTGGTCGTGGGTGATGGAAAGAATTATCTGACGGCGCTCATCGTTCCCGACCCAGACGTGCTGCGAAAACGTATCGCGGAGGCGGAATTCTCGGTAACTTCGGCGGCGGAGGCGTTGGAGCATCCTACCGTTCTGGAATGGTGCGCGACGGAAATAGCCGAGCAGTTGCGGGAAGTGGCGCCGTATGAGCAGGTCAGAAAGTTCACACTGCTCGACCGTGGGTTCACCATCGAAAGCGGCGAAATGACGCCCAAGCTGAGCCTTCGCCGGGCGACGATCGTGGCGAATTTTCAGACCGCCATCGACGCCATGTACCGCCGCGAATCGAACCGCGACTAAGGACCTGCCCAAAATCGATTTCGTTTAATTCGGTAGGAACCTTTCGGACGAGCCCTCAAGTGTGCGAAATCGCTCACAATGCGCGGTCCCGACCACAATTGCCTCGGCGGAAGATGCATTTCCCTGGTCGGCGCGGCGTGGTTCATCGTCGCAAATGGTTGGCATTCATAAGGTAATGCAAATTCTCCGCCGCCAAGGAGCAGCAGCCGGCGGTTTGGCCCGTCGCTTGCATGGGAGCAGTCGTGGGGTGTTCTGCTTTTTTGGCCTCACAACAGCCTTGTTGCAACGGAAGACTACACAATGACCGCCGCTTCCCCCTCGACCCACGAACACGACGTTTTAGACCGCTTCTTCAGCGAGGAAGCCCAGCGGAGCCTCCGTGAGGAAGACTTGGAAGCCAGTAAGAACGTGCTGGCCGTGATTATTATGATTGTCACCGGCGGGATGATGTTTGGAATTTTCGCCGTGATCATGTGCTTGGTCATGAGTTGAGCCGGTCGCGCGTCATGATTTCTCGTCGAACACTCACTGCGCTCATTTACGCCCTGGCGTTTTTAGTGACTGCCTGCGCGGTGTCGGGTGGCGGATACGCAGTCGCCCGGCTGACCGCCGACACATTCACCATTCGCTTGTTGGGCGGCTTCACTGGCGGCTGTTTTTTGTTGCTGGCCATCGATGCCCTGCTGCTCTTGGGCGCACTGGGAATGCACGCTCTGGAACAAGCGCAAGCGGCCGGTCGGGAACCCCATGAATCGGAATAACACGCGTGTTGGAAATTACGCGCCGGCGTGTTTTCTTCGGGGCGATGCGCTGTTGAGGGCGTCGGCTTGAAGCATGACTTGTGCGCTCAGTGAAACACCGCAGGCCGGTGATTTGTGTCAGCCGGCTATTTCACTTCATGCACGAACAGCGCGTTGTGAGCGGTGTCGAGGTAATCTCCGGAGGTGACGAAAACTACGCGGTCGCCGTGGGAGAGCAGGCCTTCGGCGCGTCCCCATTGTTCAATCAACCGCCGCAGTTCAGGGCCGGTGTTCCAATCGGAGGCGTCGAGCGGCGTGATCCCCCAAAACAGGCACATCTTCCGTAGCGTTTCCGGCGAGCGGCTGACGCCAATCGTGGGAATAAAGTCGCGTTGTTTCGATTTGACACGCGCCGTGTTTCCGCCTTTCGTGGCCACCACCACCAATCGACAGAACAACTGCGAGGCGATTTGGGCCGCGCCATAAACAACCGCCGAAGTGATCGGATGCACGCCCGCCACCGCGGCAACCGGCGGCGGTTTGGCGGCCGCATCGAACAACATTCGCTCGGTGGAGCGAATAATTCGGCTCATCATGGCCACGGTTTCGCGGGGAAAATCACCCACGGCGGTCTCCCCGGAAAGCATGCAGGCGTCGGCTCCGTCGAGAATCGCATTCGCCACGTCGGTTGCTTCGGCCCGCGTGGGGCGGCGGGAATGCTGCATGCTGTCGAGCATTTGCGTGGCCACAATCACCGGCTTGAGATGCTTTTCACAACTTCGAATGATTCGCTTCTGGACCACCGGCGTTTCCGCGACATCAATCTCGACGCCCAAATCGCCCCGCGCGACCATCACGCCATCTGATGCGATCACGATTTCCTCGAGCACTTCCAACGCTTCGGGCTTTTCGATTTTGGCGATCACCATCGCAGAGGAGCCTCTGGCGGCGAGCAATTCCTTCAACGCCACGATATCGTCGGCCGAGCGAACAAAACTCAGGCTGACAAAATCGATGTCGTGCGCGGCCGCCCATTCGGCGTTCGCCCGGTCGGCTTCGGTCAATGAAGGCGTGCTCAGTTTGACGCCCGGCAAATTGATGCCCTGCCGACTATGAATCTTTCCACTCTCGGTCACGCGGCAGCGAGCTTCGTTCTCTGAAGTCGAGATCACCTCCAAGGCTACCGCTCCATCGGCCAAGAGAACTTTATCGCCGGGGCGCAGCTCGCTAATCAGTGGATCGTAGGTGCTGGTCAGTTCAAACGGCGATTCCGCCGCATCTTTGTTCATGAACGTCAACTCAGCGTCTTCTTCGCAAACCAAGGGATCGGTGTGCAACTGGCCCAGGCGAATTTTAGGACCGGCCAAGTCGAGCAAAATGCCAACGGGCGTACCCAGTTGCTCGGCCGCGGCGCGAATGCGTTTCGCCGCTGTTTCGCGGTCTTCCCGGCTGCCATGGGCTGTGTTGATGCGAAAAACGTTGACGCCGGCTTGAATCAACTCGCCGAGAGTCTGTTGCGAGTCGCAGGCAGGACCCACCGTCGCGACAATTTTCGTACGGGCGCGAAAAGACCGCGTGCGAAGCGATTCCCGAGGCTGCTTTTCGCCGGGTTGTGTTTTGTCAGACAGTGTTTCGGGCATGGGCGGAGGTTCTTCACTCGAAGGGAGATTCGTATGGGATGCGCCTAGCGACGCAGCGCCTATTTTATCGGATTCAAGCAGATTAGAGGAGAACATGACGATTGACCAGCCTTACCGAGTAGCGTCATCCGCCGCTCGCGTTACTGCCTTGATATCGAATTTGCGTTTGAAAAAGCCGGGCTTGGTGAAAAACCCGGGCTTCTGACCGGGAAGTAGTTTTCCACAGGTTCTTATCGGCGCCGGCCTTGGCGTGTGTGGAAACCCACACAAACGCGATGACCGGTACTCACGCTACTACAATCCAGTCTACGACACTCCCGCTCCCTTGGTCGGGGGCATGACCCACAAACCGCCAAGGAAGAAGGAAGATAGAGGCGGTTTGATCTGAAAACGGACCAATAACAATTGATAAGCATCGCTCGATAAATAACTGTCGCATTTGTGTAGCCATCGTCGCCAGACGGTGGGTGAGCGGTGAACCATCCCACGCTCTGGCGAGCATGGCTACGACACTAATTTCCCGAGCGATCCTAAGTGAGGTTTAGTCTTCTCTATGAACCAGCGGGATGCCAGCTCCCCCTTTACCGGCGGGCGCCAGAGGGGTCGTCTGAATCAAGCAAACCCTCGATAATCTCGCTATCTTGCCGCAACCTAGCGCCGCCCAAATAAGAAAGCCGAACATGCGTAGATCTCGCATCGTGACGATGTGCAGCCTCATTTTGGCGGGCGAAGCAATTTTCGGACTACCCTTCGCGGTCGCTCGTTATTTCGGGCCATCGTTTCTGAATGTGTTTGGCATGAACGACGAACAGTTGGGCTGGCTGTTCTTCAACTACGGAATCATCGCGATGTTCGCCTACTTATTGGGCGGACCCTTGGCGGATCGAATCTCGGCCAGAAAACTCCTCGCCTTCGCACTTTGCTCCACTGGAGTTTTTGGGTTCCAGATGGCCACGATTCCCAGCATCGCGACGATGAAAGTTTTGTTCGCCATTTGGGGAGTGACAACCATACTGCCGTTCTGGGCGGCGTTGATTCGCGCTACGCGAGAATGGGGCGGCGCCGAGCAACAGGGCGAAGCCTTCGTTTCCTCGACGGAGGCCGCGGATTGCTCGCCGCCGGACTAGAACGCAAAGGCGCGGAGGGCCGCAGAGGAGCGGCGCCAGTCATCCCCGCCCAAGTTGACGACGCGATTCAATGGCTACGTCGTTTCTTCTCAATTTCTTCTCTGCGGCCCTCCGCGCCTTTGGTGCGCCAGGCGAAGCCTGTCTGATCTACTCAAATGAAAGGAGTTGAGCATGATCATTGTTCGTTAATCATGTAGCTGAGGAGGCGATGTTCTCGGGGTAACCCGGTCGTTGAAGCCCTCCGATAGC
>JAJRWU010000205.1 GCA_024276655.1 Planctomycetota bacterium
ACGACGATGTCGGGGTGGTATTTAACTCTAAAAAGGACAATGAAGTCTTGTTCGCCAGATTGATTTAAAACCTCGACGCGGCGTGTCTGAACAGAGGCGTCAGGGCAGAATGTTTGCCCCACTTGTTCCAATTTATTGATGTAATCCCGAGTTTTTTTCTGGAAGCCTTCGCACTCCCCATTGTCGAGCATTCCAGAGACTATTATTCCGCCTTCTGGTGAAGTGTTTGCCCACATCGAGATGTATTCACCGAGTTTTTCACCAGAAAAAGATGCCGTCTTTCTTTCAAGCCGCCTGTCTTCGCCAAGCTTGCGAAGCAGATTTTCGTCGGCCTGCTCGAAGATTTCATCTGCGTGCAACAACCACTCAGGCTTTTCCTCGAAGTCAAATTCTGTTTGCATTTCAGATTCCATGAGCGATCAGTCGGCCAACGGGATGACTTTACTCCAGACGTGGAGGGCGACTTGTTTTTTTCTTTTTGCGCATGCCAAAAGTCTATCGGATCAAACATTTCGTGCCAACAGATACAGCGCAAGAGTCATTTCATAAGCCCTGCAATATTGGCTCGCCCCAGAGCATTGCTGTCAACACCGCCCCGTTGCTTAAACACCCAACCGCTCGTACGATCAAAGGGTTCGACGACGAGGGCCCCTGTTGCGCTAGGTTCGGCGCGTTCTGCGTGGCGCCTTGGCCGGCCTGCGCGGCTTTTTGCGGACGATCGTTCGAACCGGCGCCTTGCGTTTCCTTTTCAAACCGATAGGTCTTCCCGATGCTGTATTTCGCTACTTTTTTTCGTTGGATGCATATTTTTCCCGCCATGGCCCTGATTGGCGGTATCTTTTTCTTGCGGTTTTCGTTCCAACCGGCGGTGCGGGAGCTGGAGGACGAGCACCGTGCTAACTTCCAAGATGTGGTTCGCCGCCGTTGGTCCAAGGTTGTGATGGGAACAGCGAGCATGTTGCTGCTCAGCGGTTTTGTCAACATGATGCTCACGATCAAGGCGTACGACTTCCCCGGCGGCTATTATCATCCGCTGTTGGGCCTCAAATTGTTGCTCGCCCTAGCGATTTTGTATATCACGAGTCTTTTGTCGGGCAAGAGTGAAAACGCGCAAAAATTTCGTGAAAAAGAATCCATGTGGCTGAATGTGAACGTCGGCTTGGCGGTGGTGCTGCTGATGGTCGCCGGCGCGATGAAAACCGCCGACCGCGTGGAAAAATAACCAGCACAATCGGCCGAGACGGCACAAACATCGGCAAATTTCTCCACCGCCGAGTAATTTTCTTGGCGTCAGCGCGGGCTTTGAATAAGCTGGAAGCAAATGCAGCGACGATTTCGTCCGCCGCGCCGCCCATAGGATATGTTTTAAGAGGGTGTTTCCAATACGCCCTTTGAGGGGCGGGCTTTCTGCGGCGTTTATTCACCTCTTATTCATGGTGGCCCAATGGGCAAGCGCGAAGAAGCAATTCAGATTCTCAAACAGGCTCGCGATATTCTCAGCGACCGTCTGGCGGAACGCGTTGTTGAACTCCGCGAGGAAATTCTCGAAGACGCAGAAGGCCTGTCGTACATGGGAGAAATCGACGGGGTTCACGAGCAAATAGCCGGTCGGTTGGTCCATGTCAGTCAGATGCTCAGCAGCCTTCCGGCGGAGAACGTCGGCGTTTCGCAACCGCAGCAACTGAAAGACCCGCCCGCCGACGACTGGGAGCCCATTCACGTAACGCCGGAGCCCTCCGCCAACGCAGCCGAAGTTCACACTATGAATTCGCTGGCCTTGCCCGCGCCGCCGATGGCTGACGACGCCCCGGCGGCGGGGCCCTCGTTTCAAACCTTTGCCATGCATATCAGCATTGGCAACCTCCCCGGCGCCAGCCAGGCCCTGGCCGTGTTGTGCAATCTTCCCGCAGCGCGGGCGGAGCGTTGTGCAGGCACATTTTTGGAGCACATGCAGGTCGATCCGCATTTTCTGGAGAAGGCCAAACGGCTGCGGTTTATCGTCGACGATGCGAATCCCAACAACGCACTGATGTTGCTCCACGAATGCTTTGGGCTCAGCGGCATCGAAGCGATTGGCGCCTTGCAAGCATTGCAATCGCGGTAGTTGGAAAACGCGCATTCCGGGCGGCGGCATGCTATTCTTGCAAACATGCCGAGCCACCCCATTACGGCGGTTCGCGTGCTTCCCCCGGTTCAAACTTTTTCTGAGGTTGGCGCCGTGCTCCAGACTTGGCGAGTGATTCTTGGTTGCTTCTTGTTGGTTGGTTTGTCGGGCATGGTCGACCCCTTGCCCGCCGCCCCGCCGACAACCATCCCCCCGCAAGGGATTCGACGCGCGACCCCGGCGGTGCATGCCTTGGTGGGCGGCCGAATCGTGATTTCGCCGGGCCGGGTTTTGGAGTCGGGCGTGCTCGTCATTCGAGATGGCGTCATCGTGGCCGTGGGCGCCGATATCAAACCTCCCGCCGACGCCCAAATTTGGGATGCCAGCGGCAAGACGATTTACCCAGGACTGCTCGACGCCTACAGCCCCGTTTCTCTGCCGTCTTCGGCCGCTCTGGGTTCGGCGCCGTACTGGAATGATCGCATTCGTCCGGAGGCGCGCGTCGCTGCTCTCTACAAAGCCGACGAAGCCGCCAACAAAAAACTCCGCTCCCAAGGCGTCACCTCCATGCTGGCGGCGCCCAGCAGCGGAATCATTAAGGGAGTCAGTGCGGTCGTGACCACGGACGGGAAGGCGTCGCGGGCAATCGTGAATCAAGACGTCGCGCTGCACATGCGGCTGACCGTTTCACGCGGCGGGCGGGATCAATACCCGAATTCGCCGATGGGCGCCGTGGCGCTTGCCCGGCAGGCAATGTACGACGCCGCGTGGCATCGCGATGCCTGGAGCGCCCATCGCTCAGATAGCCAAACGCCGCCGCCTGAACGTAACGACGCCCTGGCGGCGCTGGTTGGATACGCCGGCGGCGACAAGCTGGTCGTGATCGACGCCAACGATGAACAATACCTGTTACGCGCCGACCGCTTTGCACGTGAGTTCGCCTTGCGAATCGTGCTCCGAGATAACGGCCATGCGTACCGCCGTTTGGCGGCGGTACGCGCCTTGGGGCGTCCGATGATCGTGCCGGTGAACTTTCCCAAACCGCCGAACGTCGCGACCTGGGAGGCGTCGCGCAATGTCACGTTGGAAGACCTCATGCACTGGGACCACGCCCCCGAAAACCCGGCGCGTTTGCACGCGGTGGGAATCAAGATCGCCTTCACGTCCGCCGGACTGGCAGACCGCGGTAAGTTCCTTCAATCGGTGCGTGCGGCGGTGGAGCGCGGCCTTCCCGCCGAAGCCGCCCTTGCGGCGCTGACCACCAACTCCGCCGAACTACTCGGAGTGGCCAGCCAGCTCGGTACGCTCGAACGAGGGAAACTGGCCTGTTTCTTCTTGACCGACGGCGACCTCTTCAACAAAAAGACCAAAGTTTTTGAAACGTGGGTTCGCGGCGTTCGTTACGAAATCAAAAAGGCCCCGCCGCTCGATGTGCGCGGCGTTTGGCAAGTTGCACTTTCAGGTAAAGGCCCAAAAAAGTTCTTTCTCGACCTCAGTGGCGAACCCGGAAAACTCAAAGGCGAAGTGCGTCTGACGCTGGAGAAGAAGAAAGGCGAAGAGGAAAAGGCTGAAGAGAAGAAAACCGAGGAGAAGAAGGAAGGCGAGAAGAAAGAGGAAAAACAAGAGCGGAAGACGAAGAAAGAGACCGAGGCGAAATTGAAGAAGGTCGCCCTGCGCGATTCGCAGTTGAGTTGCACGTTTCCTTCCAAATTGTTCGGCAAACCGGGTTTGGCGCGTTTATCGGTCGTCGTTTCACGGGCCGACGACAACCAGCGTTGGATCGGCGCCATTGTGTTTCCCAACGGCCTGCGCGCCGAATTGACCGCCACCCGCAAAAAGCCGTTCGAGACGTCTGGTGGTGAAGATAAAAAAAAAGATGAAGACGACGATGGAAAAGAAGACAAATCCCCCCAGCCGGCTTCGTTCGCGGTCAACTTTCCGCTCGGCGCCCGGGGCCGCAAAGCCCCGCCCGAACAACCCCAAAGAATCGCTTTCACGCATGCCACCGTTTGGACCTGCGGCCCCCAGGGTATTCTCGAAGACGCCACCGTTCTTGTGCAACACGGGCTGATCACGGCTGTTGGCAAGTCGGTGGTCATTCCCAAGGGCGCGACGATCGTCGATGCGAGCGGCAAACATATTTCGCCCGGTATTATTGATTGCCATTCCCATATGGCGACCGACGGCGGCGTCAACGAGAGCGGACAAGCGATTACCGCCGAAGTTCGCATCGGAGATTTTATCGACGCCGCCGATATCGCCATCTACCAGCAACTCGCTGGCGGCGTCACGACATCCAACATTCTGCATGGTTCGGCCAATCCGATCGGCGGGCAAAACCAAGTCATCAAATTGCGGTGGGGCGCGTTGCCCGAAGAGATGAAGTTCAAGCAGGCGCCGCAGGGCGTCAAGTTCGCGCTCGGTGAAAATGTCAAGCAAAGCAACTGGGGCGACAAATACACCACGCGGTATCCGCAAACGCGCATGGGCGTCGAGCAGATCATGCGCGATGCGTTCACCGCCGCCAAGGAATATCGGCGGCGGTGGGCCGATTGGAAAGAGAATCGCACCGGCTTGCCGCCCCGCGTCGATCTGGAACAGCAAGCGATTGCCGAAATTCTTTCCGGCAGCCGCTGGATTCACTGCCACAGTTATCGCCAAGATGAAATCCTGGCTTTAATCCGCACGCTCGACGATTTTGGCGTTCAAATCGGCACGTTCCAACATATTTTGGAAGGTTATAAAGTGGCCGATGCCATGGCCAAGCACGGCGCCATGGGTTCTTCGTTTTCCGATTGGTGGGCCTACAAACTCGAAGTCTACGACGCCATCCCCTACAACGGCGCGTTAATGCACAAGGCCGGCGTGGTGGTGTCGTTCAACTCCGACGACCGCGAACTGGCGCGGCATTTGAACCAGGAAGCGGCCAAGGCGGTGAAGTACGGCGGCGTTTCGCCCGAAGAAGCCTTGAAGTTCGTGACCCTCAACCCCGCCAAGCAATTGCGCATCGAAAAATATGTGGGTTCGCTGGAAGCCGGCAAGCAGGCCGACCTTGTGCTCTGGAGCGGTGATCCGCTTTCCAACTTTTCACGCTGCGAACAAACCTGGATCGATGGTCGCCGCTATTTCGACCGCGGCGAAGATCTGCGGTTACGTCTGCAAGACGCTCAATCGCGCGCGGCGCTGATCCAAAAGATCATCGATTCCGGGCAAGCCATGCGCAAGGAAGGGCAGTCGCCTCACCGCCTGCGCGATCTTTGGCCGCGTTTCGACGAATTTTGCGGCCATCACGATCATGACCATGATCATTAAATTCGCGTTTCAGGAATTCTAGAGGGGCAAAGGCCGCGAGGTTTTTTATTGTGGTCTTTCGCTGTGAGAACGAAACGAAATCCGTTACCTTCGCGGAACGAAAGGCGCCCCCAGGACAATGGTTTCTCAAAAGCCCCCGAGCGGCGGGTGCGTTTGTTCCTGCCGCTGTACTTACGAAGTGCGGGTGAGAGGATTTGAACCTCCACGACCAATAAAGGTCACTAGGCCCTCAACCTAGCGCGTCTGCCAATTCCGCCACACCCGCAACGCTGGCAAGCCGCGTATTTTATCGACGCAGCCGACGGTTCGTCAACCCGACGTCGTTGTTCGTAGGCGCGGCGTTGCTAGGCGTGTTATGCTGGGTGTTTTGTGTTTTTCATCGTTCTGTTGCTCTCTCCCGCGTTGAGATCATCCGCCATGCGCCGCACCCCGCAAACGTTTCTTCTGCTCCCCGCATTTCTAGCGATGGCGGTTGCCCAGATTTGCATTTGCAATTCCACCTGCCGCGCCGAGACAGATTCCCCCGCACCCAGCAAAACGCAAGCCACCATTACAGGACGCGTGATCTACAAACCGGGTTCGGGCCCCAGGTGGCGATTCGCCCGTTATTATGTGCGAGATTCGAAAAAAGGCTGGCTTGCCGAGGCGATCGTGGTTCTCAAGCCCAAGGGGCGGGGCCGCAAAATAAAGAACGCTTCGCCCCAAACCGCCGTCTTGGACCAAAAAGACTTTCGGTTCACGCCGGAAATTCTGGCGATCCGATCGGGCGATAGCGTACGGTTTCTCAACAGCGATCCTCGCGTGCATAATGTATCGGCTTCCAATGCGGTCTATACTTTTAGTCTCACGTTGAGCGGCGGCGCTGAGCAGGTGATGAAGTTTCCTCGCGGACTGGGAGTGGAGCGTCCGCTCGACATCGGCTGTAAACTTCATAGTACGATGCGCGCCTGGATTTATGTGTTCGATCATCCTTACTATCAGATCACTGCGTCTGATGGTCGTTTTCAAATCCACGCGCCCCCCGGGGAATATCGACTCACCATGAAACACCCTGCGGGAGGATTTGAATCGAGCCAGTCGATTCGGTTGGCGGCGGGAGAAAATCGCACACTCGATATTTTCGCCACGGGAAGACCGTAACGCGTTGGGAAATTCTCATCACCGGTCGTCTTCAATCAACAACACACTTCAATCAACAACACAACCTTCGCCTCATAAGGATTCCCCCGACATGCCTTTGTCTTCCTCGAAAAAATCGCCCACACGCCGCGAAGCTCTGCAAACGGGGGCTGTATCGGTCGGCGCGCTATTGGCGTACATGGCTTCCGCCGATTTCGCTTTTGCCGCCGAGCAAGAAGGCGAGGAGCTTGTGCCTTTTCTCGACGTTCCCCGCTCGCGACCTAACATGCTCGATTGGGAAACGCTCGACAGTTGGCTGACGCCGCAAGATCAGGTCTTTAGCGTCGCGCATTACAACCAACCGAAGATCGATCCCCAGGAATTCAAACTCGAAATCACGGGTTTGGTCGATAAGCCAAAAACGCTCACCGTCGATGACATCCACGCCTTGCCCACGGAAGAGCGGCTAATGACGCTGGAGTGTTCGGGCAACGGCGCCGGCAAGGGGTTCATCGGCGCCATTTACAACAGCAAGTGGAAAGGCGCCTCATTGGCTTCCTTGCTGAAGTCGTGCGGCGTGAAGCCGGAAGCCACCGAAGTGGTGTTTTTCGGCCTTGATCGCAAAGAGGAAAAGGTTCGCAAGGTGACGGTTGAAGTTCCCTTTGGGCGGAGCATGTCACTCGAAAACGCGCTCAATCCTTTGAATATTCTGGCCTACGAGCGAAATGGAGAACCGATCGAAGCGCGCAACGGCGCTCCCTTGCGTTTGATCCGACCGGGCTGGTACGGCATCGCGAATGTGAAATGGTTGACGCGCATCGAACTGCGCGACCGCCGCTACATGGGGCGATTCATGGGCCGCGATTACGTAACATTGCGCGGCGAGAAACGCGATGGAGAAGTCGTGTTCGTGGAATCTTCGGTGACGCGCATGAATTTGAAATCGATCATCGCCCGCGTCACCCGCCAACCGACCACCGATGGCGTCGTGCCGGCGAAGGCGTACGGAGCGGTTTGGGGAGATGGCACTCCGATTGCCAAGGTTGAAGTCAAGGTCGATGACGGCCAATGGCGCGAAGCCGCCATTGACGCCGAACCCCGCTCCAAATACTGTTGGACTTTCTTCTCGATCGATCTTGGCGGCCTCTCGCCAGGAAAACACACGGTTGTTTCTCGGGCAATCGACGCTAACGGCCGCGTGCAGCCTTCGGCCGAAGACGACGAAATCGCTTTGAAAAAAACCTACTGGGAAGCCTACCAGCAGTGGCCCCGCAAGATTGAGCTGGAAGCCTGACGCATCGCGGAAGAATAAGTTACCGATGGCAAACCGAAAAAGCCCGGCATTTTCAAAATGCCGGGCTTTTGATCTGGCGAATACATTTCACGCAGCTTCCAACGCATCGATTCTTGAGGAGCTTCGCCGGAGCGGCGTCGCAAGGCGGACCGGAAAATGAAAGGGCAATCGCGGCCAATTACGATTATCGTGTTCATATCCTTCGTGGTTTCCTTTGTCGTGGCTAACGTGTTTCCCAGCAACAGTGTTTTTTCGTTCTGGTCGAATGACTACGCACCCTATCGGCATGGCTGGCCGCTCGCCTACATGACGGAAGTGGTGGATGCGAAATTCGATTTCCATAGGTTGATTTATTCACCTTGGCCATTTTTAGGCCACGCGCCTTTGACGGAAATCGATCCGGCGTTTTTGTTGATCGACGCGGCGACCGCGCTGTGTTTGATTTTTCTGGCAACGCGCTGCGTGCTTTCCTGGGAACGCCGCTCGACGATGAACCTAAGACATCTCCTGTTGTTGACCGTTTTATTCGCGGTATATCTGGCAAGCAACCGTGCAATGGGCGGATATGCTAGTTCAGGTGTCGTTGCTGTTTTGATCCTGGGCTCGGGTTTTCTGGTCATTCTTTCCATTCCACTGGCGATTGTGTCGCTCCTTCAAATGGTGCGAGCGTTTGATTCCACTGGCGAAAAAAGCTGACACAAAACACGAGATACAAGGCGGAACGGGCGCGCACCGTCATTCCCGCGTAGGCGGGAATCCAGTGTTGTACGCAAGCCGGCTGGGTTCCCGCCCGCGCGGGAATGACGGAACGACCGAAGGCAATTTACTTTTCGGTGTTGGCCAGTTTGCGTTTTCGCACGTGGAGAATAACCGGCGCCGAAGCCTGGCCGCCATCGTCGGTGGCGCGCAGATGAAAAAGCCGGGTGGTTTCGGGCGTCCAACTGGCGGCGGTGAGATAGAAAGTCCTTTCCGTTTGACCTTTGACGATCATCAAACCGTTGAGGCCGATGTTGTCGACATACACCCCATGCGGCAGATTGCGGCCAGCGTCGTCGTTGCCAAACGACACGCGATTCTTGAAATCGAGCCGCTCCACCCGCACGCGGGCCATGATGGTTTCACCCGGCGCAATGACAAGCTCCAGCGGCGCGGCTTCCTTGGCTTCATCTTCCTTGCCAGCCGCATCTTCTTTACCGCCAGCCGCGGCAAGCAAACGCACGCGCAATTTGGGGGGGCCTGAAAGTTTGATTTCGCCCAAATTGTTGACATCGTGAGTAACGGCTTCGCCATCGATTGCCGCCGTGGCCGTCACCTTCGAGTTTTTGGCGTTCTCGGCCGTCGGCTTGGGTGCGTCGGCCGCGGCGCTGAGTACGCCGTAAGCAACATTATGACCGGCTTGAATGACCAGCGGCGAAGTGACGCTGAAACCGGGCGGCAGGCCGCTAATTTCCACGCGAATTTCGCCCTCGAAATTATCGAGCCGATTCGCCCGAACACTAAATTCTCGCGCACTGCCGGCGTTCACGTTAGGATTCGCGCCGCCCAGTGAAACGGTGAAATCGGCTCGCCGGGGCCGGATCGTGAGTTCGTATTTGAAGTCGGCGCCTTGCAGGCCGCGCACATCGGAAACACGCAGCAGATAATCGCCTTCGGCCGGCGCGGTGAAGGCCAGCTTGGAATCGGCGCCGAATCGGCGGTGGGATTCATCGTCGTTTTCATAATACACCGGAAACACCGGCAGGCCATTGGGAATTAACTCCGCGCCGGGCGCATGCGGCTCGACAATATAACAAGGTTCGTTGAGCGCGTGCGAGAGCGGCGTGGTGTCGAAGAAGCCGTACCGATTTCCCTCGCCAGGATAAACCTTGAAGCCCGAATCGGGGCCGCGCGGATAGAGCCAAAGTTTGACCACTTCGCCGGCGGAATAGAGGTATTCGTTCAACTCCATTTCACGCCAGTTTTGCACGCGAAAATCGTTCGACGTGTTCGAGTCCTTGCCGCGAAAAGTGAAATAGGAATCTCGCACCGCCTGCAAAAGCACGCGTTGGATCGGCTTGCCTTGGGCGTCAAGCACTTCAATATAGGAATCCAGGGGCGACTTATCGCGCGCGGCCTTGATTTCCATCACCCACTCGCTACCGGCAAGGGAATGGAAGCGATACAGATCTTGGTCGAGGCCGCTTGTGCCGCCGGCGGAATGGATCAGCCCCTTGATTTTGGCCGGCCCCTTGAGCACGGTGGCCGTTTCGGCCGTGTTGTTGGGTTCGATTTCATCGACCGTTTCCAGCGCGACGACGCTCCCGCGCGAGGCGGCAACTTCTCCGGCGGCGTGAGTATTTGCCGCCGCCTGTTTTTGCAACCGCAGCGGATATTCCTGAATCTCGCCGTTCAACCGCCCGACCAACAGGCGGTCGCCCTTTGGAGAAAGAGCCAGCGCGGCGGCGATATCGGGCTGCCGCTCGTAATCGGTGTCTTGTAGGTAGCCGTTGGTGTTCCAGAGCTTGAGCGTTTTGTCTTCGGCGGATGAAACCAATGCCGCGCCGTCCGACGTGTACTGCAACTGAATGATCGGGGCTTCGTGGGCAAAGCGAGCATAAACGAGAGGATTGATCTTGGCTTTTGTCAACGAAACGATCCGCCACACGCGAATGCGGTGGTCGACTCCAGCCGCCGCGACGAAACGTCCGTCGGGGCTAAAGGCCACCGCATACTGCTCGCTCAGCGGTTGGCTCAATGTGTCGAGCCGGGCGCCGGTCGAGACTTGCCAAAGTTTTACGGTGTCGTCGCCGCTGGCGGAGGCCAGCAGGTCGCCGCCGGGATGGAAGGCCAAATCGTAAATGGCGCCGTTGTGGCCGCTGAGCGTGCGCAACTGTTTGCCGGTCGCGACATCCCAGAGAATGATTTTTCGGTCGTACCCGCCGGTGGCCAGCACTTTTCCGTTGGGGCTGAGCGCCACGGCGTACACCGTATCGCGATGGCCTTGAAACTCACGCAGCAGCTTGCCGTCGGCCGTGTTGAAGAGCATCGCCTTGCCGTACAGCCCCACGATTCCAGTCGCGGTGACGATCTGTTTGCCGTCGCTGGAGAAGCGAATGTCGTTCACCTTGCCGGGATGGGGCCCTAATTTTCTCACCGTTTCCCGCGATGCGTTTTCTTGCGACGCGTTTCTTAACGACGCCGCTTTTTGCAGCACCACTTCTTGAAAGCGACCCACGGCGATCAGATCATCCGTCGGCGACCAGGCCATCGTCGTGACGGCGCGCGCCGCGTTTTTGCCCGGTTCGATATGGGGCGTGTGCAGCTTGGTGCGGTCGGGTTCGGCGCCGTCAGGACCGGGCGCGCCGGCGTCGACCCAGTCTTGCAGCAATTGGATTTCTTCTTCGGTCGGGGCTTCATTATCTTCGGGCGGCATGCTTGGCTCCAGGCTGCCGGTCAAGACGCCAATCAGTCGACTGGAGGCCGCACTGCCGGGCGAGAGGACAACACCGTTTTCACCGCCCTCCTGCAGTTGCGCGAATGTTTCGAGGGAAAAATCGCCTTCCCGATCTTCTGCGTTATGGCAGCCGGCGCAGTACTTATTCAGCAGCGGCGCGATTTGCTTGTTGTAATCCGGCGCCTCCTTGGCGACCGCCGCCGAAATTGTGGCCAGCAGCGCCAGGGCGATTGCCAAGGTGAATCGCGGAAGAAACAGAGTGTTTTGTGAAAGACGTTTTGACATCAGCCTGTCTTTTTGGTGACTGTTTTTTAACCAACGGCGCTGTTCGGAGCACTTATACCGCGCACGGTTGAAAATGGCGCCTTTTCGTTTAACGGCAAGCCGAAGGCGACTGCGTTTTGAGCCAAACCGTTTGAGCAAGACCGAAAACGCAGTCGCCTTCGGCTTGCCGTTAAACGAGCCAGTGTTAGCCGTGTTGAAGTATAAGTCTACCCTTGAATACTGGGTGAAGCAATGAAAGGCGGGCGCCGGAATGAGTCGTGTGTCCGTTTAGCGTGCTTTCCAGAATGGATTACAAAAAACGCTCCCGGAGCGTACGCCCAACTACACGCCCGCGTTGAACGGGTGGATACGAAAAAGGGAGATCCGCCAGAAGAGTGGCTGGGGAGTTGCAACCGGCGCGCGGGGGCGTCAAAATTGCCAGAGAGTCAATTCTCTTCGTCACTTCTCATAACCAAGCAGGTGAAGCATGCTCCGCGTTCGCAAGGGAATCGTTTGGGGGGTGGCGGCATTGATGGCGGCGGGGCCGTCGTTGGGCTACGCACAAGAAAAAACGAAGCCGTCCGCGGCAAGGAAACTTGATGTCTCGTACATCACGCCCGGCGCGGTTGCGGCTCTGGTGGCGCACCCGCGTCGTGTGCTGACGGCGCCCGAAATGGAAATGCTTCCGGTCGAAGTGCTCTCGGCAATGGGCAAGCAAACGCTGGGCATTGACCCGCTGGATGTCGAACAGGTGCTGGCGTTTGTCGAACCGCCAGAACAAGGCCCGCCGAGTTACGGCGTGGTGTTTCGCCTCGCCAAGCCGTTTCAACTCCAGGCGTTGAAACTGCCGCCGAACCTGCCTCTGGTGAACACTCAGTTGGATGGCCGTTTGTATCGGCAATCGCAACAGCCGCTAGCGCCCAGCTTTTTCATGCCCGACGAGCAAACGTTGTTGGTCGCCAACGACGCGTTCCTTAAAAAAATGTTGGCCAATCGGAAGAATCCTGTGGGAGGCGCCCTCAGCCGACTACTCGGCAAAACAAACAATTCGTCAGACGTCATGTTGGTGGCGGTGCTCAAACCGATTCGCCCCATGCTTTCAGCGGAACTGGCTCGCGCACCGGCGCCGCCCGCACTGGAAAAGTTCAAGCGTCTGCCTGAGTTGATTGATGCCGCCAAGGCGGATTTATCGGTCACTGGAAAGGCCGGCGCCTCACTGGTGTTGCTTTCGCCTACCGAAGACGACGCCCAGGAACTGCTCACGCTGCTCAACGAACTGTTGGATATGGCCCAACAGGCGGCGCTGGCCGAAATCAACGATGAGTTAGCAAGCGATGACCCAGTTCAGCAGGCCATGGCGCAGTACGGGCAAAGAACCACACGGCGGTTGGTTGATATGTTTCGTCCGCAACGTGAGGGCAGAAAACTGCGGCTTTCGCACGACGGTATCAGCGGCGGAAACGTGGCTATCATCGGCATTTTGGTCGGAATGCTGTTGCCGGCCGTTCAGGCGGCGCGCGAAGCGGCCCGGCGCATGCAGTCGTCGAATAATCTTAAGCAAATCGCCCTCGCGATGCACAACTACCACGACACCTTCAACGCGTTCCCATCGCGGGCCAGCTTCGACGAAAACGGCCAGCCGCTACTCAGTTGGCGCGTGCATCTGTTGCCATTCCTGGAACAAGGGGCGCTCTACAACCAATTCCATTTGGACGAACCCTGGAACAGCGAACACAATAAAAAGTTTCTCCATTCGATGCCGAGCGTCTACCACAATCCGTCCAGCAGTTTGCCGGGAACAACGCGGTCGAACTACCTAGCCCCCACCGGCCCAGGCTCGATTTTTGAAGGCCGCAACAAGACGCGCTTCGCCCAAATTACCGACGGGACATCGAACACGCTGCTTGTTTTGGAAGCCAACGACGACGCCTCCGCACCCTGGACCGAACCCATTGACTTCAAGTATGATCCTAAAAACACGCTCGTTGGAGTGGGAAATGCGCACCCCGGCGGTTTTAACACCGCCTTTGCCGATGGCTCTATCCACTTTATAGCCGCGACGATTGATCCGGGAACCTTTTTGAAGTTGCTCCAGATGGCGGACGGCAAACCGGTCAACTTGCCACGGGACAAATAAACCACGGTCGGCTCCACGGCGGTATCGATTTTGAAATAGGACCCGTTGCTGCGAGGAAAAGCCCGGCATTTTGAAAATGCCGGGCTTTTAATTTCAGTAAATAAACTTCGGGCGGGTCCCTAGCGGTATAGATTTTGAAAATATGTCACAGCGTCTGACCTTGGTCATCCACTCCTTGCGCGGCGGCGGGGCCGAGAAATCGATAGCCCTGTTGGCTAATGCGTGGTCGGATCGCGGCCGCCAGGTGACTTTAATCACGCTCGACGCAGCGGCCAACGATGTTCACCACACAGCGCCAGGCGTGCGCCGCGTGGGGTTGGATGCCATGGGCGTTTCGCCCAACAAGCTTGCAGCGCTGGTGAACAATTTTCGCCGTTGGCGGCGGCTGCGAAAAGCGATCCGGCAAGCCGACAGCGAGTGGGTGGTGAGCTTTACCGACAAAACCAATGTCTTGACATTACTGGCTTGTTGGGGCTTACAACAGCGCGTGGTGGTTTGCGAAAGGACCGACCCCCGGCGGCACAACATCGGCCGCATTTGGTCTTGGCTGCGGCGGCGGCTGTATCCCGCCGCTGCGGCGGTGGTGGTGCAGACCGCCGCCGTTAAAAGTTTTGTGCAACAACTTGCCGGGCGTCGGCCGGTGGTTGTGATTCCGAATTGTGTGTGGCCGGCGGCCGTTCCGCAAATCATGCCGAAGTGGGAGGAGCGTGCGCTGCTGGTTATCGGGTTGGGCCGCTTGAGCCAAGAAAAAGGGTTCGACGCACTCATTGAAGCGTTCGCGCGCGTGGCCGCGAAACATCCTGGCTGGAAATTAAAAATCATCGGCGAAGGCGAGCAACGTCCGCAACTCGAAAGCTTGGTGCAAAAGCACGGCCTCCAAACGCGGGTCGAATTATGCGGTTGGCTGGAGAGCCCAGTCGCCGAGCTTTGCCGGGCGCAGATTTTTGTGCTGCCCTCGAAATACGAAGGCTTTCCCAACGCGCTGTTGGAAGCCATGGCCTGCGGACTGGCGCCGATCAGTTTCGATTGCCCCAGCGGACCGAGCGAGATTATCCGCCACAACATCGACGGCCTGCTAACGCCGCCCGAAGATATCGCGGCGATGGCGGCTGCATTGGAAAAGCTAATAGCCGATGATGGGCTGCGTCGACAATTCGCCGAGCGCGCCGTGGAAGTCGTTGAACGATTCAGCCCCGACGCTTTCTTCGCGCAGTGGGAGCAAATCTTGAACGCCCTTCCGCCGACAACATCCAAGGATTGACCCATGTGTGGAATTGCCGGCGTTTTCCAACCGGAGTTGCCGGCCGAACAAAGTCATTTGGAGGCTACCGCCGCA
>JAJRWU010000206.1 GCA_024276655.1 Planctomycetota bacterium
CTCCAACAGATGCCGCCTCACAATCGCTACTTTCTGTTCAGGCGACAAATACGTTCTTTTCGACATTGAGCTTCTCCTTTTCGTGAGTGCTAAACTCTAGCACACTCTTAAAGCTCAGCGTCCAACTGGGGCAAAACAAGACCTTGACGGTATACCTTGATGATGGTTTCCCACGGAGTTCCCAAAAGTTCCGCAGCCCCGTACACCATGATTCCGACAGGATGATGCTTTGAAAGTGAAAACAATTTATTGACGTTGTATGTCTTTCTGTCTGCATTGCTTCCACGATCAACAGTTACCAAGCTGTCAGCCGCCAACGCCACGGCCGACTTGTTGAGAACTGCGATTTCCGCCGTCATCACCTTGCCTCCCGTCTTGGGTGCTCGTCAAATGATTCATCAGCTACGCTACCACGCCGCTGAGAGAGAATCAACTTTTCGAATCTGAAACCCATTGGCGAAACAAAAGGGTTCCTGCTGGACAGCCTTCGACAACTAAAGCCACAAGCCTTACTTATCGTCGAGCAGATCCACGGCTTTGAATGGCTTGCCTTCGAGCATCGCTAGGCTGGCGCCACCGCCGGTGCTTACGTGTGAAACTTTGTCGGCCAAGCCGAATTGGCCGATGGCCGCGGCGCTGTCGCCCCCGCCGATGATGCTAATGGCCGAACTCTGGGCGATGGCCTGGGCCACTTGGCGCGTGCCGCTATCGAACGGCGGCATTTCAAAGACGCCCATCGGGCCGTTCCAAACCACCGTTTTCGCCCGGCTGATGATGTCGGCGAAAGCGGCCGCCGTTTTGGGGCCGATATCGAACCCTTCAAAGCCCTCGGGAATGTGCCCCGCCTCAACGATCTGTTTGTTGCAGTCGGATGAGAAGTCGTCGCCGCAATGCGTGTCGACTGGTAGGACGAGTTTGTCGCCGCCGGCCGCCAAAAGCTCCTTGGCGAGATCGACTTTATTCGGCTCCACCAAACTGTTGCCCACGCTCCCGCCTTGAGCCAGGGAAAACGTGTAGGCCATGGCGCCGCCGATGAGAATTTGATCGCAAACCGTGAGCAGATTGCGAATCACTTCGATTTTATCGGAAACTTTCGCGCCGCCCAGCAAAGCCACAAACGGCCGCGGGGGATTGGCAATCGCCTCGGAGAGATACTTGATTTCCTTGGCTACCAAAAATCCGACCACCTTCGGTTTGTCGCCCATGGCTTGCGGACAGGCCACCATGGAGGCGTCGGTTCGGTGGCAGGTTCCGAAGGCATCGTTGCAATAGATCTCGGCCAAACTGGCCAAGTCTTTTCCGAAGGCAGGATCTCCTTTTTTTTCGCCGGGGTGAAAACGCAGGTTTTCAAGGACCACAACGCCGCCGTTGTCGAGTTTATCGACTTCAGCTGCGGCCGCTTCGCCAATGGCGCTGGAGGCAAAGCCAACTTCCCGCGAGAGAATTCCGGAGAGCTTTTCGGCCACGACCTTCAGACTGAACTTGGCTTCGAAGCCATTGCCTTTTGGGCGCCCCAGATGGCTCATGAGAATCAGTCGTCCGCCGCGATCGATCACCGATCGAATCGAGGGCAGGGCCATTTGAATTCGTCGGTCGTCGGTGATTTTTCCGGCGTCGTCCAGCGGTACGTTGAAGTCGACGCGCATGAGCACGCGTTTGCCCTTGACCGCAACATCTTCAATGGTGCGTTTGGCCATATCCTAAACCTGCTCTGCGACTGAGGCAAAAAACGGAGGGCTCGTCGTTTTCCACGGAAGCGATTGGAACGCTACGCTCGACGATTGTCACCGCCAAATCTAGCGTTCAGAGCGTTGTTCGGGAAGGCGCCGCGTTGGGCGCCGCTGGGTTGTGCATTATTGGGGGACACCGGTGCGAACCCGTGCGCATGCGTCGGAAAGCTCCGACAATATTTCTCCGATCGTTTGCCGGGGTTCGGCATCGATCACGGCTCGCTCCAAACGGGCTGCGTAGTCGGTGAGCTGGTGGAAACCGTAACTACCGACGGAGCCTTTCATTTGGTGGGCCAATCGGCCGATTTCCTGGCAATCTTCGGCATCGAACGCTTTTTTCAGTTGGCCGATGCGCTGGGGCATTTCATCCACAAACATCTCGACCAAGTCGCACAGGCGTTCGTCATCGCCTAGGTCGGAGTATATCGGTTGTTCTTGCAATGAGTTGTTCGTCATGGTTTTGTGAAATCCTGTGCAAAAAAGAGAATGCGGGTCAATCTGCCTGCGGGCCCTGCCGCTCTGGGAAAAGAATAGCTTTCAATTGCCGCTGGCAAACACGGCGATGGGCTTTTTTACCAGGGATTGCGCTAAACGCGCATGCCCTTGTCTGAGGAATCGCCAAAACCCGCAGTTGGGTAAATAGGAAGCCATAGAAAACTACGCTAAATAGTTAATTCGCGGCATCTGGAGGGACGATACGACAGGTGAGTTTAGAAAAGTTGCCGCCTTCACCGCCGTGGGTGCGACAGTACAGATTGCCGCGAGAAGGAAAAATTTCCGCGGGACTGTGCGGCCCTCAGGTGAACAAGGCCGGCAACGTTGTAGTGTTTTCCCGGTTTCTAGGAGCCCTCCCTATGAAGATGCGTATTCTTGTCCCCGCTTTGGTGGCCGTGAGCTTCGTGCTGACCGCCTCCAACGCGCAGGCGTTTGATCTTCTCAATCGCCTGTCGGGCCACGGCAGTTGTTGTGAGCCCACCTGTTGCGCCCCCGAGCCCACCTGTTGCGCCCCCGAGCCGACATGCTGTGCTCCCGAGCCCACGTGCTGCGATGCCGATCCTTGCTGCAAGCCGCGCGGCCACCGTTTGATGGGCTGGTGGAAAAGCCGCCTCCATCGACACCGCAGTTCCTGCTGCGAGCCCGTTTGCGCACCGGAACCCACGTGCTGCGCTCCCGAGCCCACCTGCTGCGCTCCGGAACCCACGTGCTGCGCTCCCGAGCCTTGCTGCAAACCCCACCACCGTTTGTTCGGGTGGCTGAAGCGTGGCTGCAAGTCGAGTTGCTGTGATTCGGTCTGCGATAGCTGTGGCGGCGGCGGATGCAGCAGCTGCGGTCACTGATCCGACTCATCTGTGCGTTGCCGCAGTGCGACATTCCAATCGCTCCGCACAACGCATAGAATAGGAAGATAGCAGAAAGCCCTTGGAATTTGATCCGAGGGCTTTTTGCGTTTCTTGATCGCCGGGCCGTTCAGGCGAACAAACCCTGGAGCCGCTCTTCTTCCGCAACCTTGAGCGGGAATTGTTGGCTGAACTCATGCGTGTCGATGCCGGCGAATTCCCGCAACGACCAATGGATGTGTTCCGGGCGAACGCGAATACCATGCTCCACGTCGGTCGCCAATGATTTCGGATCAATCGGCACGAGGAACTGCTTTTCGTCGGTGGCGCCAACAACGCGGTTGCCGCGAATGCCGCCTCCCAGGAACATCATCGAACCGATCGACCAATGGTCCTTGCCGTCGCCCTTGTTGTATTTTGGCGTGCGGCCCATTTCGCTCTGAATGACGATCACGAGTTTATCGCGGATGTTTAGCTCTTCGGCCTTGCGGGCTAGGTAGTCGACGCCGGCCAGCATTTCTGGAATCAGTTTCATTTGGTCGACGTCGTTGTTGGCGTGGCTATCGAATTGGCCGATGTTCAGGTTCGCGGAAACGCAAACCCCCGCCTTGAACGAGGCCAGCGCGATATCGGCTTGCCGCGAAAGCCGCTCCTTGGGCGATGTTTTGGGAATGTAGGGCGTCACGCGTTGGAGCGCCTTGGAGTTGACCTGCGCGGCGTACAGCATGCTCTGGGCGCGTTGGAGTCGCGGTAGTCGGGCCTGGGCGGCGCGAGCTTTCATTTGCTCCTGGAGCGCGTGCTCGATGCGGTCGGTTACGAAATCGTCGTGGTAGCGGTTGTTGGCGTTTCCGTTGACGCCATCGGCATTGGCCAGTCGATTCAACGAATTCAGATACGGCACCCGGGCCATGGGCGTTAGATTGCCGGTGGAGGAATAATTTCCAAACGTCAGGAAGGCCAGCGGCGCTTCGGCGCCATTACAAGCAGCCACCAACGCGGCGAACGTCGGATAGGCCAGACTATCGAGTTTGCCGGTGGCCATGTATCGGGAACAGGGAGAATGATTATTGACCGAATAATCCAGACCGTTGACAACCAATAGTTCGTCGCCGTATTTTTTGAAGAAATCTTCGTTGCTCAGGCCGCCTTCAATATGCGCGGCGTTGGGCGCCAGCCGATGATTGCCCTGCGTGAGAATATCGCCTTCCTGGTAAAGACGATTGATCGCGTTGACGCCCTTGGGATCCATCAGATAGGTCGTATCCCAACCGCCGGCGGCATTGAAAACAACATAATAGGGGCCCGCGTACGGCGCTGGCTCAGCGGCAGCGCCCCGCACGGCGCGTGGAGAAAAACCAACCGGCGCGGCCCCAACCGGCGCCGCCAAACTCAAACCGGCCGAACCACAGAGTTTCAAAAAATTACGGCGTTGCATGGAAGATCCTTCATTCTCTCGTCTTCGTTCATTCGTTTAACGGCAAGCCGAAGGCGGCTGCGTTTTTCCGTCTGGCCGTTTTCCGGTCTTGCTCGACCGCGCGAGCGCCAAACACAGCCGCCTTCGGCTTGCCGTTAAACGAGCCATTATTAGCCGTATGGAGTATAAACAGGTCATCAATGGTATGTAGTCCATCCGCTCCGCGGTATCCCCGCGAACGGCGTCACGAATGACCAGTTCTGATTCGGTTTGCCTTCATTTTTCGGATTGTCGACGACGTATTGAATCGCGCTCTCGATGACCTCCTCCGAATCGAGATACACTTTCCACTGGCGCGCCGCCCACATGCGAGGCGGCCGCTTTCCCGGCGCCGCATACTCAGCCAGCGGATGCCGCCCCTCTTTCACGATCTGGTTTGTCGCGGCGCCTTTGAGTAGGTTCATGATTTGCTCAACCTTGTAAGTGTGGCGAGCGATCACAAGATGTGTGTGCTCCGGAAGAACGGAACACGCCCAGACCGTGTAGTTGCTGTTCCGCGCTTTCTCGCTAAACCCTCGAACAATCGCCAACGCCTGTTTACCGTCAATGGACACGGGCGGATACGCGACCGCTCTCCTCCCAGATTTCCATTGTTGTAACTCAACGTCTGAAAGATCGGCAACCTCTCGACGCCCGAACGTCTTGGTCGCTTTACCAAAGCGGATAAGATCCCATTCGCGAACGAAATCTGACCACGACCCGCGTGGATCGTTCGGCAGCCGGAAGCCGTACATCGGAATTACGACATGGTATCCGTGAATCATCGTCGCTCTAAGCTTTTTTGCTTCTGCTATCAGTTACCTTCGTTTAACGGCAAGCCGAAGGCGGCTGTGTTTTGCCGTCGGGCCGTTTTTCGGTCTTGCTCGAACGCGCGGGCGCCAAACACAGCCGCCTTCGGCTTGCCGTTAAACGAAAAAGCCGGGCTTCTCGTTGGGCTTCTCATCCTCACTCATACAAAAACTCTTGCTGCCGCAGCAGATACGTGACGACGGCCCGCCAGGCGCGGATGGTGTAGTGAGGGTCGGGGTCGCGGGGTGATTTATCTTTTAATGTTTGGCAGGAATAACTTTCTCTCGGTTCGATGCCCTCGCGCGATTTCGCGTCGGCCACGATTCCGGAAAACAGATCGTAGGTGCGCTGCACTTCGGCGTCTTGGGCGGTGTCGAAACGGCCCAAAAACAGTTCGTGCAGGTAGATGATTTGGCGGCGAATTTGTTGGTCGGCCTCTGTTTCGGGAGCATCGTCCGCGATGCTAGGAACGACGTCTGGTTCGATCAACGGAAACAGCCGCCGCTGGGCCGCCGGCAGGGAAAAGTCGGCCGCCACGTGCTGGCAGGCAAGATCGTTGGCCAAAATTCGCTGGATGGCGCCCATCGCTCCGCTGGGGTCCGGCATGCGTTCGGTAACGGCCTTCGAATCGATGCCGCCGTAAAGTATTTTGAATTTGCTTTCGGGATTCGTCAGGCGGCCCCATTTTTTTCCGAACACGGCGTATAGCTTGCGTTCGAGTTGTTCGGGCGTCAGCATACGAACCAGCCCCACATCGTTCAATTCGGCCAAACGGGCGGGGTCGTTCACCGCGGCAGCCAGACCATCGGTGCGATACAAGGGCGATACGGCCAACTCCTTGAAGACCAGCTTGAGGTTGAAATTCGCCTGGGCGAACCGCCGCGCGATCTGTTCGATTTCATGGCGTTGCACCTGATAGGCTTTTCGTTTGGCGGCGAACAGCGGATCGTCGATATCGTCGGGAGGCGAGAGCGTTTTGCGGCCAGTGAGGACGTACCACACATGCTCGACCATCGCCGTGGCGAAACGCGGATCTTGGGCGGTGCGTTCGCCCAGCCATTGCAGCGACCGCCAACGCTGGTTCGGCTCCAGGGCTTCGCCTTCCAAGCCCGGCGGAAACATGTCTTCATACCATCCGTCTTTGCGAGGGCCGAAAATTCCCTTGCCGTCGACGACGTAATAGTCTTGAAACAGCCCCGCGATGGGGTCCATTATTTTGTGACAGACCACGCAATCAGACGCTTCCATGGTGGGAACTTTATATTCGGCGGTGATCGCGGCGGCGTCGTTCACGCGGGGCGCCAATCGTAGCAGGTCGATGCCGAGAAAATGCTGGAAGTACATGCGCACGCGCAGCCGGTTGCGGTTGGTTTCGGTGGTGGGGTATCGCTTCAAATATTGGAACGAACTCAGCAAGCCGGCATGCGGATAAAAACCTGTTTCCGACTCTTGAGCCTGCCGCCCGTTACGCGACTCCAAAGCCGCGATCTTCGTCGGAATAAATTCGAACGGGTTTTCGACGTCGGTGAACTTATCTTTCAACTCCTCAAAGATGCCGTAGCCGCGCGCGGTGTACGGCGAAACCAGAATGTAATCGGCCGTCACGATCTCGGTAAAGGGCCGCTCATTGCGAACGATGTACGTGACCAACTCCAGCGGTTCTCGCCGCATACCCTCGCGATATTCACGCACCAATTTTGTGTGTGCGATCATCTTGGGGTGCGAGTATTTCAGCCGGTCCTCCTTGTCACGACCTTTATTGGGGTTAAGGTCCTGGTACCAGAGCCGGGTTTTGAAATGCTCGTACGAGAGAGCGCCTTCGGCCACGCCATCGTAACCGCGCGTCAATAAGATATCGTTGAAGGCCTCCTGCAAACGTTCGTGGAAGGCGTCTTCCCGCATCACCTGATCGAGAATGGGGCCCAAGGCGTCGCGTCCGCTTTTCGCGAGTTGATTTTTCTCCGCCTCATTCGGTAGCCGCCCCGCTAATGAAAGCGTCAGCCGCCGGAGCAGTTTCCGGTCATCCAGCATCAGGCAGGAGGCAAAGAAGCGAGCGGTGTCTACTTGCGTGAGGCCTGACGACGGCAGCGAAGCAATGCCGCGTTGCCGACGCACCTGGCGCACGAACTCCTTCAAGATGCGAAAGCCGGAAGAATCCGGCGCTAGCGCATCTTCACCGCCGTGCTCAAGTTTGCCGACCACCTTCAACAACATGCGCGATGCGCCGTCTTCGCGCACAGACGCCATGCGCCCGAACGCGGCAAGGTTGTGTCGGAGCGCGTCGTCGGCATTCTCTCGGTTCAACGAAGGATCGATCAGCAGGAATTCACTCTCCTGCGCGTCGCCGCCTTTTTTGTGGCACTTCAAGCACGTCCGTTCGCCAACCTTCACCCAGACTTCGTTGACGAAATAGTCGGCATTGGCCACGCACGCAGGTTCGGAGTGTTTTTTCGCCACCGCTTGGCCGGCGGTTTCGTCTGCTCGAACAACGGCGTTCAGACAGAAAACAATCAGCAATAGCGACCAGAAAGAATTCGCGATGATTCGTTTTCGGAGCATGGCATTCCCGACAAAGACCTGCAAAACAGCTAATTGATGCGTTCCCCAGACCCAGCGCGAACAACACCAACGACTCTGTCGATTATCAAAGATTGAAATCCAGAATGCAACCTTTTCATCTCGCCTACGCGATGGAGAAACCTCCGTCAACGGGCAGGATAACGCCCGTGACAAACTCCGCGGCGGGCGAACACAAAAACAGGGCGGCGCCGGAAACATCTTCAGGACGGCCCCAACGCCCTAGCGGCGTGCGGTCAAGCAGCCGACGACTGGCGGCGGCATCGTCGACCAAGGGCTGGGTGAGCGGCGTTTGAATCCAACCGGGAGCAATGGCGTTGACGCGCACTCCCTGGCCCGCCCAGGCAATGGCCAACGATTTCGTCAATTGCGCCACGCCTCCCTTGCTGGCGCTATACGCCGGCGCGGCGCCGCTGCCAAAAAAGCTCAGCATCGAGGCGATATTCACCACGCATCCTTGTTGTTCGGCCAGCCGCGTTCGGCAGGCGGCCGAAGTTCGCATCACGCCGCAGAGGTTGACATCGACCACGCGCGCGCACTGAGCGGGGTCGTGTTCGCGGCCTTCACGCAATATCATGCCGGCGCAGTTGACGAGAATGTCGAGCCGGTCGAATTGCTCGACCGTTTCGCCAACGGCCCGGTCATCGGCGACGTCCAACGTTTGGGCGGTAATGCGGGCGCTGTTGTTTGCCGCCTGGCAGTCGGCCTGAAACGTTTCGACTTCCTTTTTTGTCAGTCCCGTGGCGACCACGCGGCAGCCTTCGGCCGCCAAAGCCCGGGCAATCGCCCGGCCAATCCCGCTGGCGCCGCCCGTGATAAGCGCTACTTTTTCCGACCAATGGTTTTTCATGGGGGAGCAATCTTCATAGCTTGGCAGCGCTCGTTGGAGTTTACGCTTTGGCGCGTCTTCGTAACGACGCCCGCGAAAACGCATGCCGGAAAAACATGCTAAAGCATGAACTCCAACGGCGCGCGTTTATTCAAAACTCCTCGTTCCGCCGAAATCGAGGGTGAGCTGAGGATCGGCGGCGGCGTTCGGATTGAGTTCCTTGTGCAACAGGCTCGGCTGGATGTCGTGATTGTTTTGGTATTTGTTGCTCTGGTAGTCGACGTGCTCGCCTTTCAACTCGTGATAAAAAATTTGGCAGATGGGCACGCCGGCGTAAATTCGCACCGGCTGCACGGCGAACATTTCCAATGTCCAGTAGCCGCAAAAGCCGACGTCGCCAAAACCGGCGGTCACATGGACAAACAGCCCCAACCGGCCGATGGAGGATCGTCCCTCGATCATGGGCACCAAATTATGCGTTTCGGTGCGCTCCGCCGTGCGGCCCAAATACAGCTGGCTGGGGTTGAGCACTAGGCCTTCGGGAGGGATTTTGATACGCCGCACGCGGCTCGGCTCGCGCATGTCGAGCACGACTTCCTCGTAGATCAGCAGTTCGTCGTGCAGCGTGAGATTGTAACTGTTGGGGTTCAGCAACGATTCGGAAAAAGGTTCGATCGAGATATCGCCGCCGAGGCGAGTTTTGATTTCCGGTCCCGACAAAATCATGGCGGCCGCCTTCGCGAGAAACGAGGAAGTGGGTCGGTGGCGTTAGTGGGCAGTGAAAGCTGGCAACGTCAATTGGCGACGCCAATTCTGGGGCAAAATTTATGCATCCGGCACGATTCGCAAGCGGGCTTTCTTGCTTTGCAAACCTGCCGGCCATGCAGAATCATGCGGTGTGAAAATTGAATCCATTCGCGTTTGGGCAAAAGTTGGTTGAGGTCTCGCTCGATTCGTACGGCGTCTTTTTGGTCGGTCAGCCCCAAACGACGGCTGATGCGGCCGACGTGCGTGTCGACCACCACGCCGCCCGCAATACCAAAGGCCACGCCCAACACGACGTTGGCCGTTTTGCGGCCCACGCCCGGCAGTTCGACCAAGGCGGCGAGATCATCAGGAACTTGCGCGTCGTGCAGGTCGACCAATTTCCGGCAGCAGGCTTTGATGTTTTTGGCCTTGTTGCGAAAAAACCCGGTGCTTCGAATCAACTTCTCAATTTTCGAGAGCCTCGCGGCGGCAAAATCAGCCGCCTGGGGAAACGCCTCGAATAACGCTGGCGTGACCATATTAACCCGCACATCGGTGCATTGGGCCGAGAGAATGGTGGCCACGAGCAGTTGCAAAGGCGTTTCGTAGTGCAGCGCACACTCGGCTTCGGGGTGGTCTCGTTTCAAGGCCCGCACGACCCTGGCCGCTTGCTGCTTTTTCGGGTCGCGTGCGGCCATGCTCTTTGGTGCTCTCAGCCGGTAGCCGGAAAACCCCGGTAGCCGGAAAACCCGGTGTTCGGAAACGACGCGTGGGAGTTAGAGGCAATTTTAAGGCGGGAGCGAGCGGCCCGCAACGAGGGTTGGCGTGAACTCCAACGGCGCACATCAGCGGCGGAAGACCCGTTTGGCGGCGCGGAGCCCATCGGCCAGGGCGTCGATTTCCTCGGGCGTGTTGTAGAAATAGAAGCTGGCCCGGTTGCTGGCCGCCACGCCGAGCCGTTTGTGCAGCGGCATGGCGCAATGGTGGCCGGCGCGAATCGCGACGCCGTATTGGTCGAGAATCTGGGCGACGTCGTGGGCGTGAATGCCCTCCAGCGTGAAGCTCACGATACCCGCCTTCTCGGCCGGCGGCGGGCCAAAGAAACGCACGCCGCCGACTTCCTCCAGCACGTCGTGTGCTTGTTGCGTGAGCATCTGTGCGTAGTGATGGATGTTGTCGACGCCGATGTCTTCCAGGTAATCGATGGCGGCGCCGAGGCCGATGGCGGAAACAATCGGCGGCGTGCCGGCTTCAAACTTGGCCGGCAATTCGGCCGGTTCAAAACCGTCCATCGTCACCCGATGAATCATACTGCCGCCGCCCAGGAAGGGCGGCATGGCGTCGAGCAGGGAGGCGCGGCCATAGAGAATGCCAACGCCCGAAGGCGCCAACATTTTGTGGCCGCTGAAGGCGACAAAATCGGCGTTCCAGGCTTGCACGTCGTTACGGCCGTGCGGCGCGCTTTGGGCCGCGTCGACCAGCGCCAAGGCCCCCGCCTGATGCGCCTGCTCCACGATTTCAACAACAGGATTGATCGTGCCCAAAACGTTCGACACCGCCGTGAACGCCACGAGCTTGGTCTTTTCCGTCAACAACGCGGGAAGCTGCTCTAGGTCGAGCCGACCTTCGTCGGTGATGGGAATGAATTTCACCCGGCAACCGCTGCGCTCGGCCAGTTGATGCCAAGGCACGAGGTTCGAGTGGTGCTCCATTTCGGTGACGAGAATTTCATCGCCGGCTTGCAGGTTGGCGTCGCCCCAACTGCGGGCCACGAGGTTGATCGCGCCGGTGGCGCCGGTGGTGAAGATGACTTCTTCCCGCAGCGGGGCGTTGATGAAGCGGCGCGTTTTTTCGCGGGCTTCTTCAAACAGGTCGGTGCTTTGGTCGCTCAACCAATGAATGCCCCGGTGGACATTCGCGTACTGCCGCTCATACACCTCCACGATCTTCTCGATCACACAACGCGGCCGCTGCGTGGTGGCGGCGTTATCCAGATACACAAGCGGTTGGTCGCCATGCAGAACCGAGGAAAGTATCGGAAAATCCTGCCGATAACGGTTCGCATCGAGCGGCGGGGCGTCGGTGGAGGCCATCACGATTCTTCTCCCAAGTGAGGCCCAGACTGCTCTCCGCCAACTGGTTCGCGATTACCTGAGTCAACGCCGTCTTGAACGGGAGAAAACAACGCCGCCTGGGAAACCCGCCAAGAAAGCAGGCAGCACTTCTGACGATTGGGCGTCAGCCGCGCCTGGTAGAGTTCGAGCATTTCCTCGGCGGTGAAGGCCCGCACTTCGTCCACGGTTTTGCCTTCCAAGGCCTGCATCAGCATGGAGGCGGAAGCCAGGCTGATGCAACAGCCATCGCCGGTGAACCAGGCTTCTTGCACCCGCTGGTCGGCGTCGATTTTAAGCTGCACACAGATTTGGTCGCCGCAGAGCGGATTGTCGCCCTGATGGACATGCGTGCGGTGTTCGAGCTCACCCCGATGGTAAGGGTCTTCGAAATGGTCGAGCACATGCTCTTGATAGATTTCTTCTTCTTTGCGAGACGACATCGGTGCTGCGTGGGGGACAGTGTAACGGGAGACTGGCGGGAGAAGACGACCTTACTTAGTCTACGAACGGCGCCCCCATGCGGCAAGGCGACGCACCGTCCTTCCGTCCTTCCCGCGCAGGCGGGAAAGGCGGGACGCTCTCTCAAACGCAAACTCCAACGGTCGCCAGCATCACCGGTTCCGCCAAAATTCGGCGGCGGCGATGTTCAGTTTTTGCCGCATGTCGCGGGTTTGCTCGGCGAATCGGCGGGCGTCGTGTGGATATCCCGCCGTTGGTTGGAGCGCGGGAAGGTGTTCGCGCCAAAACAAATTGAAAGCCCGCATCGACAGTTCACGCAGATATTTGGCTGTCATCGACGCCAAAGCCGTCGGCAGGAACCGCTCTCCCTTGGTGAAAAAGCCAATCTCGATGCGGCGTTCGCCGTCGCGCCAGCGGTAGCTGCTTTCCGACCTGCCCTCAACACGTGTTTCCACCAACTGGCCGGCGGTGAGCGGCATCAGGAGCGGGGCGTAATGGTTGCGTCCGCCGTGTTTGTCGCAGGTGATCATGACGTCTGCGGGAACTGCGTTTTCTGGCGTGCAGTCGGCCAGCATTTGGGCGATCAGATCGATCGTGGTGTGTGAAAGAACGGCGCCCTTGCCCTGCTCGGCCTCGACTCGACGATTGAACTCTCCTGGAAACAACACCGCGGCGCGCACGCCTTGAAGCGACACGCCCGTTGCCGCCAGGCAACTCGCCAACGTTCGCCGCCCGCTTTCAACTTCTTCATGAGCAGCCTCGCCGGGCAAAGGTTGCGCTAGAAGCTGATTCCATAGGGGCGAAGAAATTTCGCCCGCGACGTCGCCAACCAGTCTTTTCCAGAGGTCTCGGCCTTTCCAAAAACTCCGCCCGCCGCCGGGCAATGCACCCGCAGCGGCCAGTGAAGACAGAACGCCCCGCTCCAGACGCCCCACGCCGCGCACGCCCTGGTGGACGATTTTGGAATCGGCGATCACCAGATGCTCGGCTCGGCTTCGCTCGCCGCGCTTCGCCAAGTGCGATACAACAGCGTCTTGCAGAATTGTGTAGAGGTCGTTCCCTAATTCGTCGGGCGCTCTCCAGCAACTGGCCGCAACCACCAATGGCCCAAGGTTGGGGCCGTACCCCGCTTCGTCGACGCCAATGAAATACCTCATTCCGAGGGCTCTCCGGCGGATGTGGGGATATAAAAACTTCGCGCGGTTAGGAATGCCCGACGGTGGGCAAAGGAAAAGCCCGGCATTTTGAAAAGGCCGGGCTTTTAAACCCGAAACGTCGTTGTGCTATTTTTTTCCGACGAAGACATGCTGTTTTGCCCCAGTTGGACGTTGAGTTTCTTGTCTGGAGGATAAGCTAGTCGCTAGAATGAGCACTGCGGCCGGATTGCGCCAGGAATGCACCGCAATTGAATCAAAGTCCCTTGCTTTTGGCCTAAATGCGAAAAACGC
>JAJRWU010000207.1 GCA_024276655.1 Planctomycetota bacterium
ACCTCATCGCAAGAAACAAAACCTTACCATAACCCATTCAATCAGCAGTTGCCAAACGTTCACCGTTTGCCCGACGGGACTTTTGAACAACCACTCCAGTGATGCCTCAAAATGCACTGGCAAAGCCAGTGGCACACAAAATACATCGCAAATATAACGGTAACAGTGCCACCCCGCCGGTCGTATTGAGCAGGAAATTGTCAATAGTTATTTGACAATAGTCATCGGACGATGCCGGAACATCGCTGCGTTTGTTCCGGCCCACGACTCATTGCATCCCGTCATTTCAAGAGCGGCCCTGGCCGTGTAATAAATGAACCACGGATAAGATAACACGGATGAAGAGTCGTGGCTGCCGGCATCCGCGCCCATCCGTATTATCCGTGGTTAAAACACTTCCTCCTCGTCCGCCAATTGGTTTTTGGCGTGTATGTGGCCGGGCGGAGTGACGCCACCGGCTCATGGCTGCCAAGCCTCCGGCTTGCGGTGAACTCTTACTTGCAATGAGCGCCAACCTGCTTCAAATGGCGGCGCAAATCTGGCGCCAAAAACGAGGGGGATTTTGCAGGTGGTCGAAGGCCTGACTTATGTACAAACAACAGATTTCCGCCCGAGCGGGCAGGACGGTGCGCTCTCTGAAACGCACGCTCCAACACCCGCCGGCGAGCTGAAATCCGGGCGAAGGAGCGTTCTGGTAGCTACGCACGCGATTGCAAGATAGAATGTGCGTTTCGGCTCGTAGATGTGCTCTCTTTGGTAGACCTTCCTGCGTCTTCCCTCCACGAATTGCTTTCCAATTTCCCCACGTTTTCGCGCGGAACCCCAAATAATGACCCAACCTCGATTTTCCCGCCGGCTTACAGGATTTTCATTTTCGCTCCTGGCGGTGCTCTTCTTAAATGCAACCAGCCTGGCGGCGGAGCCCGCGTTCCGACTCGAACAGGGAGACCATATTTCGTATATCGGCAATACGATGGCCGATCGGATGCAGCACCACGCGTGGCTGGAAACCTACCTGCATGCCTTGCATCCACAGTATGGTTTGACATTCCGAAATTTGGGTTTCGCTGGAGATGAAGTCAAAACCCGGCCCCGCTCCGACAACTTCGGCAGCCCCGATCAATGGCTGGCGAAAAACGATTCCGACGTCGTCTTTTGCTTCTTTGGATACAACGAAGCCTTGCGCGGCGAAGCGGGCTTGGCGGCCTTCGAGAAAGACCTCGCAGCCATGCTCGACGGCATGTTGGCGCAAAAGTACAACGGCTCGTCGGCGCCGCGCATCGTGGTGTTTTCGCCGATATCGCATGAAAACCTGCACGACCCCAACCTGCCCGACGGCTTTGAAAACAACAAGAATATCGCCCGCTACACGCTCGCCATGGAGGAAGTGTGTCGGTCGAAAAGCGTGCGGTTCGTCGACCTCTTCACACCCACGCGAAAGCTTTACGAAACCGCCGGCAAACCGCTCACCATGAACGGCGTCCATTTGCTGGAGCACGGCAACCGCGTGGTGGCCAGAATCATTATTTCGGCGCTGTTCGGCCAAGCGGCGCGCGTGAGTCAAAATGAAAAAGAGTTGCAGCGTCTGCGAGCGGCGGTGCTCGATAAAAACTTGTACTGGTTTAGTCGCTATCGCGTGGTTGATGGCTACAACGTTTTCGGAGGACGCTCCAAGCTGGCTTGGTTTGGCCAGTCGAACGCCGATGTGATGCGTCGTGAAATGGAAGTCTTTGATGTCATGACCGCCAACCGCGATAAACGCGTGTGGGCCGTGGCCGAAGGTCGCGATCTCAAAGTGGTTGACGACAACACCCCCACGTTGCTCGAAGTGCAAACCAACAAGCCGGGTCCGCTGGAGGGCGGCAAGCATCCGTACTTCGGCGCCCAAGCCGCGATCAGCCAGATGAAGGTGGCCGAAGGGATGCAGGTGAATCTGTTCGCCTCCGAAGAGATGTTCCCGGAGTTGGTCAACCCGGTGCAAATGGCGGTCGATACCGACGGCCGTTTGTTTGCTTCGGTCTGGCCTTCGTACCCGCATTGGAATCCGACGGAGCCTCGCACCGATCGAATTTTATGTTTTCCCGATGAAAACGCCGATGGCGTGGCGGATAAATGCGTGATTTTCGCCGACAAACTCAACAGCGTGACCAGCTTTGAATTCTGGGGCGGCGGCATGATCGTGGCCGCGCCGCCGGAACTTTGGTTCCTCAAGGATACCGACGGCGACGACAAAGCCGACGTCAAACTTCGCATGCTGCAAGGCATTTCCAGCGCCGACACGCACCACTCCGCCAACGCGATGTTGATCGGCCCCGATGGCTGGGTGTATTGGTCGCGTGGTATTTTCAACACGGCGAACATGGAAACGCCGACCAAAACGTATCGGTCGGTCAGCTCGGGCGTGCATCGGTTCAACCCGCGGACGTTTGAAGTGGAGTTCCATTTTCCGATCGGCCCCAATCCTCACGGCGATGTGTTCGACCAATGGGGTTATCAGTTCGCCAACGACGGCACCAGCGGCACCGGGAGTTATGTCAATATCGGCCACGGGATGGGCAACAAGCAATGGTTCAAAAAGCGGGTGCGGCCCGTCGCGGCGACCGGCATTCTTTCCAGCAGCCATTTCCCCAAGAAGAACAACGGCAATTTTCTGATTTGCAACACGATCGGTTTTTTGGGCGTCTTGCAACATGAAGTCAAGTACGACGGCGCCGACATTACGGCCGTTGAAATTGAACCGATCCTTGTTTCCTCCGACCAAAACTTTCGCCCCTCCGATTTGGAAATCGGCGGCGACGGCGCGTTGTACATCTCGGACTGGTGCAACGTCTTGATCGGCCACATGCAACACAACATGCGCGACCCGAATCGGGACCGCGCACACGGCCGCATTTACCGCGTGACCGCCAAAAATCGGCCACTATTGAAGCCGGTCAAAATGAAAGGCCAACCGATTCCCGCCGTGCTGCAATCGTTTTTCGCCCTGGAAAACGGCACACGTTACCGCGCCCGTTTGGAACTCAGCGGACGCGACACCAAGGAAGTCATGGCGGCCGTTTCCAACTGGACCACTAAACTCGATCCCGCCCAACCGCAGCAAGCCCAAGCCCTGCTGGAATGTTTGTGGGTCTGTGAGGAACACCGCCGGCCGAACTTCGCGCTACTTAAAAAAGTGTTCCGCGCGGGCGAACCACGCGTACGCGCCGCCGCCATTCGCACGCTTGGCCATTGGGGAACGAAAATCTCGGCTTGGCAGCCGACGCTGCTGGCCGGCGCCCGCGATGATTCCGCCTTGGTGCGGGCCGAAGCGGTTAAGGCGGCTGTTTCCTTCACGGGGTTGGCGGCGGCCGAAGTGATTTTTGAAGTCGCCACGCAACCCGCCGACGCCGAATTGGCTGTTGTGCTGAAATACGCCGAAGGCCGATTGAACGTCGACAAAATTGTGCATGACGCCGTGCAGTCCCGGCAATCGCTTTCAGCGGCGGCGACAGTGTTCATTTTGCGACACGCCCGCATCGACGACCTACTGAAACTAGATCCGTCGGAAGCCGTTTACCAAGCGATTCTCTCTCGGGAAAACGCCTCTTCGGCGCATCTTCGCACAGCGCTCGCCCGCTTGGCGAAGATCCGCAAGACGAACGAAGTCGGCCTGCTGCTCGACTTGATCGAAACTCGCGACGCCAAGCAACAAGGCGGGCTGGCGAATTTGGGCGGCCTGCTGTTGGAGCAACCCGCCTCCGCGCTGCATTTGGTTCGCGGCCGCATTGAAAAATTGGCCATTGATGGAAAGGCCGACAACACGCGCAGCTTCAGCTTCGCCGCCTGGATCATCGCCGACCAATCGGGGGACGACGCCTTTTTGGCGGCTATCAAAAGCAAGCCGCGCCTGCGAGATTTTCTCGACGCCGTGCCGGCGGTATCCGACCTCAAACTTCGCGGCGGCCTCTATGTGAAAGTCCGCCCGCTGATTTCCGACATGCCCGCCGGTTTGAAATCGGAACCGGGCGGCGCGAGGTTGCAGCATGCGGGAATTCGCGTCGACTATTTTTATCCCAGTGCGAAGAACGTGGCGCTCGAAACGCTGGCCAAAATGAAACCCAAGGCCAGCGGCGTTGTGCCGGAAATCGTCATGAACGTGCCGCAGCGCAAAGAGAAGGACCGGTTCGCCTTGCGTTTCACCGGCGCCATTCAAATTCCCAAGTCGGGAAAATACACTTTCTTCACACAGTCGGACGACGGTTCGCGGTTGTATATTGGCGATCAACTGGTGGTCAATAACGATGGCCTGCATGGGATGTCGGAAAAGAGCGGCTCGATCGATTTGCCAGCCGGTCCGCAGCCGATCATCGTGACGTATTTCGATAACGGCGGCGGCGACGGGCTGTTGGTTCGTTGGGCCGGTCCTGGCGTCAAAAAGCAAAAAATCGCGGCCGAGAGTTTGGCGGTCAGCGGTGGCGAAACCCTGCACGACGTCGCGATTCGGGCCTTGGCCTCCATTCCCGGCCGAGAGGAAGAAAAATTCACTGATCTAGCGGCGTTGATCAAAGCCGGTCGATTGCAAACATCGGCGATTGAAGCCCTGCGGGGAATCAAAACGGAGCACTGGCCGAAGAATGAAATTCGGCCCCTGCTCGATAACTTGGTTGGTTACCTGAGCGATATCCCTGTTCGTTTTCGCACCGGAGCTTCGGCGATGAACACCTTGGCGTTCGCGCGTTCGCTTTCGGCCACGCTTCCCGCCGGGCAAGCCAAGTCGTACGCCAACCGCTTGCAAAACCTCGACGTTCGCGTAATTGCCATTGGCACGGTTCCGCACCGCATGATTTTCGACAAGGAGCGGATCGTGGTGCAGGCGGCCAAACCGGTGGAGTTTCGTTTCTCGAATTCAGACAACATGCCGCATAACTTCGCCGTCTTGCTGCCCGGCGCTCTGGAAGAAGTGGGATTGTTGGCGGAAGCCACCGCCCGCGACGCCGACGCCATGCTGCGAAACTACATTCCGAAGTCGGACAAAATCTTGTTGGCCAGCCGTCTGTTGCAACCGGGCGAAACGCAGGCTCTGAGTTATTTGGCGCCGAAACAGACGGGCGTCTATCCTTATGTCTGTACGTATCCCGGCCACTGGCGGCGGATGTACGGCGCTCTTTACGTGGTGGAAAATCTCGACGAGTATCAAGCCGACCCGGAAGCGTATCTGGCTTCCCACACGCTTCCGCTGCAAGACGACTTGTTGCGATTCAACACTCGCCGCCATGAGTGGAAGTTCGACGAATTGATTTCCGAAGTTTCGCCGCTGCCCAATGAACGGGCGTTTGAAGTCGGCCAGCAACTTTTTAAGGTGGCGAGTTGCGTGGCCTGTCATCAGTTGAACAACATCGGTCAGGTATTCGGCCCCGACCTCGCCAAGCTGGACGAAAAAAAGCATACCGCCGAACACATTCTCCGCTCGCTCGTGGAGCCCTCGAAAGAGATAGAGGAAAAATATCAATCGCAGATCTTCCTGCTCGATTCCGGCAAAGTGATTACCGGCATGGTGATGGAGGAAACGCCCGAAGCTTTCCATGTCGTGATCGATCCCGTGGCTAAGGGAAAACCGACCATCATTCCCAAGAACGAAATCGAGGAGCGACGAAAATCTCCTGTTTCGCTGATGCCTCAAGGTTTGTTGGATAAACTCACACGAGAAGAAATTCTCGATCTAATCGCCTACGTGTTCGCCCGCGGCGACAAAAAACACTCACTGTTTCACATGCACCATCACCCGAAGTAATAATATGAACCTACGAACCGCTGGCCTCTGCCTTTTATTGGTTGGGGCCTTGGCTTCCTTCGCTGTAGCGGCGAAGCGGCCAAACATTGTTTTTATTTTTGCCGATGACATGTCGTACGACACCTTCGGCCCATATGACGACCCTATCGTACGCACGCCGAATCTTGATCGGTTGGCGAATCGCGGCGTGCGGTTCACCCACTGCTACAACATGGGCTCCTGGACCGGCGCCGTGTGCGTTGCCTCTCGCACCATGTTGAACACCGGGAAAACACTGTGGCGGGCCCGCGCCGCCGATACGCTCTTGCAGCAAATCGCCCGCAAGAAAGCAGCCGCCGGGCGGACGCCGCCCAAAATGTGGTCGGAACGCATGCGGGGGTTGGGTTACGAAACGTATTTCACCGGCAAGTGGCACGTGAAAGCGAAGGCGGAAAAGCTGTTTGATCATGTTGTGCATGTGCGGCCCGGCATGCCCGCCGATACCGGACGGCCGCCTTACAAAAAAGAAGGTTACAGTCGTCCGGTGAAGGGCCAGCCCGATAAGTGGAGCCCTTACGACAAAAGTTTCGGCGGCTTCTGGGAGGGTGGGCGCCACTGGTCCGCCGTGTTGGCCGACGACGCCGTCGGTTTTCTCCAACACGCCGCCAAGCGGGCCGAAGCGCCGCAAGCCAAGCCGTTCTTTATGTATCTGGCCTTCAACGCGCCGCACGATCCTCGCCAAAGCCCGAAGTCGTTTGTCGACAGCTACCCGCTGGAGAAAATCAAAACACCGGCGCCGTTTTTTGCGAAGCATCCCCAAAATACTTCGGGGCTCAACCCCACGCTCCGCGATGAGGCGCTGGCGCCGTATCCTCGAACGGAGTACGCGGTGCGCGTCAACCGCCGGGAATACTACGCACTGATCACGCACCTGGACCAACAAATCGGTCGAATCCTTGATGAGTTGCGTTCGCACGCCTTCGCCGAGAATACCTGGATCTTCTTCACCGCCGACCACGGCTTGGCGTGCGGCCACCACGGACTGATGGGCAAGCAAAATATGTACGACCACTCGGTTCGCCCGCCGTTCGTGATGGTCGGCCCCGGCGCCGCGCCCAACACGCAAATTGCCCAGCCGATTTACCTGCAAGACGTCATGGCGACCTGCCTTGCCATTGCCGGAGACGACCAACGCCAGGGGATAGAGTTCCAGTCGTTGCTGCCGCTGCTTCAAGGGACGCCTTCGCGGCTGACCAATGTCTACGGCGCGTATCTCAACACGCAACGCATGATTCGCCAGGATGGCTGGAAGCTGATTCTCTATCCAGCACTGAAAGTGAAGTTGCTGTTCAACCTGAACGACGACCCGCTGGAAGAACACAATCTGGCCGATAATCCCGCCCAGATGGCCAAAATGCGCACGCTCTTTCAAGAACTCCAAGCACTGCAAAAGCAACATGCAGACGCCGTCGCCCTGCCGGCGGCATTTCCAAAACTCGCCAAAAGCTAGAACTTGCCGCAGGCATGGCGGGCTGTTGGCGGCGCAACTGCCAGGAACAAAACCGCCGCGCCACACGAAGGAAGCACGAACGTGGATCTTGAACTCCAAGGCGAAACGGCCGTTATTATTGGTTCGGCGCAGGGCATCGGCTGGGCCATCGCCCAAGCGTTTTATAAAGAAGGGGCGGCGGTCGGGCTGTTGGATATTTCTCCCCAAGTGAAGGCGCGTCCGGCGGAGTTGTCGGCCTCAGATGCGAAAACCATGGCGATCACGGTTGACGCCACCGATTACGAGCAAATGCAAGCGGCGGCGGCGGAAGTTCAATCGCGAATAGGGCCGGTGCGGCATGTTGTTTACGCGGCGGGAGCGGGCTCGGGAAAGTATGGATTTCCATTCTGGAATTTAACGCCCGGCGATTGGCCGCGCGTCGTCGAGACGAATCTTTACGGCGCGATGCATGCGGCGCACGCCTTCGCGCCCTTGTTGATAGAAGCCGGACGCGGAAGCCTGTTGTTTTTATCTTCGATTGCCGGCCAGATTGGCTCCCAAACCGATCCTCCTTATAGCGCGGCGAAGGCGGCGGTGATCAATTTCGCCCAATGCGCCGCGAAAGATCTGGCGGAATACGATGTGCGCGTCAACACGCTTTGCCCCGGCATGGTCAAGACCGACCTCAACCAAGGCGTTTGGCGCGCCTGGAATGAGCAACAACCGGCCGAGAAGCGGCTTTCTTATGACGATTGGGCGGACGACAAAATTCGCCGCGTCACTCCTCTGCGGCGGTGGCAAACACCCGAGGATATCGCCTCCGCCGCCGTGTTTCTGGCTTCGCGCCGGGCGGAGAACATTACGGGGCAAACGATCAACGTCGACGGCGGCTTTGTCATGCATTCCTGAGTTAACTGCACTTTAGGGGATCATGCGGCGAGGGTAATCAGGTCCTGAAAGAGTGTCCATAATTTGCGGTGGTTTGGGCCGTGAGGTAGAGCGGCCTGGAATTGTTTTTGCAGCATTTCTCGGGCAATTGCGCGGCGGCGGTC
>JAJRWU010000208.1 GCA_024276655.1 Planctomycetota bacterium
CCGACACCGCTTGCACAACACCCCGCCGGCAACCTGCCCAAACGCGATGCGTTTTTTTTCACCGCCATTATTTTCCGCTTCGGCAAAGACATCTTTGCCGCATTCCACGCATACATTGCACTGGGGCATATGCCCCAGAATACGCAATGCCGCCATTTCAAACCGCACCACCTGCCGCGCCGGCGCCGCGCCGCTGTCGAGCGCCCTAATGGCGGCTTCCGCGACGTCGTACAAGTCGTGCTGCGGGTCGGCTTCCTCGGTTAATTCTTTCAGTAGTTCGGAAACGTAATACGCTGCATACAAACGACTTAAATCTTTCGATGCGGTTCGGAACCGGCGTGAGAGCTTGGCTTCGGTGAGCAGGTCGAGCGCATCGGTCGATTTGTGGATGAACACTATGCGACAGACGGCCAGCAGGTCAAGAGCAGCCTCGAACGGCCCTTTGGGTCGACGGGCGCCTTTGGCCAAGGCGCTGATTTTTCCGAACTCCCGCGTGAACAGAGTAACAACGCAACTCGTTTCGCTGAAATCGATTACGCGTAACACGATGGCGTCTGTCTTTTCGGTTGACACGTATTTTTCCCTCGGCGCTTTGGCTCACACCACCTCAAAGCCGGAGCGCTGCTCCCGCTTCAGCCAGCCGTTGGCTTCGGCGTCGCCGGGAAACACTTCCCGCACGGGGTCCCATTTCAAAGTTCGGCCGACGCGCATTGCAATGTTGCCCAAATGGCAGGTGCTCACGCTGCGGTGCTGGCTGACAACATCTGAAATGGTTTGCCGCCGCGAAACAACGCAATCAAAAAAGTTGCCCATATGATTCACAATGGCGTCGAGCTTGCCGACGCGCTCGGGGCGCGTGAGGTTGTCGAATTCGTAGGCCTGAAAATCGGTTCGATCAAGCGGCTTGTTTTTCAATTCCTCCACCGGTTTTCCGGTAACGGCGCCCCGGTTGACAAAAATACGCCCGGCGTCGCCGGTGAACATGATGCCGTTGCGACCGGTGTCGGCGACCGTCATCTCGACGCCATTGGCGTATTTGTAGGCCACGTGGTAGTCGATCGCGACATCATACCCGTCTGGCGTGTGGGGGAACTTGGCCGACGATTGAATCTCGACCGGCAGGGAATCGATGCCCCACTGGGCAATGTCCATATGATGGGCGCCCCAATCGGTCATTTGTCCGCCGGAATACGCGTACCACCAGCGGAAGGTGTAGTGGCAACGCTCCTGAATGTACGGCGTGTCGGGCGTTTGGCCCTGCCAAAGATTCCAATTCAGATTGTTCGGAACCGGCGTGTGGGGGAACGGCCCGCCGACTTTGTTCTTTCCCAGCACCACCTCGACCCGCTGCAATTTACCGATGCGGCCCTGACGCACCATTTCCACCGCCAAACGAAAACGATGGTCGCTCCGTTGCCACGACCCCACCTGCACCACGCGGCCCGTTTCCTTGACCACTTTCGTGAGTAGCTTGCCTTCATCAATGGTGAGCGTGAGCGGCTTTTCGCAGTACACATCTTTTCCGGCGCGGCAGGCGTCGATCACCATTTTCGTGTGCCAGTGGTCGGGCGCGCCAATCATCACGACGTCAACATCTTTACGGGCCAGCAAATCTTGGTAGTTCTCAAATATGCGGGGCGTGCTGCCGAACGCGGCTCTGGCCTGATCACGCACATGGCTATCGACATCGCAGACCGCCACGACATCGCCGTGCGCCATCGATTTATTCGTAATCACGGATCCCTGGTAGCGCAAACCGATGCCGCCAATTCCGGGGCGGTCGTTGGGCGACGCCGGTTTTTCTCGGGCTTTGGCGGCGCCGCTAAAAAAGCCGCCCGCCGAGAGCGTCGCCCAGGAAGCGAGGGAAGCTTTCAAGAAATCTCGACGCTGGCCTCTTTCTCTTCCTCTCGATTCCGACATGAACCTTCACTCCTGAAATGGAAAAAACAATCCGACCGCGTTGGAGTTCACGCTTTAGCGTGCTTTTTCTTCGGGACGCACGCTAAAGCGTGAACTCCAACAGCGCACGCGCTGCTTCATTATGCGCTGTGTTGTCGGTGAAATCTAGCGAGAGGAAATAGCCGCGTGTTTTTCAAGATACTCCGCACGATGGCCTTCCAAGAGCGATGTTTAGCATCGAGCGGAAAATTAGTGTCGTAGCCATGCTCGCCAGAGCGTGGGATGGTTCACCGCTCACCCACCGTCGGGCGACGATGGCTACACAAATGCGACCGTTATTTATAGAGCGGTGTTTATACCTCAAGCGGTTTGCCGGTTTTCCTCCCATCAAACCTCGCGGCCGCTCATGCCTCCCGGATTTTGTTGCGGATTACTGCGAAAGTTCGCATGCAACGATTCCCAGTCGATGACCAGCGAGCCGCCTTTGGCTTCGTGCTGCTTGGCCCAGTTCATGAGTAGGTCGAGGCAGGCGTGGTCGATGTAACCAAGGTGCTCGAACTCGACGTGCAATGTAACATCTTCCGGCACGCGTTCTAGTTCTTCGGCGAGTAACGGAAGCCGAATAAACGTCGCCGTACCCTTGAGGCTGAGAACCGCTTTTTTGTTGGCTTGATCGACCTCCAACTTCACGACCAGGTGCGAAAAAGTGTACAAGAGCTTTGCCGCCGACAAACAAACCCCGGTTATTACGCCGGTCAGTAAATCAGTGCAGACAATCGTCGTGACGGTGGCGGCATAGATCCCGACTTCTCCCCAGCCATACTTTCTCAAATCCCGGATGGCCTTGAAGTTAATCAACTTGTAGCCGATGTAAACGAGCATCGCGGCCAAGGCCGCGGTGGGAATCATGCGCAGCACGAAGGCCAACAGCGAGACAAAAACCAACAGCCAAACGCTGTGTAGAATAGTTGCCAGGCGTGTTTGGGCGCCGGCCTGAATATTGGCGGAACTACGCACGATAACGCCCGCCATGGGCAGCGCGCCTAAAAAGCCACAGATGACATTTCCGACCCCCTGCGCCACAAGCTCCTGGTCGTAGTTCGTGGGCGCGCCCGACTGCATTTGGTCGATGGCCGTGGCGGTTAGCAAGGTCTGGGCGCTGGTCACGATTGCCAGCACAACACCCGCCTGCACGACCACACCCAGGGGAACCGACTGAAGAACCGTCAGTGAGGGAAGATGGATTTCGCGCCACAGGTTGTCGGGCACTTCAACATAGAGCACCGGCAGTTTCAAAATGGCCGTAGCGATGGTTGCTATCACGATGGCCGCCAACGGCGCTGGAATCAGACTCCGCCGCGTGGCGCCAAACGCCTTCCAGAGCAGCAACGACAGAATGGTCAGCAAGCCCACCTTGGCCGCCCAGTCGTGATTTTTGAGTTCGCCCAGCACTTCGCCCACGCCCTGCTCAACTTTCGCCTGAGACGCCCGCACCTGTTCGACGCGCCCTTGCCGCAAGTCGGCGAGCGCGGCTTGACTTTGCTCCAGCAGTTTTGTCGTGGCTTGTTTCAAGCGAGGAGGATTGCGGACTATTTCCGATACGCCCTCGGTCTTCAATTTCTCAACCAGCGCGACAAGAGCGCTCGAAAGCTCCTCCTGTTTTTCCGCCAACGGACCAAGCGTCGACGCGCTCGGCATCATCGGCGGCGGCGCGTGATCAACCTCATGGCTATGTTCAGGATCTTGACGCGTTGAGGGAATTTGCTCGGCCGCCAGTTCGCGCAGCTGCACTTGTTGTTCGTGCAATGCTCCGAACTGATGAAGGAGGTCGCGCCGCGCGCTGCGCTCCTGGGTCGTGCCCAACTCCGGCATCGGCAGGCCCTTTTGAATCGCCTCGGGAATCGAGAGCAAATTTTGAATGCCGCTGCCCTTGGGCGCGTCGTCGACCATGACATGAAACTGGCTCGACAAAATCAACACGCCGATTCCCGCCAACATGCCGTGGATCACCGCCGGCGAAACCGCTCGAAACCAGCGCCCATAACGCAGCAAGCCGGCGACCAACTGCAAGGCGCCGCCGATCAAAACCGCCATGCCGAGAACTTCCAACCCGTGCTGCTGCACCAGATCATAAACAATGACTGTCAAGCCAGCCGCCGGCCCACTCACTTGAAGCGGAGCGCCGGCGATCCAGCCGACCACCAACCCTCCAATAATGCCCGTGATCAAACCCGTCGCCACCGGCGTGCCGGAAGCAATCGCGATGCCCATGCAAAGAGGCAACGCCACCAGAAACACCACGACCGAGGCCAGAAAGTCTTGCTTGGGAGAAGAGAATAGACCGCCACGTGCGATCTTCTTCGTTGCTTCGTTGTTCATCGTTTATTCCGCGAGTCGAACTTTGTGAACTCGAAATCTTGCCGTGGGGGAATCCCGTTTTTCTAGATCGGCGGCAACTCGCGCCCGCTGGCTGGAGTCGCGAGGTCGGTTCGTCCAACGGGAACGAACTGCCCTAATTCCGGGTGGTAGCCGAACACTTGTCCGGTTTCGAACTTGTACACCCAACCGTGAAGATTCAGCGATTTTCGCGCCAACGCGGCGGCTACCGTAGGATGTGTGCGCAAGTGCTCTAGTTGCACCAACACATTTTCCTCCACCGTCGCCGTCAGCCGGGCCGCGGCGTCCGTGATATGCGAGTAGTTCTCTTCGATAATTCGATGCGTCGATTCCGCATGGCCCAGCCACGCGCGAACCGCGGGAAGCTTTTCCAACTGCGATTGATCGAGCAGGCCTCCCATCGCCCCACAGTGCGAATGGCCGCAGATCACGATGTCGTTCACGCCGAGCACGCTCACCGCGTATTCGATGGTCGCCGCCGCGCCACCCTCAACCGCACCATAGGGCGGAACAATATTGCCGGCGTTTCGCAAAATGAAAAGTTCGCCCGGCTCCGTCTGTGTGAGTAAAGACGGATCGATTCGCGAATCTGAGCAAGTGATAAACAACGTGAGCGGCTGTTGCCCGTCAACCAAGCCTTCAAACAAACGTTGCTTGGAGCTGAAAATACCGTTCTGGAACTGATGGATGCCTTCAACGAGTTTTTGCATGAGTAGGATCTCCGTGAATGCGGTGAAAAAATGGTCTAGGACGGGCGGGCCGATTTGGCCGTGCTGAGCGGCATTCGCACACGGAGTTCCGCGGAGCGCGAATGCAGAATGAGCGGCAGGGATAATCCTGGGGAATCAGGCGCAACAGCCGAGCAAAAAACACGGCGGGCGCGCACAATCAAAGCACGGAAAATCGAGCAGCGGCGAACGAGTTCTGTCGAAACACGCCCGCTGGCGCAAAAGAGAATAGCACAGCCTATATCAGCAAAGGCGCGCAACACCCGTTGGCAAGCTGATGGCCGACCAACGCCGGGCGGCGGGCGGCGGCAAAAGCGATTCGACAGGGAAAGCTTCCAGACTCTTGACGACGTTGCAACTCGCTGTGTCGTCGATCATGCAAACGGCGGCGAGTCGAAGAGCAAACCGCCAATTCCTCCGAAGAATTCGCCGCGTCGTCTTCACAGGGGCATTCCACCTCCGACGATTCCACGCATGTCAGCCCGGTCAGATGTGAAAGCGGCAGGAAGGCGAAGACGCAAAAACTAATCGACACAGTCACCAACGGCAAGAAAAACCGCCGTGCTTTCGGCCGTACCATGAACGCCATCAGCACCATCCAACTCGGAAACCAAGGATCACAGGCCCCCTGTTCCGCTCCCCTGAGAGCGTCGCCAGTATCAGAAACAGCCATTATACGAGCAAGCACGAATTGTGTCAAAACCAGATTCTGAGCGGGCGTTTGGGCGTTGGGCGTTTGGGAAAGGGGAGCGTTGGAGGGGGAAAGGGAGAATTTGATCGGAGAAAAAATTACTGAAGCGTACGCTCCAACGTGTGCAGCCCTCCGCCAGCGGAAGTGTTCGTGCTATACTACTACGCGTTCTGAAATGCATTCTTGCCATGCTGGAAAGGCGTACGTATGTCGACTTCTTCGTCGCTCGATCTTAAAGATTTCATTCGAGATATCCCCGACTTCCCCAAGCCGGGAATTCTTTTTCGCGATATCACGCCGCTGCTGCGCTCGCCGGCGGCGTTGCGTGAAGCGATTCGGCAACTGGCCGAACTGGTGCGCGACGAACATATCGATTTGGTGGTGTCCGCCGAGGCCCGAGGTTTCATTTTCGCCGCCCCCTTGGCGTTGGAACTCGATTGTGGATTCGTGCCCATTCGCAAGCCCGGGAAATTGCCGTTCGACACCCATGCCTTCCACTACGAGTTGGAATACGGCTCCGACACGCTGGAAATGCATATCGATGGCGTGGAGGCGGGCGAGCGGGTGCTCGTCGTGGACGACCTCCTAGCGACCGGCGGCACGGTCGACGCCTGTTGCCAGTTGGTCGAGAAAACCGGCGCCGAAGTGGTGGGCTGCGCCTTCTTGATTGAACTGACCGCATTAGGCGGCGCGGCCCGCGTCGCCCCGCGCCGAACCGACAGCCTGCTCACCTATTGAAACTCGAGACATCCGCCCGCCCTCAGAAAATCGCCGCTATCACTCCCGACGCGTGGCCCGAAAAATGCGGCGAACACGTTCCGGAAAAACATGCGTTCCACGAACTTTGAAATACGCTATTGGTTCAGTAGCAAATAACCCCATGATTTCGTGGGTCGGCAAATCCGTAACCGACTTTCAAATTCCAATATCCGTAGCTCCATGGCGCGACCGATTCGTGAGTCAGGTCGGTGGGCTGTCCGGGAAATCGGAATCCGTAGAATGTCTCGGTTCCTTTGTCGTGGGGCCTGTAGTACCGGACTTCGAAATGAAGGTGTGGTCCGCCTCTCGTTCCGGAATAGAGGTGTTTTGACACGAGCTCGCCTTTGCGGACCATCTTCCCGTTCATCGCCAAACCGGCGGCTTCGTCTTGATCGAGATCAAGATGCGCGTAGAGCGTGACGATTTTCCCCAGGATATCTCCGTTTTCCGCCACGACGTTTTTGCTGATCGCCAAATACTGCCGGTACTTCGGAGCATCACGAACCGTCGACGCCCGGCCGTCATGTGCGGCGTACATCGCGACGTTGGTTTCCCGGTTGCCGACATGAAAATCAACAGCAGCGTGGTGCGACTTGTTTCCGCCGGGCCCTTTACCCGCTCCAAATTTACCCATCCGACGCATACCGAAACGAGGAGATTTTCCCGCTGCATTCCGCAACGGCTGATGGAACGATTCTTTTCGAGCCGCGGCGATAAATCTGTCGACCTCAATCCGGAAGGCGTTGCCGTCAGCGGGAAGGTAGTAGAGCGGGGTCAGCATATCGCTAGGGGGAGCCGTCTTCTTCCCGCCTTTCTTCGCAATTTCATCGGCCGAGAGGAAGGTTGCCGTGGAGGTCATCACCAATGCAAGCACGGTTGTTATCGCTTTTGTTCGGTTCATGGTTTTCTCCTTCAGGGCGCCTGTAAGGCCACCCATATTAAAGCCGTCCATATTGTAGCCACCGCTTTTTCAGATAGCCACGTCAGCACCAGGGGAATTCTTCCACCGCGCGGTGTCGCTGTCGGGCGGTTGCTTGCGGCCGTGTGTTCACGATAATCGTGAAGACTGTCAATGAACGCTGGCCCATGAAAAAGACCATGAAAACGCTCATCCAGAACGCACGTGTTGTCACACCGCACGGCATGGCCGACGTATCGGTGTTGCTCGACGACGAACGCATTGCCGAAATCGATCCCGCCATTCACACGCGGGCCGACCAAACCATCGACGCCGCCGGTTTGCACCTGCTGCCCGGCGTGGTCGACGACCAGGTGCATTTCCGCGAACCGGGGCTCACGCATAAAGAAGATCTGCAACACGCCTCACGGGCCTGCGCCAAAGGCGGCGTGACCACATTCCTGGAAATGCCGAACACCAATCCCGCCACGATCACGGCCCAACGGTTGGCGGAGAAACTGGCCCTGGCGGCGAAATCGAGCCTTGTGAATTACGGATTTTACATCGGCGCCACGCCGCATAACGTGGAAGAATTGAAGAAAGCAAGGCGCACGCCGGGCATTAAAATTTTCATCGGCTCCAGCACCGGAGATTTATTGGTTGATGAACAAGAAGCCTTGGAGCGAATTTTCGCCCAAACCACGCTCCCTATCACGGCACACTGCGAAGATGAAGCCACGGTCCGGCGAAACGCTGAAAAGTACGCCGGCGTGAGCGATGTGGCCGTGCATTCCAAAATTCGCGACCATGCCGCGGCGCTTATCGCCACGCGCCGCGCGATAGACCTAGCCTTTCGGCACCAACATCGGTTTCATGTGTTGCATGTCTCGACGGGCGGCGAAGCGGAAATTTTGGCCGACCATCGTGATTTGATCACGGCGGAAGTTTGTTTGCATCATCTGTTCTTCAACATCGACGCCTACGCAACCCTGGGGACGCGCGTGCAAATGAATCCTTCGTTGAAAACCGCGGCCGACAACGCGCGCCTCTGGCAAGCCCTCCAAGACGGACACATTCAGGTCATCGCCACCGACCACGCCCCGCACACGCTGGAAGAAAAATCGCGGCCGTATCCCCGCTCGCCTTCGGGCCTGCCGGCCGTGGAAAATTCCCTGGCGTTGCTGCTCAATGAAGTGCATCTTGGCCGTTGCACGTTGGAGCAAGTCGTGCGTTGGATGTGCGACGCCCCGGCCCGCGTCTGGGATTTGATCGGCAAGGGCCGCATCGAAAAAGGATACGACGCCGATTTGGTGCTCGTCGACCTGGAAAAAGAGCACCACATTCTCGACGAACAACAAGAGACCAAATGCCGCTGGAGTCCTTGGAACGGCCGTACGCTCAAGGGGTCGCCGGTGCGAACCTGGGTGATGGGCAACGAAGTTTTTCGCAACGGCCGCTTCGACGAATCGATCAAAGGCCGGGAAGCAACATTCGATCATACACGCGGCGGCTATTGGAAAACGCAGTAGGGGAAATGTGGAAAAAAACACTTCCCGGTTCAGCAGCCAATTCGGAATTTAGGCGACTGCCCAAGATTTATTCCATGTAAGGCGAGCGGCGGAAAATAACGTACCCGCACGCAGCGGGAGTCCGTGATTTTTTTTGGGTTCCCACCTACGCGGGAATGACCGTTTTCTGATTCATTTGCTTGCGCTTCGTGCTTGTATTAGGTAAATTGTCATCTGCCGCACGCCTAAGTAATCGGATACGATCTTTCCATGACACGAGATTCTTGCTCCGGCTTGAACATGGAGATGCGAATTCTCTTCGCTTTGTTATCGTGCGCGCTGTTGTTGTTCGCGCCGCCGGCGTTCGCCCAAGACATACCCGGAGAGACGCCGCTGGTGGTCGATTTCGACGAAGCCAGCGGTCCCGACAAAGCGTTGTTGGAAAATTTCGAGGCGTTGTTAATCGACAAGCAATGGACCGACGCAATTCTCGCGTTGGAAAATTTTATCGGCGACGCCGACCAACGCCTGGTTCGAGCGCCCGGCGTGAGCGCCGACGACGCCTTCGCCCGCTTCATTACCTTACAGGCGTATTGCCAGCAGCGGCTTTTGCAACTGGCGCGAACCGCCCCGAAAGCGTTGGCGGTTTATCGTCGGAATGTCGACGCGTTGGCGGAGCGACGTTTTCATGAAGCGCTCGATGCGCACGATATCTTACCGCTGCGCGAGGTCGCCCGGCGATGGCGAGCCAGCAGCATGGGAGACCAAGCCGCCTACACATTGGGCGAGTGGGAGCTGGAGCGTGGCGGCTACATCGCGGCGCGCGCGGCTTGGGAAAGTTTGAGCCCCTTGTTGCGGGCGCCGGGAGAGTTCGCGCCCTACCACAGCTTCGGCGATTCCGGCCCGCTCTGGCTCGCGCTTCGCGGCAGCAAGGCGCCGCTCAAGGGTGAAACGTTGCGGACAGCGTTGGCGAAGAACCAGCAGGAGCGCATCGGCCGCGCGGAGGCCGATACGCAATACGATCTGGCGGAAATTCGTGCGAAATTGGCCTGGGTGTCGCTGCTTGAACATTGGCGGGACCGGGCCGAAATCGAAATCAAGGTTTTACAAAGTTTGCACCCTCGCGCCGAAGGCCGTTTCGGCGGGCGGACGGTAAATTTTGTCGAGGCGCTCCAAAAAGAGTCTATGGAAAGTCGGCAATGGCCGCCGTTGCGTCAAGACACCACCAGTTGGCCCACGTTCGCCGGCGCTCATAGTCGGGAGCGCGCATGGAAGATCGCCCCGGAAGAAATAAGCCCGCTGCCGATTTGGGAGCGTCCGCTGGAGCAGGTCGATGTGGAAAACGAAATGTTCGGGTTCGGGCGCCCCCGCGTGGCTGAACGGCGAGAACGCGTTTTGAGTTATCACCCAGTTGTGGCCGATGGCCTGGTGTTTGTGAATGATCGATCGTCGATTCGCGCCTTCCGTTTAGACGATGGTCGGCCGGCGTGGCCCGCAGTGGGCGACGGTTCGGGCCTGATTTATCAAGACGAGGAGTTTCCGCCGCCGGTGAATCGTTTTCGGCGAGGACCCAGCCGTTTTTTCGGCGCGCCCCGATTTACGATGACCATCGACCAAGGCCGCCTGTATGCAAAAATGGGCTCGCAGCAAACCAGCCGCCCGACCGACATTCGCCGCCCTCCGCAAGCGTCGGGTTATTTGGTCGGCTTGGAGCTGCGCGCGCAAGGCCGCATGCTTCCCGGTTTCCCGCTGCGGCTTGAGCCCGATTGGGCGTTCGAGGGAGCCCCCATCGCGGACGCCGGCTCTCTTTACGTAGCGCTGCGGCGCAATGGCGTTCGTAGCCAACTTTACGTCGCCAGTTACGACGCCCGTTCGGCGCAGTTGCGTTGGAAACGCAAGGTCTGTTCGGCGGAAACGGCGGGTCAGGGGCGGCTGCCGGAAATCACGCACGCGCTGCTCACGCTGCATGAAAACACGATCTACTGCAATACCAACATGGGCGCCGTGGCGGCGCTCGACCAACAAACCGGCGGACTGCTCTGGGCCGCGCGGTATCCCCGGCAGCGCCGCCTAACAACTCAGTCGGATCGGGTCGATCTGCACTATTTTCGTGATTTAACTCCTTGTTTACTGCATCATGACATGGTCATTACGGCGCCCGCCGATTGCGATCGTATCTTTGCCTTGGAGGCGTCGTCCGGTCAATTGTTATGGGCCACGCCGCCGGAAGGCGCGGTCGACGCGGTGCACCTTTTGGGCGTCGCGCAAAACAATTTGCTGGTCAGCGGCGAATATCTTTATTGGCTGAATGTGTATACCGGCCGCATCATGACGTACTTCCCTCAGAACGGCAGTTTGAGTTTTGGACGCGTGCGGCCCCAGCCGCATGGCATGGGAAGAGGGTTGCTGGCCGGAGATCGTGTTTATTGGCCGACTGCGGAAAATGTTTTTGTGTTTCAAGCCGCGCTGCGTGAGGAAACACTTCTCGGCGGCAGGCGAGGCTGGCGCCCCCAACGGATTGACAATTGGCGGCTGAATTTTCACGGCCGGTCTGTGGCGGGCGGCAATATGATATTGGCCGATGGCTTCTTATTGATGGCGGGCGCAGATAAACTAACAGCTTGGAAAACGCTCCTTGGTTCAGACGCCGCCCCACCGGTTAAAGCCCCACCGGTTAAAGCCCCGTAGCCCACGAATCCGAGATGATGAAGGTTTGCCGATGCATGATGACGTCTCGCACGAGGAAAACGATCTTGCCGCCATTGAAAATTTGCAGCGCGCCCGCGATGCTATCGTGGCGCAACTGAGCAAGGTGATTGTCGGCCAACATCGCGTGATTGAAGAATTGTTGATCGCCATGTTTGCGCGCGGGCACTGCCTCTTGATTGGCGTTCCCGGCTTGGCCAAAACGCTCATGATTCGCACTCTGGCCGATGCGGTTGCGTTGGATTTCAACCGCATCCAATTCACGCCCGACTTAATGCCTTCCGATATCACGGGCACCGAAGTCATTCAGGAAGATAAATCGACCGGCGCTCGCGAATTTCGTTTTCTTCCGGGGCCGGTGTTCGCCAATGTCATTCTGGCCGACGAAATCAATCGCACGCCGCCCAAAACACAGGCGGCGCTGTTGGAAGCCATGCAAGAACAGCAAGTGACCGCCGGTGGTCAAAAACACACGCTGCCCCAGCCGTTCTTCGTGTTGGCCACGCAGAACCCGATCGAACAAGAGGGCACCTACCCGCTGCCCGAAGCCCAGCTTGATCGCTTCATGCTGAGCGTGCTGATCGACTACCCCAGCGAAGACGAAGAACTTGAAATCGTCAAACGCACGACGTCCGACGTGGAAGTTAGTTTGCAGTCGACGCTCTCGGCGAAAGAGATTCTGCATTTATCGAAGGTCGTTCGCCGGACGCCCATCGCCGAACATATCGCCCGCTACGCACTCCAACTGGCCCGGCAAACACGCGTCGGTCCGGAGAGCCCCGATTTTATCAAACAGTATGTGCAATGGGGCGCGGGGCCTCGCGCCAGCCAGTATTTGGTGTTGGCGGGGAAATCGCGGGCGGCGCTCAGCGGCCGATATTGTGTCACGCACGAAGATATTCAAGCCGTGGCGCTGCCGGTAATGCGGCACCGCATTCGCACCAATTTTAATGCCGACGCCGAGGGAATCACGCCCGACGATATCATCCGCAGATTGCTCGATTCCACGCCCACACTCCCCGCAGCGGACGCCGCCAGTGAAAAACTACCCGAAGTTCTTCGATCCCCAGACTCTGTCTAGCCTGCAAGGCGTTACGCTGCGCGCCCGCCAGATCGTGGAAGGGTTGGTGGCCGGCATGCACCGCAGTCCGTTTCGCGGGTTCTCCACCGAATTCGCCGAACACCGCGAATACGCCCCCGGCGACGACCTGCGCCATGTCGACTGGAAGGTGTTCGGCCGCACGGATAAATACTATCTAAAACAGTACGAAGACGAAACAAATCTTGTTTGTCATATAGTAATCGACGCCAGCGAGAGCATGTGTTACCAAGGGCCCGATAGCCCGCTTTCCAAGTGGGAATACGCCCAGTGTATTGCCGCCGCCCTGGCCTGGATCATTCTCGGGCAGCAAGATTCCGTCGGCCTCACGGTGTTCGATACAAAAATCCGGTCGCTACTGCCGCCCAGCGGCGCCGCCTCACAACTGGAACAAATACTGGAAACGCTCGAACAGACCCAGCCTTCCGGCGAGACTTCGCTGGGGCCAATCCTGCATGAACTGGCCGGCCGTTTGCGCCGCCGGGGCGTGGTTATCATCTTGAGCGATATGTTTGATTCGCTCGACGCAACACTGGCCGGATTAAAACATTTTCGACATCGCCGGCACGATGTGATTGTCGGCCAGGTGCTCGACGCAGCCGAAATTGAGTTCCCCTTCCAGCGGCAAACCATGTTCAAGGGGCTCGAACACGCGGGCCGCGTCAACACCGACCCGCGCTCGCTGCGGCGGGCGTATCTGGCGGAATTCGATTCGTTTTGCAAACACCTGCAATCCGCCTGCCATTCCCGGCAGATCGATTATCAACTCCTGAGAACCGATCAACCTTTCCATCAAACACTCGCGCACTACCTGAACGTGCGAGGGGCCAAGCCATGACCAGAAAAATGAACGCCAACCAATACCTGGGTGTCATGGTGATGCCCGAATATTATCAATGCGAAACCATCGACAAGGTGATTGGCAATCTGCTCGCCATTGGCGCCACCGCCGTCGCGACCTCCCCCTACGTGATGGAATTGGCCGACGAACAGACCGGCGCCCGCGAACCTCCGCAAGACGCCGGCGCCGGCAAGGTGCGTCTGCTCGACCGCCCCCTGTGGGGACGCCGTGAACTCTGGATGCGCACGTCGCCGAGCTTTGTCCCCCAGCAGTCGCTCTACGAAGGATTGCGATACCAACCCCAAGCCGCCGATGCACTCACCAAAACGCAAGGCCCCTTGGTGGCCGAATTCATTCACCAAGCCCAAGCGGCGGGATTGCAGGTTTTCTTTCAGGTGCAATCGGCCATTCCGCCAGGGTATCGGGTGCAGTTCGGCGGCCCCGAGGAAGACGACGCCCCGCGTTTGCCCGATGGCCGCTTGGCCACGAACCGAGTCGATAAAAACGGCAGCCTCGCCAGCCGGCATATTCTCCAATATCAAGACGCCCTGATACGCGAAATTTGTAGCCAGTACCCGCAACTCGACGGCATCCGATTCGATTGGCCCGAATACCCGCCGTATCATCTTGACTCAGTCTTCTTCGATTTCTCCACCTGGGCGGAACAGGCCGCCAACCGCTTGGGATACGATTTCAACGCTCTGCGACATTCGGTCGGCCAACTTTACTCGAAACTCAACGGCGGCCTCACCAACGAAGATCTAAAACAACTCGCCGCCAAGTTGGAGGCCGGCGAGTGGCGAGCCGATTCCGGCGAGCTGCCCGAAGCCTGGGAGCAATGGCTACGATTCAAGGCCGATTTGTCGTCGCAGCTTTTACAACGTTTTCGCCAAACAATGAACGAAGCCGGCGCCGCCCATATGAAAATGGCGCCCAACGCGTTCCCGCCGCCGTGGTCGCGCGTGTCCGGTTTCGATTTCGCCCGCGCCGCCGAACATTCCGACTCCATGAGCGTCAAACTCTACGGCATGCACTGGGCCATGATGCTCCGTTCGTATGGTGATCAAATCCTAGCGGCCAACGCCGGGCTCAACGCATCGCTGCTGGTTCGCGTGTTGGAACGGCTGCTGGATATCGTCGACGCGCCCAGCGAAAAACCATTACATGAATATCGTTACCCCGCGCCCGACGAACCGCACCCCGCTGGTGAAGCCGCCCAAATCCGCAAGGTCGGCTTTGCACAACAGGCCGCTGGCGATACGCCCGTTCGGGCGCTGGTCCATTCCTATGGACCGAACGACGATTTCAAACGTCGTGTTATTATCGGCCGACGCGCCAGCCGGCATGGAATCTGGATCAACCGCTACGGCTACCTGAGCGACGAAAAACTTGCCCTTCTGCGCGACTTGTGCGAGGCTTAGCCGCTCTCCGTTGAAGTGTACGCTTCAGCATGTTTTTTGGTGTGATCTGATCTCTTCGGCGCGATTTCCAACATTCGTGTGGACGGTGCGCCCGGCCTGTTTCCAATTTCCCCGTGAAATTTCACGAAATAATTGCAACAGCGGTGCGAAGACCGTTTGGAGCGAAAGCGCGCGAAAGGCCAATGCGTGGCCTGAACCAATTCCCTTTTCTCTTCTTGGAGCGCTGCCATGAATCATTCCCCTCGTCGGGCGTTTACCTTGGTTGAGTTACTGGTGGTCGTGAGCATCATCGCGATCGTGATTGCCATGCTATTGCCGGCGGTGCAGTCGGCCCGTGAGGCGTCGCGCAAAATGGCGATCAACTCGAAGATTAGCATTCAGAATCAGCCCGGCTTCGACCAACAGATGCAGGAAGCCGCCGCCGCAACGCCGCTGCCTCAGGCGCGGGTTACTGCTTTTACCGCGGAAGTCATGCTCACGCCCCAACTCAGCGTGGGCACGGCTTCGCCGGAGTCGATCTACGAGGCGCGTTTCGTGGGCAAGGTCGAGGCGATGTGTCCGAGCAAGCAAGCGGGCGAATGTGAAATCGGGTTGCCGCTGCCTCCGCAGATTATCTCGCTGGCCGATCTATCAATCACGGTCGCCGACGCGCCCAGCGAAAGGGTGGCGATCGAAGACGGCAAGCTTTTGTGGCGCGGCGAGTTGCCGACCGACCCCACATCGCTCGAAATCACGTACACCGCCGTGGGCAAGGGTTTGTACGAACTTTCAGTCGCGCCCGGCGGGATTCTCAACGAATACCAAGTATCGGTGATCGCCAATGGTTCCGATGTGCGTTTGCTGGAATTGTCGTTGCAGCCCACCAGCCTGGAGCGCTCCGGCGGCACAAGCACCTACCGTTGGGAGTACGAACGACTACTTTTCGGACGGCCCGTGCGGGTCGATGTGTTGGGAATCGCGCCGATCGATCGTCTCGGAGAGTTGACCTGGCTGGGACCCTTGAGCGTGATTCTCTTTGGCGTTCTCGTTGGGTTGGTGGTTCAAACCGCTTCGGCGCCCCGGTTCGATCTTTGGATGCTGCTGCTCACGGTGGGCGTTTTTTCCGGGGCGTATCCGATGATGTACTTCGCGCAAGAATACATATCATTGGGACCCGCGGTTATGATTTCCGCCAGCGTCGCGATCGTGATTATCGGCGTGCGAGCCGTGACGCTGCTGGGAATGTGGCGAGGGCTGGCGGGCGTTGTCGCGCCGGCCGTGGCGATTATGTCGGCCACGCTCGTGGCCGCTATTTGGACGCCGCTTCAGGGAATTCTGCTCACGGCCGAGGTGCTCGGCTTTTTCATCGCCGCGATGATGCTGATGCCGCAAGTGAATGCCGCGTCGTACAGTTTTTCGAGCCGCAGACAGAAGCCGAACCCCAGCCGGACTTCTCAACCCGTCCAGCCACCCTCGGGCGGCGCGAGTAAGAAAGCAGAAGCATCGGTCGACCCAACCTCCGCCGAGACAAACCAACCGCCCGACGACGACAACCAAGGCGCCGGCGTTTGATGATGGAAGTTGGCGTTAGGAACCGTCTCGAATTTACATCCCGGATAAAAAGCCCGGCATTTTGAAAATGCCGGGCTTTTTAGAGCTACAGCAGGGACACTTCTTTCGGGACTGCTCCTTATTCGTCTTCTTCTTCGTGGAGCTTGGCCTTGGAAATGATTTCTTGTTGTATGTTGGCCGGCATGATTTCGTAGTGGTTGAATTCCATGGTGAAGCTGCCCTGGCCGCCGGTCATGCTGGAAAGCGTGCGGGCGTAGGTCGTGACTTCGCGCAGCGGAATTTCGGCATTCACCGTTTGCATGCCGCCGCCCGCTGCGTCGGAACCTTGGACGCGTCCGCCACGGCCGGAAATATCGCTATAGACATCGCCCACGTTCGCCTCCGGCACCGTGATCGCCATTTTCACCACCGGCTCCAACAAACCCGGCTTGGCTTCCTGGAAAATGTTGCGGAAGGCCATCGAGGCCGCTGTTTTGAAGGCGGCTTCCGAACTATCAACCGGATGATGCTTGCCAAAGTGAACATTCACGCAGACGTCTTGCACTTGGTAACCCGCTATGACGCCGCGTTGGATCCGCTCCAGAAGACCTTTCTCGACAGCCGGCATGAAGTTGATCGGAATCACGCCGCCGACGACCGAATCGATCCAGAGGAAATTGTATTTTTCGTGGTAGGTGAATCGCTTGATTTGCGGGAAGTTGTGCTTGACCGCGAACTCTTCAATGTTGGTGCCGCGCGGCAGCGGCTGCATTTGAATGTGTACTTCGCCGAACTGGCCGCGTCCGCCCGATTGTTTTTTGTGCCGATACGAACCTTCGGCCTTGGCTTGAATCGTTTCGCGAAAGGGAATTTTGGGCTGCTTCGTATCGACTTCCACATGATCGCGGCGGGCCAGCCGTTCTTGAATGATGGCCAGGTGCAACTCGCTCATTCCCAGGATCACGAGTTCCTTGGTTTGCGCGTCGTGCTCGAGAACGAAGGTGGGGTCTTCCTCGACGATCTTATGCAGTGCGCCGGAGAGTTTTGTTTCATCGCCCCGGCTCTTGGGCGTGACCGCCAAGCCGACCATCGGCTTGGGAAATTTTATCGCCGGGAGAACGTATTCGCCGAGCGTATCGCCGGTATGCAGGGCGTCCATTTTGGCCACCGCGACAATATCGCCAGGACCGGCCTGATCGATTGGGTGGGTGTCGTTGCCGAGCACTTCCAGCGGCTGGCCCAATTTTATGCTCTTGCGAGACGAAGACGACGTGATCGCTTGGTCGCGAGAAAGCGTGCCGGAAAAAACTCGAATGAAACTCAGCTTTTGCACAAAAGGATCAATACGCGTTTTGAAAACGTGGGCCACCAACGGCCCTTCCGGGTCGGGTGAAATTTCGAGTGTTTGGTCGTCCTTGACGGCGGTTCGGGCGACAGCGCCGGGCGGCAGCCCGCACACGGCCAGGGCTTCGAGCGTTTCCTCCACGCCAATTTTCCCCTTGGCCGCGGAGCAAATAATCGGCACGAGGCTGCCTTCCGCCACGGCCCGAGAGATCAACCCCGAGAGTTCTTCTTTTGTTGGCGGCTGCCCCTCGAAGAACCGCTCCATGACTTCTTCATCCACCTCCACGATCGACTCAATCAGCGCATCGTGGATTTCGTTAGGGTCGATCACGGCGCCGGTTGTGTCGTCGGGAACGTTGAGCGTGCTCACGACGCCCGTGAGGCTCTCGCCCAAGCCGACGGGAACGTTGAAGAGCACGCACGCCGAGCTCCAAACATCTTGAATTTGCGCGATCAGGGCGGGAAAATCGATGTTGTCGGAATCGAGTTTCGTGATCACGATCATGCGGCCGATTCCGGCCTTGCCGGCTTCGGCGAAGACGCGCCGCGTGTTGACTTCAATCCCGCTGTGGGCGTTCACGGCGATGAGCGCCGTATCGGCTGCGTCGAAGGCGCCAATGGCCTGGCCGATAAAATCGGGGTAGCCGGGAGTGTCGATGATATTGAATCGTTTTCCGTTGTGGTTGAAATGCACCACGCTCGATTCGATGGTGTACTTGTGTGTTTTTTCCTCGGGGTCAAAATCGCAGATGCTCGTTCCGTCGTCAACGCAGGGGTTTGAGGAAACGGCGCCCGCCGCGACCAGCATTTGGTCGATGAGGGTCGTCTTTCCGGCCGAACCGTGGCCACAAACAGCGATGTTACGAATGTCGTCGACTTTCACCTTGGCCATACTATGTCCCTTTTTTCACTTGACGCGGCGCCTGTTGGAAAACAGGCGTGCATAACGTGGAATAAGTTAACTGGTTGTCCTTGGCGCGCATCGCGCACTATTGCATCGTGACTCTCCGAAATTTTCCTGCTTGGTTCGTCTTTTTACTGGATGGTTAAGACTATGCGTGGTTGGTTTTTCCCTCGCCCGCAGCTTGTAATACGTCGGCCAGCAACAACCCTCCCTCGTACAGGGCGCGGCCGATGATGCAGCCATCGAGCCCGGCGGCGGCGAGTTGGCGCACATCGTCGGCGGTCGTGACGCCGCCCGAAGCCACCACCGGCGCCGCGGCGGCTTGTTTCATGTCTTGCATGGCGGCCACGTTCGGCCCCTGGAGCATGCCGTCCTGGGCAATGTCTGTGTAAACGATTGCCGCCAGCGGCGCCCGCTCAAATAACTGCACGAATTCAATGGCTGATCGATCGCTTGTTTCCAGCCAGCCATCCGTCGCGACCTTGCCATCGCGGGCGTCGAGCCCGAGCACCATTTTTCCGGGGTGTTGTTCACACATTTTCAGGAACCACTCCGGCTCCTTCAACGCCCGCGTTCCCACCACCAAACGGCTCACGCCGAGTTCGAGCAACTCTTGAATTGCTTGTTCGTCGCGCATGCCGCCGCCCAATTCGCAAGGTATGTCGAGCGATTGAACAATAGCCGCCACGGCTTGGCGGTTTTCCAGCCGGCCGTCGCGGGCGCCGTCGAGGTCGACCAAATGCAGACGCGTCGCGCCTTGCGCCACCCACTTCGCCGCCATGGCCACGGGGTCGTCGCCGAAAACGGTTTCGCGCGCGTAGTCGCCTTGTTGCAGACGCACGCACTTGCCGCCTCGCAGATCAATAGCGGGCCAAATCTCCATGACTTTACGATTCTCCAGCGATTCGAGCGGCGATCATTGCCGTATCTTGAAACGAGCAATATCCCACAGACGAACGGCCGAAGCAAGCAGCAGCGGGACTGCGCGCTCTGCGCAAACTTGAACGAATTGATGAAGGCTTCGTTGCCGGAAAGGCTTCGTTGCAAGCCGGAGGCTTGCCAGCCATTAGCCGGCGGTCGAACGTAGCGAACACCGCCGGTCCGCCAGCACAACAAACACAACATCCCGCGAGATGCCAGAGGCAGCGGTTTGAACCTCGGCCATTCTTGCCGGAGCGCCGCTGGCATCCTTCCAGGATATGAAATCAAATACGCCTGACCTCGGTTTTGCCGGCATCCGAAAAACACGGAATCGTTCTTGGGCAGGTGCTACGGGCGAAGGTCAGCCAAGGCCGTCGAAGAGCGCCTCGACGAACTGCTGGGAGTCGAACAGGTCAAGATCTTCGAGTTGTTCGCCCACGCCGATGTACTGCACTGGCAGCGCGAACTGCTGGATGATTGGAATCACGACGCCGCCCTTGGCGGTGCCGTCAAGCTTGGCCAAGATCAGCCCGGTGCAATGTGCGACTTCCGAAAACCCCTTGGCTTGGCTGATGGCGTTTTGGCCGGCGGTTGCGTCTAGCACGAGTAAAACCTGGTGCGGCGCTTCGGGAATCTGTTTTCCCATCACACGGCGAATTTTCTCCAGCTCCTGCATCAGGTTCGACTGCGTCTGCAATCGGCCGGCGGTGTCAATGATCGCGACATCGGCGTTGATTTCCAAGGCTCGGGCGATGGTCGCATAAGCCACGCTTGCGGGGTCGCCGCCTTGTTTGCCTTTGATGATCTGGCAGCCGATCCGATCCGCCCAGACCGACAACTGCGATACCGCCGCGGCGCGAAACGTATCGCCGGCGCCCAGCACAACCTTCTTACCCTCGGCATGCAGACGATAGGCCAGTTTGGCGATCGAGGTTGTCTTCCCTGATCCGTTCACTCCCACGACCATAATGATAGTGGGACCGCTCTCGGCAAAGTGGAGCGGCGTTTCAGCTTGAGAAATCAGTTCATGCAGCTCCGCCTTGATGGAAGTGAGCATGTCGTCGAGGGCGATCACGCGGCCGCGAAACTCCTTGGCCACGCGGTCGCGAAAACGGCTGGCGGGTTCGCCACCCATGTCGGTCTTGACGAGCACGGCAAACAGTTCCTTGAGGAATTCGTCGTCAACCAAACGCCCCTCGCCCTTGAAGAGGTCGCGAAGATCGGTGTTGAATATCTGACGCGTCTTCTTCAGGCCGTCTTTAATGCGAGCAAATAGCCCCATGACTCTCCTCTATTCTGAAACTGCCCATGCACGATCATCCGCCAAGGGTTCCACGACGCTACGATCCGCCGGCTTCCAAATGGCATTGGAAACAGCGATCCAAAATGCCGTTGACGAACTGCGGCGACTGCCGCGCGCCGTACCGTTTCGCCAATTCCACCGCTTCGTTAATCGCGACGACGCCCGGCGTATCGGAAAACAGAATTTCGTAAGCGCCCAGGCGAATAATGTTGCGATCGGTGGCGGCCATGCGTTTCAAGCTCCAATTGGCCGCCCCGGCGGAAATGATTTCGTCGACTTCCTGCCGATGGCCCCGAACGCCCGCCAACAGTCCGCGCGCAAACTCGATCAACTCGCTTCGCTGCTGTAAGCGGCGGACCAAAAAAAGTTCAACATCGTTCTGATTGGCCGACGGATTGAGATCGTCTTGATAGAGAATCTGCAAGACAACCTCCCGGGCTCGACTGCGGCGCGACATATCAAATGCCAAGGGGATGAAAATCGCCCGTGTGGAGTTGGGCGGGATGGGGCTGAAAAAAACTGCAAACGACGCTAAAAACGGCGGCAGACCACTGAATAGTACAATCTACGTGCAATGCACGAATCTGCCTAGGAGCGTGGGAGAAATAATTGTCGTATCGTCGCCTTTCGCCCCGCGAAAGAACGCTACTTTCGCGGAGCGAGAGGCGACACTCCTTTCCCGAGCGGCCCTTGGCGTGCTACTTGGAGTTCAGGCGTCGGCAATGTTATACTTCGCATGGTAACGAGTGGCTTGCCTCGCAACGAAAAAGGCGCCGTTTTCAACTTCGGGCGGTTTAGAGAGTCTAACGCAAACTGCCAATTTTCAGCCGCAGGAGATAGCAACCGACATGTCCGCCAAATCGTCTCGTATCACCGTGCAGCAACGCGAGCAGTTTTTGGAGGAAGGCTGGTTTATTTTGGAATCGGTCATTTCCGAGGAACACCAAAAGATCATGCGCGACGCCTGTGATCATTTGATCGACCTCATGCACCAGGAAATGGACGCCCTGGGCGTCGACCATCTTCATATCAGCCACCGTGGAAAGCGCTACCATATCGCGAAACGCCACCACGAAGCGCCCCGACTGACGGAGTATGTTTTTAGCGATTTGATGGCCGACGTGTGCCGGGCCACCATCGGCGAGACGGCCTTTCTTTTTTACGACCAATACGTGGTGAAAGCCGCGGAGCAGGGCATCAAGTTTTCCTGGCACCAAGACTCCGGCTACCTGGGGTTTTCACATCGGCCGTACGTTACGGTGTGGGCGGCGGTCGACGACATGAGCATTGACAACGGCACCGCCTGGGTGCTGCCCTATTCAAAAATTGGCGTCAAGACACTGGTCGAACACATTCGTGATCCGGTGAGCGGCGACAAATGCGGCTACTTCGGCCAGGAGCCGGGGCTGCCGGCCGTGGTGCCGGCGGGGAGTTTGGTGGTGTTCAGTTCGCTCACGTTCCACCGCAGCGGCGCCAACACGACCGACAAAATGCGGCGGGCGTATGTCACACAGTATTCACCCGAACCGATTTATTCGCCGGAAACGTCGGAGCCCATGCATCTGGCCGTGCCTTTTCTCAAAGACGGCCAGCGCCTGGGTTGAACGAACGCCGCACGCGCCGCCGTGAAATTGCCAGCCCACTGGCCGAGAACGGCTCAGGATGCGTCTCGAATTTGACTTGCCAAATCAAAAGCCCGGCATTTTCAAAATGCCGGGCTTTTCCGAGATAAAGCCGCTCACTTATTTCCGGACGATCCCTCACGGTTTGACCTTCACCGTGATTTCGACCTCTCCAGGATTCGCCCCGTCCACGAGCACGATATCAACATTTCCGTGAATCGGGAAAATCGCGGTATTCAAAGCTTGACCTGTAATCAAATCGAATACCACAAAGGCTCGCCGGCCTTTCTTCATGTTGGGGATGAGCGGGCTTTTGTAGTTGCCGCAGAGGTCGATTGCGTAGGGAATTTGATGCTTGGCGAACGGGATGATTTTGAAGCGAACGTCAGTCGCCGACTGATTGAAAATTTGAACTTTGACCGTACAACAGGGACGCGCATGGCCCGGGTGAAGATGCCCCGGATGGTGGTGTGGGTTATGACGCCCAACAGAATTGCCGGCTTGAGTTTCATTGGCGAAGGCGAAGCCCACGAGCAAAAACGCTGCGGTAAGCAAGACATGAAATCGCATTGCAAATCTCCTGGTGATGTAGTTACTTTGCGGTAGAAGGCGCACGGCCGATACATTATTTTCTACATATTCAATAATTACTTTATCGTTGTCAAGAAAAATGCGTCTCGGCCGATCGCCGCTGCTTAGGAACAGTCCTTAGGGAACTTAGCTGCCTTGAGGTTCTTCGGCAGCCTCCGCCTCGCCTGTTTCTACTGGTGTGGTGGTATTCAAGGTATTTGCATCGAACATGATGAATCGAGTGCGCGAATATTTTTTTTCGGCCTTTCGGTACAGTTTCCAACGAAAAAGATAAATTTTCCCGCGATCTAACACGAAGTGACTCTGAATTAGGCTCTCTGACTTTGGTTCGAACTTAACCGACCGAGCACTGCCATACGGTTGAACGGAATATAGCGGCATTCCTAAATCTCCGGGATCGGCCTTGACTTGCACCGCGCCGGCTTCAATAGATGGCTTGATTTCGTACACGCCAATCACCGTTTCCTTCACATCTAATTCAAATGGAAGGTTTCCCGGGTTTCTCCAGATTGCATCTATTTGAACCCAAACTTTGTAGTCGTTGATTGGTAAAGCCGTCAGGGAGAGAGAACCTTTATCAGCGGTGGGCATTTCTCGTTGCCTGCGGAGTTGCTCTGTACTGTGCCATTTCCAATACGCAAAACCACCTCCAAAGAATATTCCTATTGGAGGAATCCAGTCTTTCAAAAACTGGAGAACGCCGCTGATAAACGGTAATGCAGTTTCCATCATCTTATGCCACTTTTATTGCTCGAATAACAACACGATTCAATACGCACCGGCTCTTCCTGGCGCCATCGTTTTTGTTGCTGGCTTAAAGGATCACGTCGCGCAACGCGAGCGCGGCGTCTTCGGGCGATACGGGGTTCACATAACAGCCGGCGCCGAATTCGAATCCAGCCACTTTGGAAATTCGGGGAAACGCTTCCAGATGCCAATGGAAGTAGGATTTGGAATCGGCGTCAAAGGCGCCGCTGTGCAAGAGATAATTGTAGGCGGGTTTGTTGAGCAGTTTCTCGAAACGTCGAATAAGCTCTTGCACGAGGTTGGCCAACTCCGCCAAATCGGCTTCGGCGGCGTCTTCAAAACGGCCCCAGTGCCGCAGCGGCGCGATCCAGGTTTCATAGGAAAATCTGGGCGCGAAAGGACAGAAGGCGGCAAAGTTTTCGCTGCGAATTACGATTCTATCTTGCGCGGGAGAGGTGTCTTCCATCGATTCACAGAGCACGCAGCGTCGGTTTTGGCGCCAATATTCCTGTGCGGAATCCCACTCTTGCCGAATGCCCGGCGGCGCGAACGGCAGGGCCAACACCTGGCTGTGGGAATGATCAACCGAAGCGCCGCCATCGGCGCCGACGTTTTTGAAAATCTGCGCCCAGGCAATTCCTTCCTGCCGCGAAAAAAAACGCAGCCGCTCCCGGTAGGCGAGAAAAGTCCAAAACGCTTCGGCCTCGTCTAGCTCGGAAAAACTAGCCAGATGCCGGGGCGATTCAACAATCACTTCATGGGCGCCATGGCCCGCGCCACGCACCCAAAGATCGCCGCTGGGCGAGAACGCACCGCAGTTTGGCAGCAACGCCGGATACTTATTCTTGATCACGCGCACGCGCCAAGAGTCGGCGGCGCTGGCGGGAGAAGCGGCGTTCTCCGGAAAAATGGCCAACGTTTCGGTCGTCAGATGTTCGTTGCCTTGGCAAAAAGCGCAGGTGTTATCGATCCGCCGAGATTTTGCCGGCGCATATTCATTCGGCCGATTCGCACGTTCGGCGGCGATGATCACCCAGTGTCGGCTGAGCGGGTCTTGGCGAAATTCAGGCATTCGTCTTGCCGCGAGGTGGGACGCATTCCCGCAGGCGTTATTCGGCGAACCGACGTCTCTACCGATAGTCGCCTTCCAGCGCACTCCGATTGGCCCACGGTAGCTAGGATGTATGCCTCCACCCTAGCATGACGCGCCACTGTGGGATACGGGGCGTCTTTGCCGCGGCGGTTTGTCAAAACGAATCCGGCTCTGGTTGGAATATCTTGCCGCCCGACTTCAAGGCAAAATCGAACGCGGCGCCGCTGGCCGCTTGCTCGGCGGTAATCGTGGCTTGCAACTCAGTTTCAAGGTTGTAGCGCAGGGGGATTTTTTCGGCGACGGCGGGCGTCGGCGGGTCGTTGTCCGGCTCAGCGGGTTGGAAGGTGGAAATTCGCACCGAATACTTTCCGGGCTGGATTCCAGCCACGCCCACTTCCTGCTCCAGCGTGTATTCGCCATTGCTGTTGGTAACACCTTGGGCGGGCGAGCGAGCGGCTTCTTCGGGCATGAAGAGTACGGCGGCGTTCGGCAGCGGTTGGCCCTCGAAAGTGATCACTCCAGAAACCACGGGCAATTTCGAGCCGCACCCCAAAAGCGTCAGTAGCAAGCCGGCGGCGGCAGCCCGCCGGGCGGCGTTTGGAATGAGCCCCGTCTTGGGAATGAGCCCCGTGTTTCGATTGAGCCCCGTGTTTCGATTGAGCCCCGTGTTTCGATTGAGCCCCGTGTTTCGATTGAGCCCCGTGTTTCGATTGAGCCCCGTGTTTCGATTAAGAAATGTCATGGCGCCTTTCGCGATAGGGCGGCGGAAACGGGGAACTTACGGCATCTTCTGTAACAATGTTTCGGCTTTGCCCAGTTGGGATTCAAGATTTCGCGCCGCCTGTAAATGGGCGCAGCTAAATTCTCGGCGGGCCTTGCCGGCGGGAAGGAAAACGTTCAACGCGATACAACACCATTTCAGCCGATACAACGGCGCAAGCAGTGCGATGCGTTGCGCGGTTTGCGCCGCATGGGCGCTGGCGGCGCACACCGCCTGGACGAACGGCGGCAGCAAATGCTCAGCAACGGGAACTTCCAATTGGCAAGAGAAATCGCAGGCCAGCTTGGCCGGGTCGTCCCAGCCGGCGTATTCAAAGTCGAAAAACATCACACGGTCTGGCGCGAGCAACATCGCGTTGTGAAAACCAAAATCGGAAGGCGAGATGCATCGCTCGCACGGCGCGAGCGTCTGGTCGCTATCGAACGCCTCATCCGCACACCGGCGTCCAATCGCCTGCCGCGTTTGCTCCCATGCCGGCAATATTTTCGACTCGACAAACTGCAACGCCTCTCTTTCAATATTCGCGTTGCCGGCGATGCTCCGCAACCGCCGCACGCGCTCGCCGACACACGCCAGATGTTCGCTGATGCTGAAACACGCCTCCGCCGCCATCGGCAGCGCCGCCGCTTCAGGCGTATCCCGGCAAGCCGACAGTTCGCCTAGAAACGCCGCAGCCTGTTGGACCGTTTGGGGAGTGATGTCGTGTGGCGCGAACGGCAAACCGTTGACAAACTCATAAATCGCGACGCGCGACGCAGCCGACGCAGCCAACAGCCGGGGAGTGCGTTTCGTTTTCAGGTTCGCCGCCAGCGCGGCAAAGGCCGTCTCGGCGGCGAAGCGATCATGCGTATCAGTTGCCTGATGATAGAACTGCTTGACGAGAAACGTTTGCCCGCCCGCCACCGCGCGAAAGACCGCATTGTTCGCCCCGCCCGATAACCGCTGAAACTCAATTCCATTCGCTACTTCAGCGGCGTCGCCCCTGGCAATCAATCGATTCGCAACCAGCAACCGCGCCGCGGCCAAACGCAGTTCACTTTCAGGAAGTAGCCGAGAGTGGGCGTCGGTCATGGTTTGGCCCCGGGAATCAGGGCCGCCTGGATTTCCTCCCAACTCGCCAGCCGACGAAGCACATCACACGCTTCGCCGCGGTTGCCGGGATCGAAAAGAATACGCTCCACTTGCGGCGGAAAGCCAGCGGCCAGCAGGAATTCGGGAAGGTCGTCGATGAAATGCGAACATTGCCGCCGAGCGATGCGCGCCAGCTTTTCCTCTTTCGTTTGCTCGAAGAACACCTGTTCCCTCGCCAAGCCAATTTCGCCGGCGGCGAAAAAACCGTGCTGCTCCAACCAGCCGCTGGCGGCTTGATGCAAGTCGAACGCCGGTCCTTGAAAAGGCGTTTTCGTTTTGTGGCTGATAATACAGACGTCTACTTGCTGGCGTCGGCAGCGTTGGAAAAATTCTTTCACGCCCGCGAACGGCGCTGCTTCACCAATGCGGGCGCCGTAAGCCAAGCCTTGCAGTTCGGTCCAGGCGATTTCGTTTTTCGCGGCGCGGAGGTAATCGCGAATGGCCTGTTTTTGGGCGGGCGCATGGGGGGGAATCAAATCGCGTTCGACCGCCAGCCGATAAAACAGCCGGTCGTAACAGACGATGGTATTGTCGAAATCAACACCGATTTTCATCATTGGTTTGGACATCGAAAAAGTTTCCGCCTTTGAGGCGGGCGTCGTCGGTTCCCCACTCGATCGTTTTTTCTTGCTTGGCGAGCAACGGAATGTGTTTGGAACAGTGGATGTACGCCTCTTCAACCTCGACCAACACCCAGCGCTCCGCTTGGCGTCCGCCGGCGGCGTCGCGCAATGCGGCGGGCGGCAAGCCGGGAATTTGCGCCAGGTCGGCATTCTCGACGATGGTTGCTCGGCCGTTGACGTGTAGTCCGATCGTATTTTTGAAAAAGTCGAGAAACATCAAACCGATCTGTGCATTCTCGCTGATGTTTCCCAAACTGGCCAGCACGCCGTTGCCCCGATACTCTGGAAAGAGGAGCCGCTTTTCGTCGACCACTCGCACAAAACCGGGCAGTCCGGCGCGGAAAGAACAATCGCACTCGCCGTGCGTGTCGGCCGTGGCGATGAACAGCATTTCCTGCTGCTCGATAAACGCCCGCATCGCAGTATTGAGACGGCCCAGCATTTGCCGGTTGTAAAAATTTTCGGCGCGTTTGCTCGTGCCGAACGTCTGCTGAAGAGCGTGTTCGCCCCGTGAGCCCGGAAACGATTGCGGCTTGTCCATGGGAATCCCTTCACTCCAACGGTTGTCTAAACGCGTCTGCTTTCCAAAAAAGCGTGGAACGACTGGTTTCTGAAATGGCGCCTTGGAAGCCCGGCTTTTTGAAAAAGCCGGGCTTCTAAACCGGGATGTCGTTTTCCACTCTTTGTAAGAATCTCATCGGTCCTTGCATGGTAATTGATTTTGCCATCGTCGGCAGGGCGGCAAGAATGTGGACGCCAGCAAGATTCCCGTTCCCTTCACCCTGCTTTTTCGGGTCGTGCCGGCGAACATCGCCAATCGATAAAGCGACCAAGATGTCTGCATTTATTCGCTTATTTGCTCCCGGTTTCCGATTCTTCTGGATAACATCAAGCGGTTTCGATATATTAAGACCGGTTGCCCACGTGAAATACAGGGAGCGAAACAAACATATGCTGACCATTTTTGATCGAGCGGAGCGCGGCCGTCGGATGTGTGACGGCGTATCGCGGCGAAATTTTCTCAAAATCGGCGCCTTCGGCGCTGCCGGGCTCTCGCTCTCGCAACTGTTCTCGCTAGAGGCGGCGGCCGGCATTCGCAACTCGAAAAAATCGGTGATCCTGGTCTACCTCGTGGGTGGCCCGCCGCACCAAGATCTATTCGATTTGAAGCCGGAGGCGCCAACCGAAATTGCCGGCCCGATGCGTCCCACCGCCTCGAATGTTCCCGGCATGGAAATCTGTGAGCTGCTGCCGAAGCTCTCCCATATGATGGATAAATTCACCATCATCCGCTCTCTGAGCGACGCCCAAGCCGGTCACGATGCGATCCAATGTTTCACGGGCCGCACCAACAAAGGCCGCGTTCCCTCGGGCGGTTGGCCTCAGCTTGGTTCGGCCATTTCCAAAATTCAAGGCCACGCCACGCCCACTGCGCCGCCGTTCGTGAGTTTGTGTTACCCGTGTACGCATGGCCCTTATAACGAGCCGGGGCCGGGCTTTTTGGGCGCCAGCCATTCTTCGTTTCGGCCGTTGGGGCCCACCAAGCACGATATGGTGCTCAACGGCATCACGACCGACCGCTTGGGCGACCGCAAACAACTGTTGGCCAGTATCGACCGCCTGCGGCGCGAGGTAGACGCCAGTGGATCATTCGAGGGAATCGACACCTTTACCGAACAGGCGATGGGCGTGTTGACCTCTTCCCGTTTGGCCGAAGCCCTCGACCTCTCTCGGGAAGATCCTCGCGTGGCGGCGCGTTACGGCGTCGGCGACCCGACCAAATTCATCGACGCCAACGGCGCGCCGCGCACGCCGCAAAGTTTTCTGGCCGCGCGGCGTTTGATCGAAGCCGGCGTGCGCGTGGTCACCCTCAACTACAGCAAGTGGGATTGGCACGGCGGCCCCAACAATTCCATATTCAAGCGCGAGCGAGAAGATTTCCCCGTCTTCGACCAAGGGCTATCGGCCCTCGTTGACGACTTGCATCAACGCGGCCTCGACCGAGACACCACCGTGCTGGTGTGGGGTGAATTCGGCCGCACGCCGAAAATCAGCGCGCAAGTGGGCCGCGACCATTGGCCGCGAGTGGCGTGTGCGCTGCTGGCCGGCGGCGGCATGCGCAACGGGCAGGTGATCGGCGCCACCGACCACCTGGGCGGCGAAGCGATTGATCGGCCGGTCTCGTTCGCGGAAGTCTTCGCCACGCTCTACCACAACTTGGGAATTGACGTCACGCGCACCACCATTCCCGATCTTCACGGACGTCCTCAG
>JAJRWU010000209.1 GCA_024276655.1 Planctomycetota bacterium
ACGCACTTCCTCGCCGATCTTCGTGGCGATCCCGAAGACCTTAAGGAGCTCGCCGAAAAGCTTGGGCCGGTTCTCGAAGGTCGTCGCTGGCTGCGTGTTGGCCGCGCGGGCGCGCCGGTCGAAGTGGCGCAGCTTGCGTGGGCTGGTACTCCAACCCCGGCGAAGACCAACAACAAGGCACTCCTCATACTGACATCCGATCTGCTGGTGCGCGACGAGCATCTGCGCTGGCGTACGGCGATCGATGAGAAGACGCTTCGTGCGTTGGTCGGGGTCGAGGACATCACCATTGTGAAGACGGAGCAAAGTGGGCTCAAGGAGTTGCAGGACAGTGTGATGGTCCATGGCTTCAACGGAACCTCGCGCCTGTGGCGGATGCCAGCAGCAGCCATCCGCCGCGGTTCGGTCTTTGAAGTGTCCGGTGCTGGCATCGCAAAGCTCGCGGAACGGGCGGCCAAAGGAGAGTGGCTCGGGGAGCGCACGCACGAGGGCTTTGGACGCTTCCGAATCGACGCCGCGCTGCCCGGTGTGACGAGCGATGCTCGTGCGAAAATCGCTACGACACCCGCCGCCGACATAGAGGAGGAGGCGATCGCCGCGAAGACGAAGGAGTGGTTCACTTCGCACAAATCGTTGGCGAAACCGGGAGGAGGCAACGACCGCAAGCCGAGCCTCTCGCAATGGCTTGATCTCGTCGGGGATCTCGAGCGCAGCGATCGTAACGCGATCACCAGTCGCCTGAATCCGACAACGGCCGGCGGCAGGAACTGGAAGCACCAGGACGCGAAAGCTGTTCTAAATAATCTTCAGGCGATCCCTGAACCTCAACAAAAGCTCTACGCACGCTTCTTTGTGCGCTGGCTGCGTGCCGAGATGCGCAAGAAGATGAAGGAGACCCGATGACCACAAAGCTCACTTTGTATACCGCCACGCTCGTGCAGGACTCTGCGCTCTCGGTATCTGGCCTCGACCGTGAGACCAGCGCCGACCAACCGTTTGCGCTCGTCGAGGCCACGGTTGCCGGTCAACCGACCCTCGTCCCAACCTTAGTTGGACGTGGTCTTAAAGGTGCGGCCGTCGCGATGGCCAGGCGGTTTTTTGATCCGCTACCGCGTCCCGTCTCCGATGAGATCGAACACGGCGCTCTGCGCAGATCCGCGTGGGAGTTCGCCGATGCGACCGCGAGAGGCGCGCCCGGCATTCGCGCCGGCGTTGGCATTCGCCAGAAGACCGGGGCTCGTGCAGGTGGCGTGCTCTACGACCGCGAGGTCATTCCTGCCGGAACGCAGTGGCAACTCAGCTTCCGTGTCGACTGGTCGCAGATCCCAAATGAACTGCGTGAGGATGAAGGCACCGAAGCAGAGGGCATCCTCGGCTACGTGCTCGCCGAACATTGGGCGAAAGAGCGATGTTGGCTTGGAGGCGGTGCTGCGCGCGGGCTTGGCTGGTGTCACATCGACGACCTGAAGGCGTACCGTTTCGACGAAGCCACCTACGAGACGTGGGTCACTTCAGGCCGCACCAAGCTGCCGCCGGCGTTGGACGCTGTGCCTGTTGTCTCGCCCACGCGCGCATGGTGCTTTCGCACGCTCGATCTGACCATCTCGTTCGGTGAATACCGGCCCGAGCCCAACGATGCCGCGTGGGGCCTCGACATGTTCGCTGTCGGCCCGCACGATACCGAGCGCGCCGTGCAGCCGACGGGAGACGGCACGTGGGCCAAGCCCGCGTGGGCGACGAACGACAACATGCCTGACGCGCTAAGCACCGACCGTGCTCTTCTGATGGATGGTCCACCTGGCGAGGAGCGTCCGCTGCTCCCCGGCGCGAGCGTACGCGGACCGCTGCGCCATGTGTACTCGCGCATGGAGCGTGCCGCAGGTCATGATGTGATAGATCCGCACCTTGTGCAGGGTGACGTCGGCGCGGGTGATCCGGCAGGCAAGGCGTTCGGAACCGTCAGCAAGAGCAGTCGTATCCTCATCCGGGACGCGCGCGCCGAAGATGGGTGGTCAGCCGCGAAGCTGCACATGCACGCCGAGGATGAATTTTCGGCGGGCTCCTATGGCAGCGCAAAACGCGATGCAGTGCGTTTGCTCCAAGGCACTTTCCCAGTGCGCATCGTCGTCGAGGGTTCGACCTCCGAGGAGGTCGAACCTTTCGTCAAACTCATCGATCGTCAGGTCGCACTCGGCACGCTCGGCCATCTGCTTATTGGCGGCCACAAGACGCGCGGCGCTGGCTCGGGGTGTTGGCAGGCGAAGCCGTGGGTCAAGGACGATGTGAAGTCGTCGAGGACGTGGGTACAGCCGAACGAACCCGAGGAGCAGACGGCGAGCGACCCGCGCAGCACGGGGACATTCCTGGATCGACCTGACGACACTGACGCATGGGTGCGCACCAGGCACGGAACGATCCCCGAAGCGCTGACGCTAGGTGAGGCCGCGAAGCTCGCGAAGGCCACACTCGGTGAGAGGCTCATCGCGTGGTGGTGCGATCCGACCATCGACCTCGACTTGAACACACCGCCCGCGACCTTCGGAACCGCGTGGCCCAGTGATGACGACACGCTCCAGGTGGACGAGGTCGCGTTCTACGCGGAACGCGCGGTCTGGCGCGCCGCACGAACGTCGAGCGGCACACGCTTCGTCTCCATCGAGGAACTCCCGTCAAAGGCAGACGATGCGACGGAAGACCGCGCGCTCCACACGCCTGCACGGCTACACGGCTTCAAACGCTTCTCCTCGGCGGACACCGGCCGGGGCAACGTGCTCCTGCGCGAATGGCACGTCGGCAACGAGGTTCTCGGATTCACCATCACCAAGACCAAGGAGCAGCGCTGATGCCTGGTAAATCCAACAAGCCTCATCGGATGTATGTGCGAGTCAAGGATGGCAAGCCACGAGAGCCGAACAAGCTCAAAGGCCTGCTGGTTCCGCATGTGGACGTCATCGATGCCAAAGAGAAGATAGAATTCTTCATTAATGCTGTGAAGGAAGCACACTTGGAGCAGGTGCGCGACAAACTCACAGCGGCAGGCCTGGAAGAAGCACCTCTCCCCGAACGGCCCGATCCCTTTCCAAAACCTTACGGCTTTGTCACGCTCCCGAAAGACTTGACGAGTGCACTGCCGGTCTGGCACGACGGTGCGAACAGCGAGGGCAGGCTCTCCGGTGAGATTCGCCTGGAGTTCGAGACGCTGACGCCGCTTCTCGTCGGCTGGCAACGCGGACAGGTTGGCGAAAACGAGACCGAGTGGCCCGTACCGCAAAACCTCGATGGCACGGGCAAGCTCGCCGATAGCAAGTCGGTCCTCTGCCCGCTCCGCGCTCCGTGGGGTGAGCGTCCCGTTGTCATCCCCGGCGACTCGCTCAAGGGCCTGCTGCGCCACGAACTGGGTGCCTTGCTCGGCGCGCCAATGGAGCGAGTCGCCGAACGATCGTACTCGTATCGACCGAACGCACTCTTCCCGAAGGATCCCAATCCACGCCTGGTTGCACGGCTGGCCCGAGTGCCGGACGACGGCGTTGAGACCAGGTCGCTTGACAACCAGCATCAAGTCCGTGTTCCTGCGAAGCTGGAGCTTCTGCCGATCAATTTGAAATACGACAAGAATTGCAAGAAGACCTCAAACTACTACCGCTTTGACGACGGCAACGGCGCGCCCTACCGGGGCGGTCAAGGTGCCGGAGAAAAACTCAACTCGAAGCGCAACCTACACAAGACACTTACCGCGAACCCGGACACGCCGCGAGAGGACGCGCCGGTCCCGAAGAAGGTGCAAGACGGCTTCCTCTCTACCCTGCGTCACCTGATCGACGAAGTGAGCGGTCACTTCAGCGAGCGTCATCCTGACGTGAAAGAACACGGAACCGACGCAAGGACACGCATTCTTAAGGCCGCGAAGGATGTAGTCTTTCAACCTGGTGATCTCATCTGGGTCGAGTGGGACACCGAGAAGAGGTGCATCGTCTCGCTCGGCTGGCATTACTACTACCGCTGGGCCTACACCGACACGGTCCGCAAAGATGCTGACGACCCGAGACTCGAACGGCACGGGCTCTTCCCGCTCGACGCCGAGCGCGAAAAGGACAGCGACGGCGCACCGAAGGGGCTGTCGGCTGTGCGCCGGCTCTTCGGTTACACGGGCGACAACGAAGGCAGCGAGGGCATCGGCGAGGGTGATCACACGCAACTTATGGGGCGCATCTTCGTCAATGCGGGGCTCGAAGTGGTCGGCGAGAACGACACCGACGAGAACCGTTTCCTGAAGCCAGCCTTCCTCAAGGAACTGGGCATGCCCCGGCCAAGCGCGGTCGAACACTATCTCAAACAGCCGTATCACCCGAACCCGCGGCCTTCCGACAAGGCCACGCTCGTCACCTACGGCGACGCCGCCGGCTACGATAAACCCGGCGAACTCGCGGGCCGAAAGTTTTACCTCGATCGCCGGGACGCCTACGGCGCCGACGGCAAGGGACTGGTGCCTGGCCCCGCTGCGGACGGATCACACGAAAACAAGCAAAACGACCGCAGCACGCTCGCGCTTGAGGCGTCTAAGCCGGGGCGCAAATTCCGCTTCACCGTGCGTTTCCGCGATCTCGACGCCGCTGAGCTGGCCGCGATCCTCGTCGCCCTCTGCGCCGACCAGTTCAAGGGCGTACTCGGTGGTGAGTACGCCGACGAGTACTGCTCGAAGCTGGGCTACGCGCGCCCGCTTGGCTGGGGCAGCGTGTGCATCGAGGCCAAAACGCTCTTGTTCCTTGATGAAGCGAGCGACGTCCCTGCGCTGAATCCCGAATCCGACCTCTGCGCCTGGGTGAAGAACAACCGCCACGAGACAGCGATGCAGAACGAGTGGCTCGCCATCCATCGCCGCAACCATCCGAATGCGGCGGACTATCCACGTGCCACGGATCGGCACGGCGAGGAGAACATCTACACATTCCACACGGGCTTGCGCGCCGAGCATTCGCGCAACCGACGATACAATAAGGATGGCTCGAAATGAAGACTCTTCTCATCATGACCGCCGGTCAGGCAGACGTGCAACTGGTCGTCGACGACCAGCGACACAAACTCGATGGCAACACCTGCGGAACGCTACATGACGCCATTAAAGAACGTTCGTGGTCGGTGGTCGATGCACCGAATGCGCGAAGTAGAGACACCATCAAGACTCTACCCAGCGGCGGGGTGCAGCTCTGCACCCCGAAGCTCAATGCCGTGCTCGCGCACTTCGGCGCCACGCTGCCGACGTCGGCGCTCATCTTCGAGACCAACCGACAAGGCACGCGTGATCCTCGCTTGTCTGGCGAAGTCATGGAGCGCCGCCTTCGCGATCGTGGCGTCAACCAGGTGATCCGCGTGTCGTTCTTGACCGGTACGGAACTGCTTGAAGACCCTTCAAATGATATCGACGCGGTCGTCCGGCGAACCGTTGTCGTCACGCTCTCGGATGCCATCGGGAAGCAGATCGAGCAACTCGGGAATAACGACAAGGTCTTTGTCGCCACGACTGGCGGACTCGCTGCCGCCAATGAGCTGATCAACGAACTGGTGCGATTGCATGCAGTGGGCGGCCCGGCCGTGACCGCGATGGAAGTCCCAGACCGTGCGCGCGTTCAAGGCGAAGATCGCGCCGTCGAAGAAAAGTTCCACCCGGCAACGGGATTCCGTGCCCGCTGGCATGCGCTTTCGCTCATCGAGAAGGGCAACCTGCTTGCCGCCTGGGGGGCGGTCGGCCATCTGGAAGGCGCGCCCGGTCAAGACTGGACTCAGGTCGTCAAGTGGCTTGCGGACTTTGCATCCTCGTTGCCGCTGCCCACGGACTGCGATCTTGCCGTCTTGAGCCACGAGCGGATGGCCGTGCATGCTGCCCTGCGTGTCGAACTGGCCCTCCGTGCGGGTGACATCCCAAGGGCCCTTCACGGCACGGTGGCGTTCTTCGAAGCAGCACTGTGGGATGGCTTGAACGAACGCGTCAAGCGTTCTGCGGATCCGGACCGACGCCGATATTTCAAGATCAAGAGTGGCGATGTTCCCAGCGGGGATAAATTGCTGCGGAAGGGAGATGGATCTGGAGAAGATCGCAAACGGCCGTTTGAGCTCAAGGAAAGGATTGACGAGATAGACTGGTACTGGATCTACGATGGTGATGGGGGACCTGCTGCTCGTCTCGCGAAGCGATTCCTCAAACGCGAAGGACTGGTGGCCTTCGACAAGGCAGTCGGCAGTGACATCCGCGCCTTGAGGAACGACATCGCTCATAACGAACCGACACCTTCGCTCATGGCCGAAGCTCAAAAACAGATGCAAGGGGCAGAACTCTGGTCCGACGAGAACAAGTTCCTCACGCAACCGCTAGTAAGAAACGTTTTGGACGAACTGGGAGTACAGCAGGCCGACCAACTCTGCAACAATCTCTTAGAAGCTGTAAGGAAGCGATTGCTGACGATCGATTAGAATCTGAACGGAGCGTTGCGATCCGACACTCTGCCCACGCGAGCCGCCGGGGTCGCCAGGCCCCGTTGGGAGGGTTGGAGGGTTTTTTTGTTGTCGCTCCAACGGCGCGGGGGTGTTAATCCCACCACCAGGCGTTGCGGGCGAGATTTTGTGGTATCGCGCCGGAACGGGCGGCTTTGAGGTCGCCGTAGTTATCGGTGACGGAACGTGTCGCGGTGAGCCATGTTCGAGGATTCACGCTCACGCCGCCGCTGACGCTGGCCACCACGTGCTTGCGGCGAATCACCCGATGATTGCAGACGGAATCGACTTCGGTGGGCGCCGTTTCGACCGCCACGTGGTACGCGCCTTGCGAGCCAAAATAGGGCATGGTCCAACCGGCCTGCCCGGGAAGATCGTTGGCCCGCAGCAACTCCGCCGCCAAGGCCAGATCGAAAATATTACGCAGGTCGGCGTAGATATGGTATTTGGCGGCCAGTTGTTCGAAATGACGCGTGAAGCTATCGGAGAATTGTTTGTTGAGGCCGCTCGACTTCCCGGTAGGCACACGTTTGCCCAACTGCGTAAGCAGTTCGTTTTCGCTCAACAGTTGCACGCCGGGGCCGCGCAGTTCAAATGCATCGCCGGCGGGCGTGGTGCGAACGGCGTCGTATTTGAGGGTGCACCACCAACGCAACACCTGTTGCGGCGGCGGCGATTCTCCCGCCGCCAACTGGATGGAGTCGAGGTAGTTGGTCACGCCGAGCACACCGTCTTCCAACCCGATGCCGACCAACTTCATCCGATAGTCGGCCTCCACCAGCACGCGGGCGGCGCGTGTTCCAGGATCGATTCCATCCACCACGATATCCTGCCGACCGACCGAAGTTCGCAGTTTTTCCAACCATTGTTCTCGCTGGGAGGGCCGTATCGGTTTCGCAGCCGATTGCTTCAGAAAGGTTTGCGTGCGGGCCAGATTTTCCGGCCGGGGGTTGATCGTACAGCCGAAGCGGCCCTCGTCGCCGAAGGCGTTTCGCAGCACCACGACAAGATCGTCTAAATGCACGACCGGGCGGGCGTTTTTCACACTGACCGCGCGGCCTTCGGCGTCGGTCCGCCACGCGCCGGCGGGCCCGGCCAGTACGATGTCGCCGGTTTCAGGATAATGCAAAATGTATTGAATGCGTTGCAAGCCGGCCAGATGCCGCATCGCTTCGGTCGGTCGACGGCCGGCGGCGGCCAGAAGTTGGACCTGCTTCTCCAAACGGTTGAGCGAAATTTTTCGCATCGCCACCGAGCGGCGAAGATCGCGATTCTCCGACATCCTGGCGGCCGCTTCTCGAACTTCCTGCAACGGTTGGCCGCCGGCGGCCAGCGGCATTTTCCGCAACACGCCGGCGGCGTCGACATACACGCCGTTGCGAAATTCCTGAATGGCGCCCGGTCCTCCGACTTCGTCCCAGCTATCGGGCAAGATGGTGCTCGTGATCAGCTCGATCAGCGAGTCGAAATCAGCCAGCGCGGCGCCGCCTCGCGCACCGGGCCGCTGCATGCGGGCCAGCACATCGGAGCGGACGACGTCGGAGTCGATTTGGCCGACCGTCGCCAACGACGCCCGGCGGGCGCCGGCTTCAGCTTGCACGTCGGCAATTCTGCCCAACAAGCGGTCGCGCTGCCCACGATTCTCAACGCCCAAGGCCAGCCGCCGGGCGGGCCCAAACTCTCCAAACTCCAACCGGGCCTCTATTTGGTTGGCAACGCCCTGCCTGCTGGCGATGTCTTGCCCACTGGCAACGGGCCCACTGGCAACTGGGGCAACTATCGGCGCCGCCATGAGCGCCAGCAAACATAATACGCCGCCCCCGGGGAAAGAAACCGCCTGCGGCAACCGCCGCCTGCGGTTGAACGGGCCTCGAAAAAAAGGAGAATTGCTATCGTTCACGCCGCGAGACTCGTTCATGTTCAACTCCCATGCGCCTAGCGAAAACCGCCCCGTATTCACAGGTTCGCATATTCGGAGTCAAAAAGTCAAGAAAGTAATTGAAACTCAATACTCGGAGGCGTCGAGCGCCAAGCGAGAAGCCCGGCTTTTTGAAAAAGCCGGGCTTCTTTTGGGTGGTTTTGAAATGTCACCACAAGTTGAAGTAGTCAAATGGCTTGCGGCGACGGCCAGTTACTGTCCCATTCACTGGGACAAAACCGCCTCAATTTACAGGCCACTCGCTACGATTGAAATGCCTGAGGCCGGTTTTAAGAAGGCCGCGGGAACACTCCGTCGGCTCGACGAACGCGAGCCAATGCGTCGGCGTCGACTTTCCACGTCAGGTCAAAACGCAATCTGACTTCCCGGGTGTACTGAGTTTCCTTGGTGCGGCGGCCGGGTGTCGCCTGTTTCAGTTTCACCTCTTCTTCTGCCAAAATCTCGACGACCAAGATATCGGAGAGTCCGCGCGCAGCCAGGATTTTATCGACGGCTTCGGCAACGCTTGGACGATCTCGCATCCGCGTTCGTGGCGACTGCAAACGATGGCGCAGCTTCAGCAGTTCGTCTGTTGCTTTCTTGATCGCCTTCATCCGCCCGGCGTCAGCCGAAATCTCCTTGCTCAGGGAGTGAAGACACAGCAAGCGATAGCCATCGGAGGTTGACCGTTCTTCCCGAAGCGTTCGGAAGCGATGGCGCAATTGGTCGTGGTCGTCGTCATAGATTTCGTACAGCAACTCCCAGACGAGGGAAGCAGGATTCTCCAGCAGGGTTTGCCTCATCATTCGCGGATAGATTGTTATCGCAAATTCCCGCGACGCCGGCGGAAGTTCAGACATTGCTCGACGGTTTCCGGGCGGACATTTCAACGCAGAGAACGCAAAGACGCGGAGGGCCGCAGAGGACGGGCGCCAATCATCTCGGCCCAAGTTGACGATGCAATGCAATCGCACAGCCGATGGCCATCGACGAGGGTTTTGTTTTCTTGCCTTTCGTTCTTCTCAGCGGCCCTCCGCGTTTCCCGTCTTCGTAACCGTATATCGGTTATTCGCTGTGGGATAGATTGCTGTCACAATTTCCCACGTTTTTGATTCAATTGGACGGCGCTGTTGTTGAACCGGCCAGCGGGGAGAGGGGCCGTGTTGAACGAAGTCCGACAGGCGGTGTCTGATTTGACGCCGCCCGTTGTTTCGTTTGGTCTCGCGGCAGTTGAAAACATCCAGACCGAGAAGCCTGGCTTTTTCAAAAAGCCGGACTTCTGATAAGCGAACAAGAGGAATCACAACATCACGACTTCCAACTCTTCGCCGGCGGGGTGCGTTTGCTCGCCCGCGGGGAAGTGCGCCAAACATGTGGCGCCGACGAAACCTCGCAAGTCGGCCGACCCTTGCCAGGCGAGCAGATGAATTTCGCGTGTGTCGGGTGTGAGTTTGGCGGGAAGAAACGATGGCCGCTGTCCATGCATGGCGTGAGCGGCCGCCAATCGGCCGCGGCGGCGAATGGCGCCCGGCGCCGGCTTTCCCGAAAGCATGTCGATGGCGAAGCGAACGAACAGTTCAAAACAGACGAAACTACTGACCGGATTCCCCGGCAGGCCAAACACGAGCGTCGGCTTGTCGGCCTTGCCCGTTTCGCCTGACTTGCCCGCTCCGCCTGACTTGCCCGCCACGCCGAACCACAGCGGTTTGCCCGGTTTGATCTGCACTTTATGAAACACCTGTTCAACGCCCAAGTCTTGTAAGACTTGCGGCACAAGGTCGAGCACGCCGGCCGACACGCCGCCGGAAAGCAGCAAGATATCGTATTGCAAACCTTGCCTGACGAGTCTTTGTAAATCGGCGAGATTGTCGCGCGCCACGCCCAAATCGGCGGCGCCGCCGCCAGCACGTGTGGCGAGCGCTGAAAGCATCGGGCCGTTGCTGTTTCGAATGCAGCCGGGCGGCGGAGTTTCGCCCACCGGCGTGAGTTCGTCGCCGGTGGCGAGCACGCCCACCGACGGTTTTCGATGCACCCGAATTTCTTCCGCCCCCACTTCCGATAACAAGCCGATTTCCGCAGGACCAACAATAGCGCCGGGACGCATCACCACTTCGCCGCAAGCCAACGAAGTGGCCTGGGGCATGATGTTGGAGCCGACCCTCAGCGCGGGGTCGTCGACGATAACGCATTCACGGCCGGAGTCGTCGGGCTGGATGGTCGTGCGTTCGACCATCACGACACAGTCCGCCCCGCGCGGCGTGGGCGAACCGGTCATGATTCGCGTGGCGGTTCCGGGCCCGACTTCGAGCGTGGGCGTGCGGCCCGCCGTGATTTCCTCCAGCACGCGCAGCGCGCCCTTGCCGGCTTCGGCGGCCAACAGTGCGTAGCCATCGACCATGGCTTTGTCGTGCGGCGGCGAATCTATATCGCTGACGATTTCCTCGGCCAACACCCGCATCAAAGCATCAATACATCGCACGCGCTCCGCCGCAACGGGAGACGCCCGCCGAGCGATATGCGCCAAGGCTTCGGAAATAGTAATCATGCCGAGGTTGGGCTCTCGATGGAAGCGAGGAAAAAGAAATGTCGCGGTTCAGAAGCCCGGCTTTTTCAAAAAGCCGGGCTTCTCAAACACCAAATACTGATCATGCCGACATCGGGCTCTCTAGGAATCGTTGCAGAAGTTCAGGACCGTGGTCGGTGAGAAAACTTTCAGGATGGAACTGCCAGCCGAAAACCGGAAGTGTTTTATGGCGAATGGCCATGATTTCGCGGCCGCCGCCGGGCTCTTCCGTCCACGCCGCGACTGTGAAATCGGGGCTGAGCGTTTCTGGGCGAACCGCCAGGCTATGGTACCGCGTGGCGGTGAGCGGATTGGGCAGCCCGGCGAACAAACCGGCGTTATCGTGGTGGATCAAATCGGTTTTTCCATGCATCAGCCGACCAGCCGCCACGATTTCCGCTCCGGTGGCTTGGGCAATCGACTGATGCCCCAAGCAAACGCCGAGCAGCGGAATTTTACCGAGAAACCGCTTCACACACGCCAGACAAATGCCGGCTTCGTCGGGCGTGCAAGGGCCGGGAGAGAGAATCAGCCGCTGGGGCTGCAACTGGGCGATTTCATCCAGCGATATTTTGTCGTTCCGAAAAACGCGAATATCGAGCGAGTCGTCGTATTCCCCCAACCGCTGTACGAGGTTGTACGTGAAGGAATCGTAATTGTCGATGATTAAGATCATGAGCAAGTAAGGCCGCAACCGATTCGAGCTACCGCCAGACGCCTACTCCTTGGCTGGAATGGGATGAAGTCTATATTCTACACGATTAGCAACGGCCAAGAAATATGTGGCATCCTCGACCGGCTTTGAACCGTTCGAGAAATAATTGTCTGATTTGCACGGAAAGAAGAAATTTATCAATCGTTATCTTTCATTACTCATTTGTCATTGGAGAAAGAGAAGCAAAGATGCGAGCAAACAGACGGCCAATGACAAATGGCCATTAACCACCGAAGAAACAGAGAGACCATAACCGACGCCAAAAACCAATCGGCGGACGAGTCTGAAGCATTTTAACCACGGATAACGCGGATAACACAGATGGGCGAGAATGCCGGCAGCCACGACTCTTCTTCATCCGTGTGATCCGTGTGATCCATGCAATCCGTGGTTCATTTATTACACGGCTAAGACCGCTCGTGAAATGACGGGATGCAATGAGGAACAATCACGCCGTTGCACGGCAATGAGTTTAGCAATTCAAAACCGCCAAGTCGTCACTAATTTCGCGAGCGGTTCTTCGGGACGCTATCGTGCGACAAAGTTCTCCGTGGCGAAAACTTTTTTGAGAATGAGACATGGATAAAAAAACAGCCCCGCCGCTCGCGCTGCGGGCGAAGTGGGTGTTTCCGGTATGTGGCCCGCCATTAGAGAACGGCTTGGTGACGATTGGCGGCGACCGCATTCTTGCCGTCGGAAATAAAACCGATGCCGGAAATGTCGTCGATTTGGGCGATGTCGCCATTACGCCCGGCTTCGTCAACGCGCACACCCATCTTGAATTCAGCGGTTTGAATGCGCCCTTGGGCCACGCGGGAATTCCCTTCGTCGACTGGATTCGCCAAGTCATGGCGTTTCGACAAACGCAAACAGGCGATTGGAAACAACAGGCCCTTGCCAAGGGGATTCAGGAATGTATCGCTGGCGGCGTCACGACGGTGGCCGACATTGCATCATCGCCTTGGCTGCCGGAAGCCAACTCCAAAAAAATTGACGGCGTCGATTTTCTGGAAATTTTGGGCGGTTCCCCCCAGCGATACGAACCGCTCTGGCAAGGCGCCTGCAAACTTTTGCAAGTCGACCACAACGCCCGCCTGGGGCTGAGTCCTCACGCACCCTACTCCACACATATTGAACTGCTGGAGCGAGCCGCCCGCTGGGCGAAAAAAAAAGCGGTTCCCTTGGCCATGCATCTGGCTGAAACCGTGGAAGAGGCGGAGTTGCTGGCGTCGCACAGCGGACCGCTGCTCGAATTCCTTCTCGATCTTGATGTTTGGCGGCCCGACGCCGCGCCGCGAGGCATTCGTTTCCTCGACTACCTGGAGTGCCTGGCCCGCGCGCCGTGGTCGCTGGTCGTGCATGGAAACATTCTAGGCCACCAAGAGATTCAGTTTCTCGCTCAACGGCGCCAGCAAATGGCGTTGGTGCATTGCCCTCGCACGCATATTTTTTTTCAACGCCGCCCCTTCCCGTTGCGTGAGTGGCTGGAAGCCGGCGTTCAAATTGCCATCGGCACTGATTCGCGCGCCTCGAATCCTGATTTGCGCATGCTCGGCGAACTGCAAACATTGGCACGCCTGCATCCAGATATAGCGCCGCGGCGGTTACTGCCGCTTGTCACGCAAGATTCCGCCGCCGCACTCCGGCGTGAACAACATATCGGCAGTTTGACACCCGGTCGCCGGGCCGATTTGGCGGTGCTCGTTTTACCAAACCACGCCAGCGACGATCCTCACGAACTACTTTGGGAATCGCCGGGCGTGCTGGAAACATGGCGCCACGGTCTGCGCTGCCCAGCGATGGAAAACTAGCGGCGGAATGTTAGTGCCTGTCCAAGAAATCTTCCGTGCAATGGTGTTATGAAATCCACTCTAAGCCGGAGGCTTGACAGCCATTAGCCGGCGGTTGCGCGGAGCGACACCGCATACGCATCAACTTAAGGAAAATATTGGCCTATTAAAAAAAACGGAAGTCCTTTCAGAATTGATTGTTAGGATCATCAATCAAGTCTGGGAGAAGGAGCGTCCGCA
>JAJRWU010000210.1 GCA_024276655.1 Planctomycetota bacterium
CAAGGGGGCGGCAATGAGCCCCCTGGTCTGCGTGAACGCAAGCAACAACGCGGCGAAGCCGCTCCACCAATCACTAACCACCAATCACTAACCACCGAGAAGAAAATCAACAGAATTTACAGAACAACGGTTGCTCAATCGCAAAAAAACATGGCCCAGTGGACACTGCCGACAGCCTACATTTCTCATGGCATCGGCCAGCCCTCCGATTGCCAGCCAAAAGAAACTCGAAGAAAGTGAAGCCCAGATGTGCGGAAAATAAGGTTCACGGTTTTTTTGCTTCTAACCGGCGTTCACTCGTTTTGACCAGCAGTTTGCTCCAAGGCGCGTGCGGCGCCAAGCAGGCGACGAAAGGTCGGGTCGTCGCGAAGCGCGGCCAGATCTTGATCTCGCAGCGCAGTGGCGACCAAGGCGGGTTGCGCACGCAAACATTTCCCCAACCACTTCACGGCTTGTTTCCGCAGGCCATCGTAGGGATTATTTCGTTCAGATTCGCCACCTTCAGATTTTCCGGCCAGCAGCGCGTAAATACAGGCCACCCGATAGATGGTCGGCGCCGACGCCTGATCTCTGGCCGACGCCTCCGCATCGGCAATGGCCTCCGCATGCCGCCCCAATCTGGCCCGTAAAACACCGCGATTGGCGAGCGCTCGCTGGTCGTCGGGATTCATTTCGACGAGTCGATCCATCGCCGCTAGTGCTTCGCCGTTGCGGTGCAATCTCTCCGACAACACATGCGCGATGTTTTGTAAGGCAACGGTTGAATGAGGATCCAACACGAGCGCTTGCTGGAAATCGCTCAGCGATTGTTCGGGGGCGTCCGGCAAATGCGCCACGCCTCGCGCGATCCAACTCAGTGCATCATGCGGCGTGCGGCGAAAGCCTTCCGCGCGATCGGCCTTGGCGCCCGCGACGTCGCCGATTTGCTCCTTGAAATTTGCCCGGATGAAGTAAATTCGCGTTTCCTCGGCGCCTGCGTCGAGCGCCGCCGAAATATCTGCAATCGCTTTTGACGGCTGGGCGAGTCCACGGCGGGCCAGCGCGCGATTGACCAAGGCGGAGGGAAGATGCGGGCGCAGTTGCAGCACGGCGTCGAAGTCTTGCTTCGCCTCGCCGAACGCTTGCTGTTGCAGTCGCGAGACGCCTCGCATGAGGTAGGCCAGATGCAGCTTGGGGCGCAAGGCGATACAGGTTGTGTAACATCCCTCGGCTTTGGCGAAACGGGCAGCGCCAAAGTGCGCGCTGCCCAGTCCAAACCAAGCGGAGTAGTCTTGCGGCTTGTCGCGCAAAAGAGTTTCGAGCAATGCGGCCGTTGTTTGAAAGTCATGCCTTTGGCTCGACTCAAAGGCCAGCAAGTAGCGGTCGAATTCGGAATTCGCGGAGAGTTGGTCGGCGCGCGCACGCCATTCGTTCGCCGACTGCTCTTGGCCCGCGGCCTGAAGCAAGCGGGCCCGTTGCAGTAAAAACGCTTTGGGCGGCGTGGCGCTCGCCAGCACCGATTCGGCCGCTATGTTTATGGCCAGCGCTTGCCGGTAGAGTTGCTCGCGTTCAGGGCCCGGTCCGCACTTCTGGCCCAGCGCGGCCTTTCCGCCGCCTAATAGATACAACAATTCGGCGCCGCGGCGGCGAAGCGTGCTTTGTTTCGTCAACGAAACGAGCCGGAATCCAGGCTGCTGATCGAGTGCGACGCCACCCCGTAGATCGTGTTCGCTCGGCAAATCGTGCTCGCCCAGTAAATCGTACATGGCGGCGGTTTTGTCGGCGGATTCGAGCGCCTCGCGCAACGTGCGTTCGTCGACCCCCGGAATATTGAGCGTCGTTCGCGCCATCCCGACTTGCTCCAGAAACTGGTCGGCTTGCCGCGAAGCTTCGGCTCTGGCAATGGTGCGTCCACGAGCCACCCAAGCCATCAAGAGCGTAACGATAACCACGCCGGCAACGGCCGTCATGGTTGCCGCCGACAACAAACGCGGATGCCGGCGGCGCCACTTCAACATCCGTTCTTTAACCGACCGATTCGGCGCGTGCAAAAGCGGAAGTTGGGCCAGATGCCGATCCAGATCTTCTTGCAAGTCTTTCGCTGTTTGATAGCGATCTTGCGGGGCCAATTCGAGGCATTTCGCCACAATCGAGGCCAAGTCGTGAGAGACGGCGGCGTTGCGTTCCCGGACCGACGGCGCCGGTTGCCGACGATCTTCCAGCATTCGAGAAGTAACCAGCGCTAAGGAGCCTCGCCGGACGGTGTACGGCGAGCCGCCCGTTAGCATTTCGAATAGGATCACGCCGAGTGAATAGATATCGGCGGTGGGCCCGACTTCGTTGCCTTGCTGCAACGCCGCGATGTGCTCCGGCGCCATATAAGGCAACGTTCCGCCAATCATCGCGGCGGAAGATCCAACGGCCGACGACTGCGACGAAAGATTAAAATCGAGAATCAGCGGCTCGCCCAAGTCGGTGAGCAAGATGTTCGCCGGCTTCAGATCTCGGTGGACGATCCCATGTTCGTGCGCATGAGAGAGGCCGCGAGCCAGCCGTCCGACAACCCACGTGGCGGCGTCGGCGTAGCTCATTTTGTCGAGCCGGCGGAGCGTGTCGGCGTTTGCGGGCTTGCCCAGGCCATCGGCTGATTTGTGTTCAATCAATTCGAGCGTCGCGCGGCCCACAACCGTCGACGCATCGCGAGCCTCCATCGTGCTGGCGAATACGCGTCCTGAAAGAGGCGTCGAGCGGCGGGCTTGGAACGATTGCAACACATCGGCGAGCGTGTTCGGCCCCAGAAACGGCATGCAAACCGCTTGCAACGCGCCCAACTGGTGCAAGGAATAGATCGGCACGATATTGGTGTGCTGCAACTGGGCGAGTCGTTGTGGCTCATCGCTTATTTGGGCGGTTACTTTCAAGGCGACGAAGCGATTGGCGAGATCGCCTTGGCGCGCTAGAAAAACGCGGCCAAAGGCGCCGCGGCCAAGCTCGCCAACCAACTCAAAATTGAGGAATTGGTCGCCAATTTCGGGAAGTTCGCGCGTCGCGCCGGCAATGCGGCTGGCCGATGCAGGATCGATACGCGAAAGTTCATGCTGCCATTCGGCGGCGGCGTCGCTATCGCTGCATGTGGAGCCGACCGGCAATTCGGGCCAGGCGTTGGTCGCGATATCGTAGCGGTCGCGATACTCCTCTCGCGTGCATGGTTCGCCCGCCGCTCGCCGGAGACGATATTCTTCAAACGCAATCGGCGCAAACTGCTCAGCACTCGTGAAGGCGTCGGCAAAACGCGCTCGATATTCGGCCAGCGCCGGGCGGCGATCCTCCTCCCAGGCAAGCTCCAGATCGACGCGAATCAATTCGACCAAGATATCGCCATGGTCGGGGTGGTCGCCTGGCGGCAGGAAAGACTCTATCTCGGCGCCGCCCGAGGCGCGAGCTTCCTCGAATCGGTCGATCAGAGCGTCCAACGAGACACTCTCGGTTTGTCGCACGTCAACCACGGAATCCGATCCTGTTGTTTGTTCCAGACGTTAAATCCAGAGACTTAAATAGAGCCTTAGAGCTCCTAACATAACCGCTGTTTGGCGTTTCAAACACGGAGTTTGACGCTGACCTACTAAGTTGTGTTAGAAGGTATTAGTATATTGCCGCGACCGATCAATCGTCTTGCAATTGCTCGGCGAGCGTTTCACGAAATTTTTGCAGCACGCGCTCCACGCTCCGCTTGGCGCGGCCAGTCGCGTTGGCAATCGCGTTGATATCATTTCCTTCGATTCGCAGCATGATCATCTGGCGTTGACTATCGCTCAATTCTCCGAGAACATCGTCGATTGTCATGCGCAGAATCTGGTAAGCATGTTCGTTGGGCGAGTCGGTGGAGCCAACAAACGGCTCGACCTTGGAAAAATCCTTGGTGTGTTTTACATCGCGTTTCTTGGCCCGGTGGAATTGTCCCAGCGACCGGATTTTATTGAGAGCAATCACGAGAAACAGTTTCCACAACTCCTCGCCGGCGGGAATCTCGTAGTGCCCTTGGGCGGCGCGACGAAAAAAAGTGCGAAACACCGATTGCACGACGTCTTCAGGATCGAGCCGCACCGCCAATTCGACCCCCGTCTGTGATTCGGCCAGTCGTTGTAACCGCTTGGCGTATCTGAGGTAAATGGCGGTTGCGGCGTCTTCTTCACCACCTTGAAAGCGGCGCAGCAGGGCGCCGTCCGACAATGGCGGTTCGTCCGATTCCGGCGTCGTGGTCCGATCGTTGCTATTCAGCTCAAAAGCGCCTCCCAAAAGGAGTAGTCGGAATGTTTCATTATATCCGCCACATAACTCGTTTGTCGTCAAGCAATTACCGCGCCAAACAGAATCGGCCCGGATTGGCCGGGAAAAATCGTTCTGGTCCTTAGCCGGTCGAGTGTGGCGATATGCTGTGGAAGCCGTTGTTTGGGTAGACTTTCGTCGCACTGAGGCCGTCGAAAAAGGGAGGCCACTGCCGAAGGCGGTCGAAAATGTGGGTATTTTGAACATGCCCGGCTTCTTGGTTTTGCCGGTTTTCACGTTGCGGCGTCTGCGGCTGTCTGGCTGGGTCTGTTACATTGGCGGCGGTCGGATAGCAAACCTCACCCTAAAAACCTCCACCCTTGCCCCTGCTTCCCATGAATATTTGTTGGCTGCGCTCCAATCGACGATTGTTCGGCGTCGGCGTTGTTTTGTCGATCATGGCGTTGCTCATGGGCGCGGGACTGGCTACGGCCGCCTATTTTTATCTGGGGGGTTTTGCAGCAGCGGTTGTCGGCTGCATGGCCGCGGCGCTCGGCGGTTGGCTGCTGGTTTTCACCCTGCGGGCGATGCTGCGTCCTTGGTTGAGTTGCGACGGCGAAAGTCTTTTCATCTATTTGACGCCCGCCCCGATTCAAATCCCGTTGGAAGTGGTGGAATGTTTTTTTCGGGGGCAAGGTCCAGCCATGCTGGGCGGACCGGAAGCGAAAGACGCCGAAGTATCGAACATCGTGATTCGCCTCGCCGAACGGGCCCGCGACTGGAAAACGCGAGCCGTTGTCGCGCGGTGGGGACAATGGCAAGACGGCTACATCATTATTCGCGGTTCCTGGTGCGAACCGATCACGCGGGAATTGATCGATCGACTGAATCGCGATCTGGCCCAAGCCCAGAAGAAGGCAAAATCGCCTAGCGGCTAAAACGCCCGTCGTACAGGTAAGCGCCGCTCGATAAATAACGGTCGCATTTGTGTAGCCATCGTCTCCAGACGGTGAGTGAGCGGTGAACCATCCCACGCTCTGGCGAGCATGGCTACGACACTAATTTTTCGCTCGATGCTAAGCGGTAGGTAAACTTATTCCCGCCGCTCGCTTTACGATGCTTCCGCTGGCATGCAACTTGACGAAAACATGCTAAAGGCCTGTCCAAGATCTATTCCGTGTTTTTCAGATGCGAGCAAGGCTGAGGTTAGGTGTTTTTGTTTTCATATTCTGAAAGGATTCAAGCCATTAACCGGTGGTGTTCGCTGCGCTCGACCGCCGGCTAATGGCTGGCAAGCCTCCGGCTTGGCGGGAATTTCATCACACCATTGCACGGAATAGTTTTTGGACAGGTGCTAAAGCATGAACTCCAACGGTTTGTTCGCTCACTTTCGCCGGTAGTTGGGGCCGGGACTACGCCGCGACTGCGGGAGCGAATTCCAAGGGACCACGCCGGTGGCGTCGGCAAATGTCTGCCATCGCTTGGCGAGTTGCGCCGCCAATTCAGGACGTTTCGCGGCAAGGTCGTGCAGTTCGCTCCGGTCGTCTTGCAGGTTGTACAACTCCCACGGTTTTTCATTTTCGGCGACCAACTTCCAGTCGCCTTGGCGAATAGCCCGATTGCCCACGTGCTCCCAAAACAAGAATGCCGGCGGTTCGCGCGCACCGCCTTGCAGCACACTTGCCAAACTGCTTCCCGGCAGTGACGCGGCGGCCTTGCCGCTGGGCGTTTGGGCGGGAATGTTCGCCCCAGCTAATTCGGCGCATGTGGGCATGATGTCGATCACGTGGCCCACGGCGTGGGTCAGTTCTCCCCGGGCGGAAATGCCCCGCGGCCAATGCGCGATCAACGGCGTGGCGATGCCGCCTTCGTGCACCCACATTTTGTGGAAGCGGAAAGGCGTATTGCTGGCGTTCGCCCAGCCGACTTCCAAACACAAATGCGTTGCCGCGCTGCCGGCGGGCGCGTTTGGGTCGTGCCCGTCGCCCCGGACCAAAAACTCCGCGCTGGCGCCGTTATCGGAAAGAAACAGAACCAGCGTGTTTTCCCAAGCCTGCATCTCCTTCAATTGCCGCACGACGCGCCCCACGCCTTGGTCCAGACAATGAATCATCGCGACGTGCAGCGCCATGCGGTCGGTCCAGCTTCTCTTCTCCTCCGGCGTGAGACTTTCCCAGGGTGCTGCGTCGGCATCGCGGGGCGACAGTTCACAATCGACGATGCCCATTTTTCGCATGCGCGCCAGCCGCTGCTGGCGTGTTTTATCCCAACCGGCGGAAAATCGGCCGCGATATTTTTCGATGTCTTCTGGTTTGGCGTGCAAGGGAAAATGCGGCGCCGTATACGCCAAGTAAAGAAAAAACGGCTGCTGGGAATGATAGGCCGCATGTTCTCGCAATGCATGCACGGCATGATCGCTGATGGCGTCGGTCTGATAATACTCCGCCTTGGCGCCGGGCCGTTTGATCAAATGGTGGTCATCGTAAACCAAGCGAGGATTAAAATAATTGCTCTGCGTTCTGGTGTAATACGAACGATCAAAACCTCGTCCCAGCGGCCACGTCGGGTTCGGTTGCCCGCCGGTTTCGAGGTGCCATTTTCCGGAGTGATAACACCGATACCCAGCGGCGCCCAACACTTCGGAAATCATCGGCCCTCGTTCGCGGGAAGTGCCTTGATACGCCGGCGGCGCCGTGGGGCCGAATTTCATGGCGTGGCCGGCTTGGTGCGGATAGAGCCCCGTCAGCAGGGAAGCCCGCGTCGGCCAACAACGGCCGGTATTATAAAACTGCGTGAAACGCAATCCTCCCGCGGCCAAACTGTCCAAGTTCGGTGTTTTGTAGCCGGCGCCGTAACAACCAAGATCGGAGAAGCCCATGTCGTCGGCCATGATCAGCACGATGTTGGGGCGGGTGCGTTGATTGGCGGCAAGTGGTTGCGCATCTACGAATCGTGGAACAATCGCCGCGGCGACGCAAAATGCCAGTGTGGTTATTCTATCTAGTAAATGACGTGGGAACAACCGACGGCAACCGGCCCGCGTGTTGATAAGGAATTGAAGCATGTTGCATCCTTCTATGTGCTATCAACGCGATTTGGTTGCTCTCGTTCACCGCCGCGTTCCTTGCTTGCGCAAAAAGAAACCAAGGGGCCGCAGGCGGCAAGTGTGCAAAGCAACCCCTTGGCGGCAAAAAACCGGAACCGGTTCCAGGTTCATTGTCCTTGCTCAAACTCCTCGGGTCAATTCCCGGCGGCAACCGGGGCGCTGAGCGGTTCTTAGCATCGAGCGGAAAATTAGTGTCGTAGCCATGCTCGCCAGAGCGTGGGATGGTTCACCGCTCACCCACCGTCTGGCGACGATGGCTACACAAATGCGACCGTTATTTATCGAGCGGTGCTTAGTTGTGTCCTTGACGATGCCGATTGCTATCGCCGCAATGAAATTCGACAGAGCACCGGCCTACAAAACTGAAGGGCCGGCATAACTTCCGGCCCATTCTTTCAACCGCATCAGGAATCGCTCTTGTAAGAAAGGATGTCTTGAACCGTGACGCCATCGCGCCAACGGCTCATCCAATGTCGAATAGTCGATCGGGGAACGCGGTGTGTGTCGCGGGTGGCTTCGGCAAGTCGCTGAGCCCAAACGTCGAACAATTCGTCGGACACGTGCTCCTTGTATTTCAAGAGAACCCGCAACTCCCGCCACCACGGCGATTCGGGTTCCGCCAGTTCCACTCGATAACCATGCTCCACCGCCGCCGCGGCGTACGTTCGTGTCTCGGAGTTCAAACCGTTCCCCCGATCCACGATGAGCGGAGATTTCTGTTGAACGAGGGCCTCGGCGAAGCGGTTAAAGTTCCATCGCCGCGCCTCGGCGAGTAGCGCCTTGTCGTAATCGTATTTTGTTGGATCGTCGCCGACCTCCGTGTAGAAATACTGATCTGTTTCAAACACAACGCCTTCGCTTCCGGCAAGGCGCCTCGCCGTGTGGCTCTTTCCGCAGGCCGGTAGACCGCGCATCAGATAAACGACGTTTTCAGGTGTTTGGCTGTTCATGGATGCCGCCACGTCAGTTTTTAGAGATCCACGTCAAGAAGCTGCCGAGGGTTGCTTGTCGGTCGCGCCGAAGGCAGGGAATGCACATATCTGGGAAAGTTTGCAGGACGGATGCGACCCCGCGGCAAATAAACGTCATGGCACGATTCCTTTCGTTGTCCAACTACCGGATAATCAGCCGACGGCATCAGCAAAACCGACCAATTCATGATCTGCATCGCTAACGCGCATGCGGTACGCCCCGCCCCGCATTCAACGCCTTCTTGAATCTACCTCAGCCTTGCGCCGCTTGGGAAGAGTGGTCAAATCAATTCGGGCATCGGTTGGTGGCCGGCGACCACATACTGAGGACGCCCGGCGAGGTCGAAGAGTTTGGTTTCGGTATGGATTCCCAAGTTGCGGTAGAGCGTGGCGTGAACCTCGCCGAAGTGAATCGGGCGATCGGCAATCTTGCCGCCGGTGCGGTCGGTGGCGCCGATGACCTGTCCCATTTTCAAACCGCCGCCGGCGATCAGTCCGCCGCCGACCGACGGCCAATGATCGCGCCCGGCGTTGGCGTTGATTCTCGGCGTGCGGCCGAATTCGCCCCAGGCAACCACGGTAACATCATCGCTGAGCCCTCGGTCGTGCAGGTCTTGAATGAGGGCGGAAAGCCCTTGGTCGAACATCGGCAGATGCGTGTTTTTCAAACCGTTGAAGTTGTCGCTATGAAAATCCCAGCGGCCAAAGTTGAGCGTCACGACGCGTGCGCCGGCTTCGACCAACCGCCGCGCCATGAGGAAATGCTCCAGATTGCGAGGCGCGCCGTCGCCAAATTTTTTGGGGTCGCCTTTGCCATAACGCGCGCGCACCTTGGGGTCTTCCTTCGATAAATCCAAGGCGGCGGCCAAGCGGCTGGAAGTCAACACGCTCAGCGCCTGTTCGGCAATTTCATCCATGCCGCTCATCATGCCGCTGGCGTCGGCGTCGCGGCGGAAACGATCAAAGCTGCGGAGCAGTTTTTGGCGGTCGTCGAGCCGGTCGAGTGTCACGCCTTGCAGCACCATATCTTCCCGGGCCGGGCCGGAAGGGCGGAACGCGGCATGGCCCACGCCTAAAAATCCAGGATGCCCCGGCGAACCATACGGCGGATGCCCGGCGTTGGGCGCCAAGCCGTTGAACGGCGGCACCGCCCGATTCACAGGGCCCTTGAGTTTTGAAACCACCGAGCCAATCGAGGGCCAACCGCCCGGCGGCTCATTGCGTTTCGCGCGGCCCGTGTAACAGATGAACGAATCGTGGGCGCCGTTGGGCGAGCCATGCACCGAACGCAGCGGAACGCATTTATCCATCACCTTGGCCATGCCCGGCATGTGTTCGCAAATTTCGATGCCCGGAACCGACGTTTTGATCGGCCGAAATTCGCCGCGAATTTCCGACGGCGCGTCCATCTTCAAGTCGTACATGTCTTGGTGCGAAGGCGCCCCAACCATGTAGACCATGATGATCGCTTTATGTGAGCCCCGAATTCCCGCCGCCGCTTCGGCCCGCAACAATTGCGGCAGGGAAATCCCTCCCATGGCCAACGAGCCGATTCGCAAGAAGTTGCGCCGCGAGACGCCGTCACACAATCGGTGCTTGGGGCCGGGAATGGAGAGCATGGAAATTCCTTTCCAGAGGAAACGCCCGATGCAACAATCGGCGCGATATATAGGTGGGAGCACAACGCGAGGATGGACGCCTTGATTATATCGGCAAAAGAGGGCGGCGTCCAAGCCGAATCGAAGAAAATGCCGCGCCGTGCGCCGTTGGAATTCACGCTTTCGCGTGCGGGCTTGACATTCACCTTGCGGGAAAACACGCTAAGGAACAGTCCTGAATTTACATGCCGAAATAAAAGCCCGGCATTTTGAAAATGCGGGCTTTTCTGAACCACAACCGGTAACTTATTTCAGGACGATTCCTAAGAGCCTGTTCTTGAATGCGCTTTCAGGCCCAAGGATGAGTGAATCATTCCCTCGCAAGGCGTGCGAAGCAGGCGAATCCATGAGATTCGTCGATGTAGCACAACGCCGCGACGGGATGATTGTAGCCATCCGACGGCGAAATAGGTATTCAAAAACAGGCTCTATAGGCGTGAACTCCAACCGACCTTCGTTGAGGAAATTGCCATGCACCAGCCGCTTTGCTGTTCCCTTCTTTTCGGGCTTATGCTTTCGTCCAGTGCGATTGCGGCCGACACAACGCAAATCGGCGTCTTGCTCAAGCAGCCGATTCTTAACGCGGGCGATCCACAGGCGGAAGTGGAAGCCTTTTGCGAAGCGCGCGTGCCGCACATGGGCAAATTCAATTCGCTCGCCGAATGGCGCCGCGAAGCCGCCGCGCTCCGCCGCCGCGTTCTCGATGAAGTTGTTTTCCGCGGACCGGCGGCGAACTGGCGCGACGCCAAAGGCGGCGTCGTGTGGTTGGAAACCATCGAAGGCGGTCCGGGCTACAAAATTCGCAAGCTGCGTTTTGAAGTCTTGCCCGGTCTTTGGGTTCCCGCGCTCTTGTACATGCCCGACCAACTGAGCGGAAAGGCGCCGGCGGTCATGAACGTCAACGGGCATGACCGGAACGATGGGAAAGCCGCCAAGTACAAACAAATTCGCTGTATCAATCAAGCCAAACGCGGCATGATCGCCTTGAATGTCGAGTGGTTGGGAATGGGGCAACTCAACACGCCGGGCTTTTCGCACTACCGCATGAACCAACTCAATCTTTGCGGTGCGGCGGGCATCGCGCCGTTTTATCTGGCCATGAGCCGCGGGCTCGACCTATTGCTATCGCTGGAGGAAACCGACCCAGAACGCGTTGCGGTGGCTGGCCTTTCGGGCGGCGGTTGGCATACGATTTTCATCAGTTCGCTCGATACGCGCGTGAAGCTTTGTAACCCCGTTGCCGGGTATTCCAGTTTCATCACACGCATTCATCATCATTCCGATCTGGGCGATTCCGAACAGACGCCCTGCGATTTGGCCACCGTCGTCGACTACACGCATTTAACCGCCATGCTGGCGCCTCGCGCTGCTCTCTTAACACACAACCTCAACGACAATTGTTGCTTTGCCTCGCCGCACGCCCTGCCGCCGCTGTTGGAGGCCGCCCGCCCGATCTATGCACTTTACAAGGCGCCGAACAACTTGGCGTTTCATGTGAATGAAAATCCTGGCACGCACAACTTTTTGATCGACAATCGCCAAGCCTTGTACGGCATGTTCAAACAACATTTCTTCGCGCACGACCCGACCATTGATGCGATCGAAATTCCTTCCGACGGCGAACTCAAAACAAAGCCGCAGTTGCACGTCGCCCTGCCCGAAGACAACCACGGTTTTCAAAGCTTGGCAGAGCAATTGAGCCGTTCGCTGCCGCACCATCCGGAGCTGCCCGCTTCGGCCAAGGCGGCGGCCGATTGGCAAGCCTCGCGGCGCGGCCAGTTGCGAAAAATCGTGCGTGCCCCCAGTTATCGCTGCACTGCAACGCGGGTGAAGCAGTCTCGGCACGATGGCGTTGCCGTCACGACTTGGCGGCTGGCCATGCAGAGAGATGCTGCTGATGAAAATGCCGCCCAGAAACCAGAGTGGACCGTGCCGGTCATCGAATTGACACCATCGCAACCTGGAGGCGTATCACAAACGAAGGGCGCCGTGATTCTACTCGCCGACGCCGGCCGCGCGTCGCTAGCCGACTCTGTTTCCGCCGCCGTGGCCTCTGGAAAACGCGTGTTCGCGGTCGATCCGTTCTATTTCGGCGAATCAAAAATACCCAGCCGCGATTTCCTGTTTGCCTTGCTCGTTTCCGCCGTGGGCGAGCGGCCGCTGGGTATTCAAGCCGCCCAGGTTTCCGCTATTGCTGATTGGGTTTCGAAGCAACATCCTGGTGAAGCGACGACCGTCGCCGCCTTCGGTCCGCGCACCAGCGTGATTGCGTTGGCGGCGGCTGCGTTGTCTGAAAAAACGATTGCGGGGGTGGAAGTGAACGATTCGCTGGGCAGTTTGCGGGAAGTCATCGAGCGGAAGCTTGATGTGCAAAAGTCGCCCGAACTGATGTGTTTTGGCTTACTCCAAGACTTCGACTTGCTGCAAATTACAGCTCTCGTGGCGCCGCGCCGCGTGAAATTCAACCAGCCCAGTGAGCGCGTGAAAACTGAAATGCAGCCGCTGGTTTCCTTCTACCAGACGCTCGGCGGCGAGTTTACCGGCTGGCAGCCATGATACGCGGCGAATTCCACGCTTGAGGGGGCGGCGAGGAAGGAAAAAGAGGCGCCGGGCGGATTCGAACCGCCGATGGCGGATTTGCAATCCGCTGCCTTAGCCACTTGGCTACGGCGCCCAATTGGCGGAAACTTAGATAATCTCGCCGCCTTCGTCAAGGGGGATAGGATCTGAAGGGTGCAGGAACCGGCTCCGGCGGGTTTGTAGCGATTTGAAATTTGGGTGGGTGATTTTGGTGGTTGGATGTAGGATGGGGCGGTGTTTGGGAAGTTTAGGTTTTTTGGCAAGGGAATTGCAAGGAGATTACCATGGGCAA
>JAJRWU010000211.1 GCA_024276655.1 Planctomycetota bacterium
AGGTAATGTGCGTAGAGCGGTTCATCGCAGACGTAGGCGTCGGCCCGGTTTTCCCAGGCCCGCATCATGGCGGTGGAAATATTACGCGGCCCCGACCACATCGCTATTCGCAACGGCTCGGCGGGAGATGGATGCGTGTTTGCCATGGAATGCGATGGAACCATGCTAACGCTGCTCCCAATTCCCTTCACCCAGCGATACTTCGAGTTTGATGGTTTTACCGCCGCGCAGAATTTCGATCTCGACTTTATCCCCCACGACATTCTTGGCGATAATAGCGGTGAGCGCTTCGAAGTCGGCGACGGGTTGTTTTTCGTACGCGACGATCACATCGCCTACTAGAATTCCGGCTTTTTCGGCGGCGCTGCCGGCGCGAACCTCCGATATTTCGCACCGCAAAACATTCATTATGCCGCCCACGCCGAGAAAGGCGCCTTGCTTGAAATCGACCTTCGTCACGGCAAGCTTGCGCTCCAACTGCTCGGCGCCCTCGCGCGACACCTTCGTTCCGTAAAGTTGGATCAAGGCCACGTTGGCCAGTTTTTCCAAGTGTTCCAAGCAACCGTCGGTAATCGAAGCGTAGAACACGCCCAAGCGGTCGAGACGCTGCAAGCCGACCAAATGTGCAAGCCCGGCGTTCGTGATGCTGCTGCGTTTCAGATTCAGCGAACGCAAGTTCGGCATCGGCCCCATCGCCGCCAGCCAGGCGTCGTTCACTTGAGGACCGATCAAGGTGAGCTTTTGCAGATCTGGAAGGTGGGCGAGTTGCCGTAGGTCGTTGATTCCGCCTCGCCAGTCTTGGTCGATTTGCAAGGCGAAAATGTCTTCGGCGAGCGGCCAGCCGAATCGGTCTGGGGCGGTGAGATCTTTCGCGCCCAGCGCCAATAAATGCGCTAACGCGCGTTTACGACGTACGCTTTCCAGCACCGAAAGCGCTCGCCGTGCTTGCCGGCGGGCGCCGGCGGTTGCGTCGGACGCCAACAACTTGAGCGCCGCTTCGGCGGCTGTTGCGGTTTCTTGCTCCTCAGACAACGACAGCTCCCGCAACACATGCATGCCGCGCGCCACGACTGCCCGGTCTCCCAGTTTGACCGCCGCCGCCACGCCAGCGACCGCCGGCTTACCGGCGGAAATCAACTCGGCCATGGCGTTTTCTCGATCGAGAAAACGATCAGACCGCAGCCGCGCCATCAGGTCGGCTACTTGGGCCTCGGAAACCGGCTCTTGACCGCGCGTCGCTGGCGCAATGAGCAGGGTCCAGGCAATCGCGGCGAAAAACACACTCGCCGCGCCGTTGCATTTGATGCTGGTCCGAATTGCGAGCAAGCTGGCTCCGAGTGGTTTCATGCTCGACGATCTCCTCGTTTCGACTTCAATCGTATGGCGGCGCCTTCGCCCCGACGCCGCCAGCCGTAGATAGTTTAGCCTACCATGCCACAGGGTGCGCGAACATCGCAACCCGAAAGAAGTGTATGCTCATTTGGGCCGGCAGTCGGAACAGCAGCTTCTATTTTTCGGATGTAACCGATGACAAATGACTATTGACAAATGAGAGGCTTCGTCGATTCCCAAGGTGCTGGCGGGATGCCGGTCGCAGCTCTATTTTGCCCGCTTTTTCTGACCGCCCTTCGATTTATTGCCGCCTTTGCCGGTCTTGCCCTTGGAGAGCTTGGCCCAGGTGTCTCGCAGCGTGACGATGCGGTTGAACACCAGCTTGCCGGCGCGGGAATCGACCGGGTCAGCCCGGAAATAACCGGTGCGTTCAAACTGCACCCGTTGCTCCGCGTCGACGTCCGATAGGCTGGGCTCCACCCGGCAATCGGTCAACACTTCCAAGGAGTGGGGATTCAAGTTGGCCGTGAAATCTTGCCCCTCTTCAACTTTGTCGGGGTCGGGCGTTTGGAAGAGGTGGTCGTACAGCCGGACTTCCGCCGGCACGCAGTGCGCGGCCGAAACCCAGTGGATCGTGCCCTTGACTTTACGGCCATCGGGCGAGGATCCGCCGCGCGTGGCGGGGTCGTAAGTGCAACGCAATTCAATCACTTCGCCGCTTTGTTCATCGCGCACCACCGACTCGCATTTGAGGTAGTAGGCGTATCGCAGACGCACTTCGCGGCCCGGCGCCAGGCGGAAGTATTTTTTCGGCGGGTCTTCCATGAAGTCGGAGCGTTCGATGTAAAGCTCGCGGCTAAACGGCAACTGCCGCGAACCGGCGGCGGCGTCTTCGGGGTTGTTGATCGCCTCCAACTGCTCGACCTGATCTTCAGGATAGTTTTCGATCACCACCTTTAACGGCCGCAGCACTGCCAACACGCGGCAGGCGCGGCGATTCAAATCTTGCCGCAGGGCGTCTTCCAGCCAGGTGGTTTAGATCGTGCTGTTGAATTTCGCCACGCCGATGCGTTCGCAAAAATCGCGAATCGCTTCGGGCGTATAACCACGGCGGCGGAGTCCGACCAGCGTCGGCATGCGGGGGTCGTCCCAACCGCTGACATGCCCCGCCTGCACCAGACTGATCAGCTTGCGTTTGCTGAGCACGGTGTAGGTCAGATTAAGCCGGGCGAATTCAATTTGTTGGGGATGGTAGACTTCAAGCTGGTCGAGAAACCAATCGTAGAGCGGACGATGGTGCTCGAACTCCAGCGTGCAAATCGAATGCGTGACTCGCTCCAGCGAATCGCAGAGGCCGTGGGCGAAGTCGTACATCGGGTAGATGCACCAGGTATCGCCGGTGCGGTGATGGCTGACCCGCCGAATGCGATAGATCGTGGGATCTCGCAGATTCATGTTCGGCGACGCCATATCGATTTTGGCCCGCAGCGTGTGGGCGCCCTCTTCAAATTCACCCTCGCGCATGCGGCGAAAGAGGTCGAGATTTTCCTCCACCGTGCGTTCGCGATACGGGCTGTTGCGGCCTTCTTTATTCCAACCGCCGCGGTGTTCGCGCACCTCTTCCGCCGAGAGGCTGCAAACATACGCCTTCCCCTTCTCGATCAGTTGGACGGCGAAATCGTGCAGTTGTTGGTAATAGTCGGAAGCGAAAAACAGACGCTCTTGCCAGTCGAAGCCCAGCCAACGCACGTCGTCTTTAATGGAATCGACGTATTCGACGTCTTCCTTTTCCGGGTTGGTGTCGTCGAAACGCAAATTGCATTGCCCGTTATATCGCGCGGCCAAACCAAAGTTCAGGCAGATCGATTTCGCGTGGCCGATGTGCAAGTAGCCGTTCGGCTCCGGTGGAAAACGGGTCTGAACGCGGCCCTCGAATTTTCCGGTTTGGTTATCATCTTCGATGATGGTTTGAATAAAATTGAGCACCGGCGTTGCGGTTTCGTCCGTCATGTTTTGAACCTTGTATGAAATTCGCGGCGAGGTATGCCGCTCTCGGTTGAAAATGTCGTTTTTTTCGTTGAACGGCAAGCCGAAGGCGGCTGCGTTTTTTTGTCTTGCCCGAACGCGTTGGCGCCAAACGCAGTCGCCTTCGGCTTGCCGTTAAACGAGCTATTGCCAGCTGTGTGAAGTATTACGCCGCAGCTGCTTCGGCGGCCAAGGCAATCGCTCGGTCGATGCGTTGCAAACAGGTTTCCTGGCCGAGTATCGCCAATGTTTCAAACACGCCGAAGCCGACCGCCTTGCCCGTTACCGCCACGCGCAGCGCATGAATGATCTCGCCAATTTTGATTTCCTCGCGTTCGACAAACGCATGCAGCAACGTATCTAGCGCCGGCGGCGTGAAATCGTTCGTTGCGGATAGATCCTCGCGAAAACGCTTTAACAGTGTTATCGCTTGTTCCGGTTTGACCAAACGCTTCCGCACCGCCTTCTCATCGTACGGCAACTGTTCGGTATCGGTGAAAAAATCGGTATGGTCGAGAATATCGCCCGCGACTTTAATCCTATCGCCCGCCGCTTCCAAGATTGCCGCCAGCCGAGGGCCGACATCGCACGGCGGCGGCTGGGAAACAAAGCCCGCCCGTTGCAAGTACGGCAGCACCATGGCCACTTTTTGTTTCAGCGGAACCTGCTGCATGTAGTGCTCTTGAAAGGCGTTCAACTTCTGAGGATCGAAACTCGAAGGCGACCGATTAATGCGCTCCAAGTTGAAGTGTTGGAGCATTTCCCCTGGCGAGAAAAATTCGGTTTTGTCGTCCAACGACCAACCCAAGAGCAGCAAATAGTTGATCAGGGCGTGCGGCAGGTAGCCGACCTGTTCGTAAAAATCGACAATCACGGGGTTGAACGAATCGGCTTCTGTTTCCAGACCAATTTTTTCAGCAATTGCTTGGCCGTGTTGGTTGATCTTGGCGAACTCCCGGTCTTTCAGATATTTGGCCAGCTTGCGTTTGCTCAGCTTGTTTTTGCTGGAGGGCTCCGCCACGAACGGCACATGGGCGAACCGGGGCGGCTCGTAACCTAAGCCTTGGGCGATGAAAATTTGCCGGGGCGTGTTCGAGAGATGCTCCTCTGCTCGAATCACGTGGGAAATGCGCATGGCGTGGTCGTCGACCACGCTAGCCAAGTGGTACAGGCAGGAGCCGTCGGCGCGTTGGATCACGTGGTCTTGCTCGCCCGACCAAGCCACCTCGACCTCGCCGCGCACCAAATCGTTGAATTGGCAGACGCCCTGGCGCGGCATTTTCAGCCGCACCACGGCCTTCCGCCCTTCGGCTTCAAAACGGTTGCGGTCGGCATCGGTTTCCGCCAACCAACGCCGGCTATAGGTGAACGAGCGTTTTTCGGTTTGCGCGGCTTCCCGCTCCGCCTGCACTTCCTCCGGCCGCGCGTAATCGTGGTAGGCCAGACCTTTTTGCAGCAACGCATCGGCCGCCTCGCGGTACAACTCGCCCCGCTGCGATTGATAGTAAGGTCCACAATCGCCTTCGGCGTCCGGCCCTTCATCCCAATCAATGCCCAGCCAGCGGAAACCGTCCAAAATCGGCGCCAGCGACGCCTCCACGTTGCGTTGGGCGTCGGTATCGTCGATGCGGAGAATGAACTGGCCGCCATGCTGGCGAGCAAACAGCCAGTTAAAAAGCGCCGTGCGAACGCCGCCGATATGCAGGTACCCCGTAGGACTGGGCGCGAAACGTGTGCGAATCATGAATGCCGCGTGGGAAATAGGTTGGTTGGATGGCAATACTGCCTGCGTTGCCGACAGATAGCCGCTCAAGCCGCCAGACACAGAATACGGTTTTTCCGCTACTTCCGTAAAGACCGGCAGCTTGACGCGGGAACACGCTTTGCCGCCCACCGTTGGAGTTCATGCTTTAGCATGTCTTCGTTTCGGACGCACCCCGAAGAGGGAACTCCAACGGTGCTGGGCATCCCGCCTGGGATGCGTCAGACGCCGCAGCCTAAAAATTGCGTTTCCGAACCTCAGGGTAAGCGACCGTTTACGCAGCCGCAACGTTCACCCTTTTTCAGGACCACTCGAAAGCCAAGCCGATGTTGCTGGCGGCAGGCCCCGCGCGACGTCGCCGCGACACATGCGCGTGAAACGCCGCGCCGGTGTGATGCCGTGTGATTCCAGCCAAGCCGAGACCTCAGGCATTTTATCGGCCACGTCGACAAAAACGTCACCCGCCTGCTCCGGCAATACGCAGTGCAACAAGGCGAGCAATTCGGCTTCCGTGCGCGCCGCCGCCGGGCCGATTTGCGCCGCCAAACGCCCTGGGCGGTGAGAACAATATCCAGTGATTGACGCATCGGCTGATTGCAGAACCACCACGGGTTTGTCGGCGCGATTGCAATGCGTGTGCAACAGATGCGCGCGTTCGACGCCAACCATACGCGCATCGAACGCCAAGAGTTGGGAAGTCGCCGCTTGATGCAATGGGCCGACTTGGCGGCCGGACGCGTCGGCGGCAGGCTCTCGTTTTGTGGAGAAACGTCCTGCGAAACGAGTAATAGCCCCCACGGCTGAAAATCCCAATAATTCATATAGAGGACGGCCAAGTTCGGTCGCGTCGAGCCAAACGGAAGTGACGTTGTTGGCGTCCAGGTGTTGCAATGCGTGCTGCATGAGGGCTTTGCCGTGGCCTTGGCGGCGGCAAGATTCATCGACCAGCATCATGCCCACCCAGCCGACATCGCCGAACGTGCAGGTGGTGACGGTCCCCGCGAAGCGGTCTGCCTGCATGCGGGCGAAACAGCCTTCGGGCGCGAGTTCCATGGCGCGGCGCCAATCGTCGGGCGTTTGGTTCCAGCCCGCCGCCCGGCTGAGCCGGAGCGCGGCGGGAAGGTCGGCGGGCGTGAGTTTTCGTATCGTGGCTGGTGTAGGCATGGGGGGCAACCCTAAGGACGATAACTCTCGATAAGTTTTCGCGGCGCGCCGATATCGTGTACGTGGAGTTGGCCGACATACAGTTGCGATTCCGGCAGCGTCAGGCCCGGTTTTGCCGCCACGAACGTGCAGGTGTGATCGGCTCGAACGGTTATCGGCGATGGCCGCCCGGCGCTGCAATCAAATCCGCTGGGCAAATCGATGGCCAGGCGTTTCGCCCCGGCGGCGTTTATTTGCTCAATCACGCAGTCGTACGGCGTGCGCGGGGCGCCTTGCAAACCGGTTCCCAACAGGGCGTCAACGATCCAATCGGCGTGCTCAAGTTCGTGCGGCAATTGTTCCAGCGAGAAATCGGCGCCAAGCAGCGAAAGGGGAATGTCGGCCTTGGAAAGGATGGCGTGGTTGGCGGCGGCGTCGCCGCTGAGGCGCTGTGGGTCGTCGAACAGCAACACTTTTACGGCGAAACCGCGTAAGTCGAGATGACGGGCAATCACGAAGCCGTCGCCCGCGTTGTTGCCGCGTCCACAACAGATCACGACCAATCCGCCAACACCCAAATGCTGGAGCGTATCGACGCAGCCCCGCCCGGCGTTTTCCATCAACACCAAACCGGTCAGGCCAAATTCTTCCACGGCCCGGCGATCAATCTCGCGGACCTGCTCCCGGCTCAAAACAAACGGCGGCATCAGATATACTCCCCCACGGCTAACAATGGCTCGTTTAACGGCAAGCCGAAGGCGGCTGCGTTTTTCTGTATCGCCCAAACGCGTGGGCTCAAAACACAGCCGCCTTCGGCTTGCCGTTAAACGAAAATGTGCCATTTTCAACCGTGAGTAGTATACTCCGGCCTAATAGCAAAAACCTACGTTTCGGTTCAGAAGCCCGGCTTTTTGAAAAAGCCGGGCTTCTCAAACGCCCGTTCGGGCGCGAACGGCGCCACGCTTTTTTTATGGCATGAAAGGATGCGCGACGCCGGCATCGGCCAACATCACTTGGGCTGCATTATAACCGGGAAGCCCGGTGATGTTTCCACCCGGATGGCAGCACGATCCACAAAGGTACAAGCTTTCGATATGGCCTCGATAATGGCCGGCGCCGGCGAACGGCCGGTTGTAGCCGACTTGGCCTCCGGCGAAGGCGCCGACCAGCAAATCGCCTTCTCGCATGTTCCAGAACGTCTGCTCTGTTTCCAGCGGACTGCGCACGAACGAATCTTCCACGGCGTCGTTCAAATTCGGCGCGAAGCGGCGCCAAAGCTCCAGCATATCGCGGCCATGTTGGCGGGCGGCGGCATTCCAATGCTGGGGGTCGCCTTGGAGGCGGTGGGGAAGCTTTTCCCACATAAAGGCGGTGTGCCCGCCTTGGGGAGCGTGAGTGGGATCGAATTGGGTTGGGCAGGCGCCCCACATCACGGGCGGGGGAATTTTTCCCGCTTCGTGGCAGCGAATGATTTCCTGGAACTGGTCGACATGGTTCAACCCGAGAATCACCATGAAGGCTTGTTCGACGGTTGGATCCGATTCGGCGGCCGTGTAGCGGGGCGGCTCCCGCAAACTGAGATTCAACGCAAATAGCGGCGCCAAAAGGTTGTATTGAAACGCGGTTGCTTTGTCGCGCCATTCGCTCGGCAGATGCTGATCGTCGATCAACTCCAAAAATGTCTGTTGTGGATTCAAACCCGAAACCACGAACTGCTTGGCGTGGACGACATCGCCATCGTGCGTTTCGACGCCGACGGCGCGCCCTGCTTCTACAAGAATCCGCCGTGGCCGCGCGCCGCAACGCACTTCGCCTCCCGATTCCTCCACCGCGCGGACCAAGGCGTCGGAGAGCCGCTCCGCGCCGCCGACACACATTTGCGCCATGCCGTCAGACGCCAACAACGCGGGAATATGATGCCCGAACCCCGGCAAGCGGAGGTCGACTTCACGCAGTCCATTGAAAAACAGCAGGCCGGCTTGAATCGTGGGGTGCTCGAATTCTTGTAGGACAAATTCCAAGGGCGAGAGGCGGCTGACTTCCAACAACCGTCGGCCCGCCGGCGTGGCCGCCAACTCTTGCTGGCGCTGTTCGGGCGGCAAGGGCGGACGCCGCGATTCCGGCAGCAAAATCTGTTGCACGATCGGCCGAAACTCATCGCGATACCGGCGGAGCACCTGGGCGTCGTGCTCACTGAAGCGGGCGAAGGAGGCGCATGTCTTTTCGAAATCGGTCCACCAGCCCAACACTTCGTGGTGTTGGTCGATCAGCGCCACGTTATATTCGGGCTCCAGGTATTCGGCGCCGAAACGCTGCAATTCCAAGTCTTGATACCAGGGCAGTTGGTTCAGAGCGCGGTGAAAGAAGGAGTGCGTGTTGTGCAGCCGACCCGACCCGGCGGGATGCTCAATGGTTTCCAAGCCGCCGCCGGGTTTTTCGCGCCGTTCGAGGCAAATGGTTTTGAAGCCCGCGCGGCCCAAGTAGGCCTGCAAAACGAGGCTGTTGTGCCCGGCGCCCAGAATCACGCCATCGTAGCTGCCGCTCATGTTTGAACTTTCCGCCAACGCATCATACGTTCCGATCAAGAGAGGGCGCAAGCAGCAGCACCGCGAATAATGGGGGCGGAGAATCCGCAAGCTTTCTCTAATCGGTCCATGTTTACGTTAGTCATTTTTTGGTTGTCAACCTGCAGGCCCCGTTTGGCCGATGGACAACAATATTCCCAGCGTCTAGAGGCTGACCGACCGCATTGCGCCGCACGACCTCCCAAGTCGTGGCGGCCCGCGGCCG
>JAJRWU010000212.1 GCA_024276655.1 Planctomycetota bacterium
GACGCATCCTTTGCAATGGCATTGAGATCATGTTGCGGCGCACACACACTTTCGTTGTGAATTCTGAAACAATTATTGCCAATGCTGCGTTTCATGGTGTCGCGATAGGTATACAGTTAGGTCGTAATCTTCGTGGCTACCAGTCCTGACCGCTTTGATCGATTTCCTGCAATTTGAAACGCTCCCATTGAGAGTTATGGGGATATTGAGAGGGACACGGAATCGATGGGCCACAAATAAAAGCCCGGCATTTTCAAAATGCCGGGCTTTTTCTCTCATTGTTGTTTCTCTCGCCGCCCTTACATCGGCCCTTTGCCCTCGACGATTTCATCTTCCCATTCGTCCATCAAGGGCCAGTCGACGGCGCAGGTGCCGAAGTCGGCCATATGTTGGTATCGCTCCAAACGCGCGATCGCGGAGTCGATCAAGGCGTTGTCTTTGCGGAAAATCGGTCCATGGCTGGGCAGGAGCCACTCGACGTCGCTCTGCCGAATTCTCTGTAACGACTGAATAAAAGCCGGCAGATCGCTGCCGTGGTGGGCGTCGATCGCACCCACGCAGCCGTCTCGGTAGATATTGTCGGCCGAGAACAGCAGGTTGCCCATTCTGAAACTGAGTTGGCTGTTGGTGTGCCCCGGCGTGTGCCAGACTTCGAGGGCAAGGTCGCCGAATGTTACGGTGTCGCCCTCGTCCACTAGCCGGTCGACCGACACGGGCGGCATTTCCAATTGGATTCCCTGCGCCGCGATTTCCGCGAACGTGATGATTTTATCGCCCATGGCGAGCGCTTCCGCCGCCAGAGGATGCGCCAAAACATCGGCGCCCAACAAATCTTTCAAACGGGCCAAGCCCTGGATGTGGTCGACATCGGCATGCGTGGCAATCAGCGCCCGGCATTGCGCCAGCGGGAAATCGAGCCGGCGAATCAATTCCACCACCTCTTCCACGACCTCATCGTAGCCGATATCGATCAAAACCCATTCTCGCCCCGAGAACACGAGGTAGATATTGCAGCCCATCACATGCCCCGCTTGAAAATTAAGCTCGATCACATGGGGAAAGATCGGCTTGCGCTCCAGCATCGTAAAACACCTCAAGGAAAGTGGGGACGTCGAAAAACAGAAAGATATGCCGCACGAAAATGTGTGCGCTCCGATTCTATGAGCGGCGGCGCGAATCGGCAAGTTGGGCGGCAACGAACCGCACCTACTTCTCCTTTACCCGCCGCTCGACTGATAGACGTTGCTCGCGCTTAATTATCAGCAAGTTTACGAAGTTTTCTTTCCAGCAGCTTCTTCTCGTGCGGAGCAACCGCCTTGGATAACGCAACCGAGTAGGAGTCGATTGCTTTCCTCGCGTTGCCTTCCAACTCATGAATTTGGGCGAACGCACAATCCAGCAGCAGATAACTCTTCATGTCCTCTCGGCTCCGTAGCGACAGCAGTTGCGACATGGCCTCGCGCAGGTCGCCCGCCTGCCCCACGGCAATCGCTCGGTTCAACGCGTAAATTGGCGACTCGCGTATCTGCAGTAGCCGACTATAAAGGCAGACAATGGCGCCCCAATCCGTCGCTTCGACACTGGGTGAGATGCAATGCTGCATCGCGATAGCCGCCTCGACATGAAAAGTCGTTGGACGATCGGCTTTTGCTCGCGTCAACCAGCATTGCGCAACGCCGATCAAGCGGCGATCCCACTTTGCGCGGTCCTGTTCTTCCAGCAAGATCACGGCTCCGCCGGAATCGGTTCTCGCATCGAGCCGAGCGGCGTGGAACAACAGCAATGCCAACAATGCCTTCGTTGCGGGCGAGTGGGAAGGACTTTCGCAAAGCAGATGACACAGTCGAGCGGCTTCTTCGCAAATGTCGTCGCGAATCGGCTCGACGCCGTGCGAAGTGCTGTAGCCTTCATTGAACATCAGATAAAGCAGATCATGCACGACGTCGAGCCGTCGTGTCAGCTCTCCGCCGCTGGGAAGTTCGAGCTGCACGTTGGCGGTCGCGAGAGAAGTTTTCGCGCGATGAATGCGCTTCTTCACGGTTTCGTCCGGAAGCAGCAGGCCTCGCGCGATCTCGGAAACTCCGAACCCGCAAAGCGTTTTCAGCGTCAACGCGATCTGCGTTTTTCGCTCCAGTGATGGATGACAACAGACGAAGATCATCCGCAGCAAGCTGTCAGGTAAATGTTCTTCCTCCAGCCATCGCTCGACAATCGATTCTTGGTCGTGGATTGATTGCCCAGCCATTGATAGACCAGACAACGCGATGGCTTTTTCATGCGTTTTCTCGCGACGCATTGTATCCAGGATGCGGTTCTTCGCCACGCGGTGAATCCAAGCGGCGGGGTTATCCGGGACGCCGGGTTGTTTCCATGCATGCATTGCCTCCAGCATCGCGACTTGAACCATGTCCTCGACCAAGTCGAAGCGGCGAATGCCGAAGGCGCGAGTCAGCACCGCAACCAGATTCGCCGACTCGCGCCGAAAAAAGTGTTCGACCAGTTGGTTGGCCGACTGCTTCATTCGCATTTCTTTCCCATCTCCGGCAGTTCACGAACCTCGATGGTGTTCCCACCCTTGACCATCGGAGAGCCTTTGACTATTTCAATGGCGCCGGCCAGGTCGGACGCTTCGACCATCATGTAGCCGCCCACAAGCTCCTTCGACTCGGTGAAAGGGCCGTCGATCACCGTCATGTCGGGTTTGACGACCGCTCCCGCGCCCAGCCGATTGCCGGGGTCCAGAATCCAGCCGGCTTCGACGCCTCCCTTGATCCAATCCATATACATCTGCATTTCTTGTTGCATCTGTTCAGGTCTCATTTCGGGGCGTTTTTCACTGCCTCCACGCTGCAAGAACATAAACTTGGCCATCGCATGGTCCTTTCTTGGAATCTTGGAATTCGCTGATGCGAGTCGATCGTATGTCATGATGGCGAACGATCAACAGGGCAGGGGACAATTTTTTCCGCGAATTCTTTCTACACTGATTCGGGTTGAACATTCAATGCTCGAACCTGGAAATACCTATCTGCTGTTTCGGGGTGCATACCTACTCCGGTCGCTGATAGATCAATCAAGAACCTGGGAGGCCCGACTTGGCGAGTCCCGGTTCAACGTCGTGGAGAAATCCATATCCGCGCGGCGACCAAATCGTAAGTCGGCGAGGCTCATGATTCTTGGACGCCGCCAGAGCCGAGTGAAAGTTCGATCAACGGCTGTTCCGGGCCACGGTGTTCGGTCACGACGGAGCCGAAAAGCGTGTGCGACGAAGCATCGTAAATCGTAACGGGAAGAATGTGGCCGGCTTGCCGGAGGTTGCCGTCGAACACCACGATGCGATCACAGTGCGTGCGTCCCGCCATTTGCGAGAGCGGGCCGTCTGGCTTGGCTTGCTTCACCGCGGCCTTGCTCGGCCCTTCCACCAAAACATCGACCGTGCGGCCCAGAAAGGCCTGATGTTCCTCGATACAGATTTTATTTTGCACGGCCAGCAGTTCGTTGTTGCGCCGCTGTTTGATATCGTATGGCACATCGTCGGCTAAGAGTTCCGCGCCCTTGGTTCCCGTGCGTTCGCTGTACTTGAAAATGAAACTATTCTTGAACCGGCATTCCTCCACGAGCGCCACGGTCTGTTGGAAATCTTCCTCGGTTTCGCCACAAAAGCCGACGATGAAATCGCTCGCGACGGCTGCATCGGGCACGATCTGGCGAATGCGGCGGAGCATGTTTCGATAGTCGTCCACGGTGTAGCCGCGTTTCATCCGCTGGAGGATTCGGTCCGACCCGCTTTGCAGCGGCACATGAAAATACGGCGAGCACTTGGGCAAATCTTGCACGGCGTGGAGTAGGTCGTCGGTCATGTCGTTGGGGTAGTTGGTCACGAACTTCAACCGCTCAATACCCTCCACGTCGTGCAGCATGTGCAGCAGTTCGGAAAGACGCGTGGTTTGGCCGCCCTCCACATGCCGGTAACTATTGACGGTCTGGCCGACGAGAATAATTTCCACGCAGCCCTGTTCGGCCAACACGCGCGTTTCGGCCAGAATATCGGCCGGCGGGCGGCCTTGCTCCGGCCCTCGCACCGAGGGAACAATGCAGTACGTGCAGAATTTATCGCAGCCAATTTGAATCCTCACATACGCTTGGTAGGGCGAGGAGCGCATGGTGGGATCGCGCAGCGGGTCGAACGTTTCGTGGCTGCGTTTGATCTGCTCCAGCGGCGCGTCGCGGCGGCCCAAGCTGAGTGCGGATTGTTGTTGCACGCCGGCCCGCGCCTGTTCGATGAGTTCCGGCGTTTGCTGGAGCTGGCCGGGGCCGACGATTAAATCGACATACGGCGCCCGCTCGAAAATAATCGCCTGATCCTTCTGGGCCATGCACCCCAAAACGCCAACCACCGTTTCAGGATGCTCCTCCTTATGGCGCCGCAATCGGCCCAGGGCGCTATAGATTTTATCTTCGGCGTGTTGCCGCACGCTGCACGTATTGAACAGCACGACATCGGCCGCGAGAACGTCGTGGGTGAGTTCGTAGCCTTTTTTGCGCAAGCTGGCCACCACCATTTCGCTGTCGAGCATGTTCATCTGGCAGCCGACAGTTTCAATATAAAGACGCTTTGACATCAGGCGGTTGGTCCGGAGTGATTACGCGGCGCGGCGGTCATCGCCCTTGGCGGCGCCGCTTTTTTCCTCTTGTTCGGCGGCTTTCTTTTGCTGTTCCTCCCGCGATTCACGACGAAACCGAGCCACGAGGCTTTGGTGGCGATTCAGCATGAGCTTCACCAACACCGCCACCGCCACATATGCCGCGATAGCCAAAAGGAGCACATCAATTTCATCCATGTACATGCGTCGGGCCTCCATTTGCAAACCGCCGTCTGAACGCGCCATTTTACGCCAAGAGCCGGCCTGCGGCGAGAGGGAATGGGTAATTCAGCCGCCCGGCCGCCAATGGGCCCGATGGCGCCGACCGCCGTCGGGCCTATGTTACAATTGGAATCAGTATTGCAGGCCTGAATCGCCTCCGCCGAATCCGCAGCGGGAAATAGAGAGTCAGCCATGAATCTCGAAGAAAAACAATGGTTATGTAGGATTTCCGGCCAGGAAGTGGGGCCCCTTTCCTTGGAGCAGCTACGACGATTGGCTGCGGGCAAGTCGCTTCGGCCGACAGACGAAGTCCGCCGCGCCAACGATACGCGGTGGATGCCGGCGGGCAACCTAGCGGACTTGTTCCAGCAGCAACCCAAAAAGGAAAATGAGCGCTGCTGCGGGCTTTGTGAATTTCCGACGCCAGTGGCCGATTTGGGCGTGATGCACCTCACGATTGCTAAAATAACGGGGAGCTACAAACGGCAGACGACCACGACGAAAACCGTACCGATTCCGATTTGTGTCGACTGCGGTTTTCGGTTTCGCCGGCGGATGATGTGGGTGCGTGGTATCGCCATCATCGCGGCATTGGTCTTGTTTGTAATGTTGCTCGTTAACGCCCCCAAAGATGCTGGCGTGATGGTTTTGATCTTTCCGATGATGCTTGGCATGGTGTTGTACGGCGGTCTGCCGCTCCTGGTTTCACCCTCATACGGCCGGATTGTCGAACTATCCCAGGAAGAGCTGTGCATGAATTTCCCCGAGCACACCGACTCTTGGACAGACGGCTTTCACCCACAATCGCTTTTTTATGGGCCGGGACATATTCAACTTCCTGCGGGCGTCGCGCCTCGAAATACCCGGCACATATCGGGCGAAGATCGCGACGTTGTCAAACAGGCGCGGCGGGCGCGGCAATGGGAGCAGTACCAGGAGTTGGTCGGTGAGCGAGGGAAGTTATCCTGGACGATTTGGCGTCGCCTCCTGTTGGTCGATAACCGGCTGCTTGTCAGCATATTTGCCGGGCTGTTGGTTGGCGTGCTTTTCGTCTGGTGGCCAATGTCCACCATGGCTCACGGCGGGAGAGAACAATCGGCGGCGATTTTGGCGGGAACACTCGCCGGGCTCCTCTGCCTAGCAATCATTTTAATCGCCTTCTCGAAGCCGATGATCTACGAGTGGCTTTGCCTACAGTTGGGGCTGCCTCCCCGGACGACGGCAATCGCAAGAGCGGAAGAAAAGTATGACACCCCCGGCATGCGGGCTATGGCCGACGCCGCCGCTGAATTGCAACGTCAAGCGGCCAAGGCGTCTGAGAATACGATCCCCTTCGATCAGGACGAACAAAATCTTACCGATGCCGCTGGATCAAATCCGTGGCCGGATATCAAGGAAGATCGCGGCCGCAAATTTCGGGAATGGACCGACCACACCATGCAGAAGCAGGTTTATGCCTCCTTGCTCCAGCTAACCGATGGAAAAGTCAAACTCCGCAAGGAAAACGGCTCGCTCATGCAGATTGCCGCCGACAAACTTTCCCGATTCGATCAAAGCTATTTGAGAAGCGTCGCTCGCGTTGAGTAGGGCGGGTTGGCAAGGCAGTTCGCCATTCTGATGTTCTCGACTTTGAACAACCGATTGAATTCCAGTTCGAAAAGCGCACCTTGAATTTCATTCGTTGCGAGATTGCTCCGTGGCAAGCACCTGCCCAATATTGATGCCGTGTTTTTTTTGGATGCGGGCCAGGCCGAAGGCCAGGCGTCTTCGATTTTATATCCTGGAAGACATGTAACCATTAGCCGGCGGCCGAACGCAGCGAACACCACCGGCTAATGGCAGGCAAGCCTCCGGCTTGGAGGGAATTCCATCACACCATTGCACGGAATATATCTTGGACAGGTGCTTATACCTTCTAACACAACTTGGTAGGTCAGCATCAAACTCCGTGTTTGAAACGCCAAACAGGGGGTATGTTAGGAGTTCTTAGCATCGAGCGGAAAATTAGTGTCGTAGCCATGCTCGCCAGAGCGTGGGATGGTTCACCGCTCACCCACCGTCTGGCGACGATGGCTACACAAATGCGACCGTTATTTATCGAGCGGTGCTTAGTTGCACAGCGCAGGTTCGTCTGGGGTTTCAGTTGCTGATGTTATTGTTTTGCCCCAGTTGGACGTTGAGTTTCTTGTCTGGAGGATAAGCTAGTCGCTAGAACGAGCACTGCGGCCGGATTGCGCCAGGAATGCACCGCAATTGAATCAAAGTCCCTTGCTTTTGGCCTAAATGCGAAA
>JAJRWU010000213.1 GCA_024276655.1 Planctomycetota bacterium
AGCGACGCCCATCGCCGTTTCGTCCAATCCCTTGAGGGAAACTACTAACTGGAGAGCCGTATGCGGGAGAACCGCACGTACGGTTCGGAGGGAGGGGGAACCGGAAATTCAACCGGTTCTCCCTACCCCTATTCGTTGCTGCTTACGCTTCCGCGCCGCTGTAAAGAACATCCATCACGGAGCCTTGGTTTAAGTGAATCGGCCGATTGAAGCGGTCGTGCAACATCGAAGCGGGGTCGACGCCCAAGGCGTGATAAATGGTGGCGCCCAAATCGTTAGGATGGTAGGGCGTCGAGAGCGGGTAAGCGCCGATGTGGTCCGACTTGCCAATCACTTGCCCGCCCGCAACACCGCCTCCGGCAAACACCGCGGTGTAACACCAGGCCCAATGGCCCCGCCCCACCGACGCGGTGTTCGGCAGTGTGGAAATATTCGGCGTGCGGCCGAATTCGCCCACCATGATCACGAGGGTTTGGTCCAGCAGCCCGCGATCTTGGAGGTCGTCCAACAGCGCGCTGACGCCTTGATCGACTTGCGGCAACAATTGGTTCTTGAGCTTGGGGAAGTTGCCGGTGTGCGTGTCCCAGGTTTGCACGCGGCCCATGTTGCATTGAATCACGGGTGTTTCAATTTCGACCAGCCGCCGGGCCAACAGCAGGGTTTGGCCGAGCGTGTTGCGTCCGTAACGGTCGCGGTTTTCACTAGATTCGCCCTGGATGTTGAACGCGTTGGTGAGCGATGGCGAAGTCAGCATGGAGTAGGCGGCGTTTTGCTGATCGGTGAATTGGCGGCGATGGGCCATGGCGTCGAGACTCGATTTCTGACGATTCAACTCTCGCAACAGTTCGCGCCGGTGATCGAGGCGACTAACACTCAGACCGCTCGACAGAGCCAACCCGCTCACTTTGAAATCGGCCTGGTTGGGGTCGTCCTTCAAAACGAGAGGATCATACTTCGCCCCCAGAATGCCGGCGTGTTGGCCGGGCCAAACCAGAGAGCCCTCGATCAAGGGATTCGCAGCAGTGACCTGGCTCGGCCCGCTGTTGCCTTGCGGACGCAAATGCGCGATCGCCGCGCCGTAACAGGGCCAATCGCCGCGATTCAGTTGTTTGTCTTCGTTGGAATCTCCGCGAAACGGCTGGATGGCGCCGGTCAGTGTGTTGTGCGTGCCGGAGAGGTGCCGGTTATCGCGATGCGCCATGCTGCGAACGATGGCGAGTTTGTTGGCGCGATCGGCCAAAAGCGGCAGATGTTCGGTGAAGGCCACGCCGGGAATGCGGGTTTTGATGGTTTGGAATTCACCGCGTGTTTCGGTCGCTTCGGGTTTCGGGTCGAACGTGTCGATGTGGCTGGCGCCGCCGCTCAAGAACACCAGCACCACCGATTTCACTTGTGGTTCTTTCGCCGGCGCCCGGCTTCGGGCGGCCAGCAACGCGGGCAAACCAAGCCCCAAAACAGACGAACACCCAGCTTGCAGGACGCAGCGGCGCGTTGGCCGATAGGAGTTGCCCATGAAACGCCACGCTTATTGGTAGAAGATTGAGGGAGAATCGGCGGGAGGCTCTCAATTATACCCCTAGCCGATCGTATGGGGCAAGAGATTCGTGTTCGGCTGGAATCCGCGAAAGAATAGGTTACCAGTTGTTGTGTTTATTCTTCACACGGCTAACAATGGCTCGTTTAACGGCAAGCCGAAGGCGGCTGTGTTTTGAGCCCACGCGTTCGGGCAATACAGAAAACACAGTCGCCTTCGGCTTGCCGTTAAACGAAAAACGCGACATTCTCAACAGTGAGCGATATAATTTGGCAAATGTTTTTTTCAGTTCGCTTGCTCTCGCACCTGTGAAACCAGTTGATGTGCGGCGTCGATGATTCGCTTTTCGACAGACGGGGCGAACGGCCCCGGTAGAGCCCCCATCGAAATTGCTCGCACGGCCTCATAACCGCCTTCCTCCAACACGCGCCGCGAGGGGACGTAACTGAACACATCGTTCGAATAACCAGCCACCCAGACAGCGTTCGCGCGGCTGCCAAAGTTTTGTTTCAGACGCAATGAATAGTCCACCACCGTCTCGCCGCTCAGAGCAATCAGCGTGAGTTCGCCGCCGACCTGCACGACCTGCACAAGATACGGATAGCTGTCGCGAATTTTTCCGTTGCGATTCAATTCGTCCAACAACAAATTAGCGTGATGGCGTTCGTACCGGTTCCTTGATTCCGCCATTTTCAGCAAGGCGCCGCGCGTCGGCGGCGGCGCGAACTCCAACCGAACCTCTTTCATTGCGACCGCCAATCCGCCCTGAATGGGCTTGGGTTTTGCGGCAAGCGCCGCCTCCACGGCGGTTGCCAGGGTTCGCCCATGCTGCCGGCAGTACTCCAAGGCGCGGTCGCCGTGTCGGGGATAGGGATTTTGGTCGCCGCCGCAGCCAGCCACGAACAAAGCAGTAACGCCAGGATGCTCCTCCTCAAGATACGCCTGAGTGAAACCGGGATAGTCGCCGCAGAACTTGTAAATGCCAAGCGTCGTGGCGTGACAGGCGTAGCCGAATAAAATCGCGTGAAGCTTTCCGTCCTCTCCTTCAACTTTTAACACGGGAACATCATGGTCGACCGGCCCATCAGGATTCGCACGATTCAGATAGCCCGCCTCCGTCGGCAGGCGCCGGTTCATGGCAAACCCCGCTCGTGCATGCGTGTAAGAAAGCCGGGCCGGCGCCATTTTTTTGATCGCTTGCCCGACAACGTCAACCAGTTTGATCTTCAATTTCTGGTAGTACGCCTCGGCGATTTCCGCCTGTTTGTCGTTGATCTGATAGATCGACGTTCGCCGGTTGGAAAGCACAAGCGGCCCGCTATGCGTATGCGAGCAGTTCAGCAACAACGCTTCGGGGCCGATTCCGTACTTGCTGCTGAGCGCGTCCGCAACCTCGTCGCGCAGCGTTCTCGGAATCTTGACAAGATCGGTCGTCACGATAGCCAGACGGTTTCCCCGAACATCTTGCACCACCAGCGCCTTGGCGTGTAGATCGTGGATTTTTCCGTCGGAGGGTTTGTTGCGAGAACCATAGCCTCCCATCCACATCGGCGTTGCGGGCGTAATCACTATGGCGGCCGCGCCCGCCTTCCAAGCATGGCGGTCTGCATCAGCCGCCGCCAAAGCCGACGGCGCCACAAAGCAGGCGGTGACGATCAGAAGCAGGAAACGGATGATGCGTCGGTTCATTATCATTGTCGTTATCATTATCATTTTCAATCCAATTTCGGAGCGTTGATCGTTTTTCCCGCTTGCTTATGCACCGCCTTGATAACTTGGCCGTTGTCGTCTTTGACAAACGTGACTTCAGCCGGCACGATCTTCCAAAAGAACTCGTTCTCAGATTTGGGGAAGATTTCGAATTTTGGTTGGCCGGTCAACTGGGCGAAAAGATGTTTGCCTTCGCGGGTGACTGTCAGCACGACGGTCTGGGCGCCGTAGTCGTACTTGCCAATGTACGCATCGAGCAGCTTCGGGGCTATCGCGACGACCTTCCGCGTTTTCATTCGCGGCGCCTTGATCGTGGCGCCATTTTGTTGATGAATCGCGCGCACGACTTGGTTTTTATCGTCGAATTCAAACGTCACTTGTGCATCGACCACTTTCCAGAAGTATTCGGTCTTCGACCTGGGGAAGATCTCGGACTTCGGCTGGCCCGACATTTGTGCGAACAGCCGCCGTCCGTCTTGTGTGACGGTGAGCACGGCGCTGCCGTAGTCGTAGTCGCCGACCAGCGGCGCCATGTCTTTCGCGGTCACGCTGGCGTCAACAGTGTGCGTTGGGGCGGGGTCCATTTCCTCCCACAAAATATACTGGGCGATTCTTGACGAAATGCCGCCGGGGTTCAAACCGGGCGGCGGCGCCGAAGCATTCACCAACACAACAATGGTCAGATTCTGGTCGGGAAAGCGAACCAAGTGGCTAAGAAATCCGTTCAAACCGCCGCCATGGCCGATTGTTTTCAAGCCTCGTTGCTTCGAAATCGTCCAGCCGTAGCCATAGGGCATGCCGGCCGATTCTGAAACGTCAACAACTTGAAAAGCCTTTTTGAGAGAATCGGCGTTGAGCACCTGGCCGCCAAAGAGCGCCTGGTTCCAACGGTTCAGGTCGCCGACGGTTGAATAGAGCGCGCCTGCGCCGCCGGCGCGGCTCATGTTCCAATTCAATGCCTTGACAAGTTGGTTCTCCTCCCAGGAGTAGCCCAACGCTTCGTGCTTCAATATTTTTCGGCCATCGTGCATGCCGGTATCGTGCATGTTCAAACGCGTAAAAAACGTATCGGTCAGATATTCTCCCAGACTCTTTCCCGAAACCTTCGCTACAATTTCCCCCAACAAAAAATAGCCCGAGTTGTTATAAGACCAGGCGGTTCCCGGGTCGAAATCGTAGGGGTCGTTTTGGAACGATGCAATGAGGGCCTCGGCGGCGATCGGCGAGCCGACATCGCGTATGAAATTCGGTTTGCTGGTGTAGCTGTGAATGCCCGAAGTGTGCGTCAAAAGATGGTGCAGCCTGACTTCGTCGCCCCGGGGAAAGTCGGGGAAATATTTGGCGAGCGTGTCCGAGACATTCAGCTTCCCCTCTTCCTGCAACTTCAGTATCGCCGCGGCGGTGAACTGCTTGGTGATCGAGCCGATGCGAAATTTGGTTTGCCGCGACGCCGGAACATCGTCTGAAAGCGAGGCAAAGCCGAAGCCCATTTGGTACTCGATTTCGCCATTTTTCGCCACCAGAATAACCACGCCCGGCGACAACTCCGGCAACATACTCTGAATGCGTTTCTCGATAATGGTTTGCCAGGCGGGTGGTTGGCGGGCGGCGTCGGCGCCGCGTTCGATCAAGTGTTTGGCCATGGCGATTCGGCCGTTCACCCGCGCCGCGTGCAACGCCGTAACGCCCGACCGGTGCGTCTGATTGACTTCGAAGCCCGCATCGAGCAGCGCGTCGACTGTATTTTGGTCGCCCCTGGCGGCGGCGGCGATTAGCCGATCCGCCTGCTTGCCGTAAGCGGGCTGTTTGTCGGCGCCGAACAAGGCCGAAGACATCCATAAAAAACAAATAAGTAGCGGAGCAAAGCGACGAAACATAAAGACACCTTTTGGGATGATTTTTTTAGGCCGTGTGTATAAATACCACCGGCGCGGGCCGCTGGTTTCAATCGCTCGCCAACACTGGGCCACTGCCAACATGGGCTCTGGCTGGAGTTTTTCACCTGAGAGAAGGACTCCGAAAACGCGGCCCACGCAATGAGGCGGTTGCTCATGGAAACTTGAAGACGCATCACATTCTTGTTTGATTGCCTCCCTGCAACGCTACCGACGCCATTCCGGCAGCGGCGCACGGTGGTCGAGGCATGAGCGATTTTACAAAAAGCACCTTCGCGGCGCCATTAAAATGGCAAAGAACAATAAATACAGACGTTCGCTCCACTTTTTAGTCACTGAGAGTCTATTCGGTCATTCATGCCGTGTTTTATGCCGCCACACGCTAGGCGCCATTTATCTTGTTTATGGTTTTAGTCGGCGTAGCGTGAGCGGAGGTCTTCTGCGAACCGCCCCTCAACACGCGGCATCCCAAGTGAATCGGATTTCAAGCAGCCGCTAGCATCTCGGAAGAACCGCGGTTTTTTTACACCGATTTTCTTGAGTTCCGCAAACGACAGGCCGATACCACATGACGGATACCCTGATGTTCCACACCTCAGGGCCGTTCGATCAATAATTGTCTTTAGTCGCCTTTCGATCCGCGAAAGAAACGCTACTTTCGCGGAGCGAAAGGCGACCATGATTTTCCGAACGGTCTTAACACACTTTTTTGGTTCCCATTTGCACAGGTTGTTGAAGAGACGCCGCCCAATCTCAAACGGAGTGACAAAGATGAAAAAGTTTAGAATGCTGCAAAAATTCGCCGTGGCGTTGGCCGTGGTCGGTATGATGGCCCCGCAGTTGGCCTTTGCCGCGCCGCCCGCCCGTAGCGCCCGCGACATCGCCTTGGCAAAAGGCGGCGTGTTGCAAGGCAAGGTTGTTGACCAGCAAGCGGCTGCTCAAGCTGGGGAAGCTGTGCGAGTTTTGCAGAACGGCGAAGTTGTGGCCACCGCGAAGACCGATGCCCAAGGTCGTTTTGCGATCAACGGTCTGCGAACGGGCGTCCATCAAATCGAAACCAGCGCCACGAAATCGGTTTACCGTTTGTGGACGCCCGAAACGGCGCCACCCGCGGCCCGTAACTCAGTTCTTCTGGTCGACGGCGGCGATGTTGTTCTCGGTCAGAGCGGCGGCGGTATTTTGGGCGCCTTGGCGAATCCTTGGGTTTTGGGCGGCATTGTGGCCGCGGCCATCGCGATTCCGCTCGCCTTAGACGACGACAACGCCAGCTAACTCACTTTGATTGCACACCGGCCTGAGGCCGAACGAGAGCGAACCAAACAAACAGGCGCCCTGATTTTTTAATCTGGGCGCCTTTTGTTTTTGGTTCTTCGCCGGCAAACCGCTACTTCGAGAAAGCGTCGGAACAACGGCGTCGATTCGAAGACGTCCATGGTTTGAATCTCACCGTTGATCGCGACAATCACACCGACGACATTCACACCGACGACATTCTCGGCGTCCTCCGCCAAGCCATGAAGCTCCTTGACGTACGGCTCCAAGCGAGCAACGGCTTGAGCATCGGCATAGTTGGCGATGAATGCGCCGCTGTGGGGCTGGACATTGTTGCTCTCGTTCATCTGCGCGACTTCGCTCCAAACCTTTTCCTGACTCTGCGAAGCCACCACCGCCAAGCGGGCTTTTTTGCTAAGAGCTCCTAACATAACCCCTGTGTGGCGTTTCAAACACGGAGTTTGATGCTGACCTACCAAGTTGTGTTAGAAGGTATAAGATGCCCGGCGCTGCCGACGAATTTTCCGCGCCCCGCTTCTTGGGCCGATGTTGCCAGGCTTTGTGACTGCGAAACCACGAGCGACCATTGGAATGCATGCCTTGGCGGACGTCGGCCGTGGCGCGAACGCAAAACCGGTTGCTTGCAGCCGGCGCCGACAAGGAAGTAGGATAGGTTGCTCGTTGTTGTGCGGAAAATCGGCAAACCAATTTTGGACAGGTCCTCAGGCGATTCCACGATGAAAGCTTTGGTAAAACGCGAGGCCTGCGAGGGCCTGTGGCTGGAAGAGCAGCCACGGCCGGAAATTGGCATCAACGATGTACTCATTCGCGTGGAGAAGACGGGAATCTGCGGGACCGATTTGCATATTTACCAGTGGGACAAATGGGCCCAAGCCACGGTGCCCACGCCGCTGGTGATCGGCCACGAATTTGTCGGCCGCATTGTGGAGGTGGGCTCGAACGTGTCCGACTTCTTTCCGGGCGAGACGGTCAGCGGTGAAGGGCACGTGGTTTGTGGTCGTTGCCGAAACTGTCTGGCCGGGCGGCGGCATTTGTGTGCGCACACGAAGGGAATCGGCGTGAATCGGCCCGGCGCTTTCGCGGAATATCTGGCGTTGCCGATGACCAATGTGTGGCGCCATCATGACGATGTGAACCACGACATCGCGGCGATTTTTGATCCTCTGGGCAACGCGGTGCATACGGCGTTGTCGTTCCCGGTGCTGGGTGAAGACGTACTCATCACCGGCGCCGGGCCGATTGGCGCGATGGCGGCGGCGGTGGCGCGTCATGCCGGCGCCCGGCACGTGGTCATTACCGACGTGAATCCTTACCGTTTGGAGTTGGCCAAAAAAATGGGCGCCACGCACGCGGTGAACGTGAGCAAGGAGCGCGTGGCCGATATCCAACAAGAGCTTGGCATGACGGAAGGTTTTGACGTCGGCTTGGAAATGTCGGGGGCGGCGGCCGCCTTTCGCGAAATGCTGGCCAATATGTGCCACGGCGGCAAAATCGCGATGCTGGGCATTCCGTCGGAGGAAATGGCCATCGACTGGAATACCGTGGTTTTCAACATGCTCACCATCAAGGGAATTTACGGCCGTGAAATGTATGAAACGTGGTACAAAATGACGGTCATGCTGGAGTCGGGGCTCAACATCGGGCCGATCATCACGCATCGCTTTCCGGCGGCGGAGTTCGAGAAAGGTTTTGCCGTGATGAAATCGGGCGAATCGGGCAAGGTGATTCTCGACTGGTCCGACATCTAATCGCCTGTCCAAAAACGATTCCGTGCAATGGTGTTATGGAATTCTCATCAAGCCGGAGGCTTGCCAGCCATTAGCCGGCGGTCGAACGCAGCGAACAGCACCGGTAGGCCTTTACGCGAGCGGCAGATGAAAATTCACCTAATACAAGCACGAAGCGCAAGCGAGTGAATCAGCAAACGGTCATTCCCGCATAGGCGGGAACCCGAAAAACTCTCGGACTCCCATTGCGTGCGGGTACATTTTTATCTGCCGCTCGCCTGAGCGTGTTTTCGTCTCGGTCGCACACTCCAACATCGGCGCTGGGCCACCCTCGCCAGAAAGGGCGAAAACCGCCACAATAGCGCCTCTCGCTAGGTTGTTTGTTAGGTTCCTCCCACAAAAATACGCCGTTTCATGTTTAAGCCCGCGCCCAAGAATGTTCAGTTCCCTCAACTGGAAGAAGCTACGCTCGCTTTCTGGAAAGAAAACCAGATTTACGAGAAATCGCTCCAACAGCGTAGCGGCGCCCCCAGGTTCGTGTTTTACGAAGGACCGCCCACGGCCAACGGCATGCCGCACCCCGGCCACTGTTTGACGCGGGCCATTAAGGATCTTTTCCCGCGTTATCGCACCATGCGGGGCTATTATTGCGAACGCAAAGCCGGTTGGGATACGCACGGCCTCCCCGTCGAAGTGGAGGTCTGCAAGGAGATGGGCATCCATTCCAAGGAGGAGATTGAAGCCTTCGGCATCGAACCGTTTATCCACAAGTGCCAGGCCAGCGTCTGGCGGTACATGCAGGAGTGGGAGCGGCTGACCGACCGCCTCGGTTTTTGGATCCATCTCGATGAGGCGTATGTCACGTACCACCAGAGCTACGTGGAGAGCGTTTGGTGGTCGCTGAAGAATTTTTTCGACCGCGGCTTGCTCTACAAGGGCCACAAAATTGTCTGGTGGTGGGCGCAGGGCGGAACGGCGCTGAGCGCCGGCGAAGTCGGCCAGGGCTACCGGGAAGTGGCCGACCCCAGCGTTTTCGTTCGCTTTCCCTTGATCGACGAACCCGAAACCAGCCTGCTGGTCTGGACCACCACCCCCTGGACCTTGCCCAGTAATCAGTTCGCGGCGGTGCATCCTGAACTCACGTACGCCAAGGTGTTGGACGCCGAATCGGGTGAACGATTTCTACTAGCCGAGGCATTGGTCGATTCCGTGGCGGCCAAGGCCAAGCGGGAGTGGCAAGTGGAATCAACCTGTAAAGGCGCCGAACTGCTGGGCCTGCGTTACACGCCGCCCTTTTCTTATTACCACGAAAAGCTAGGCGATAAAACCGGTGTTTTAGTCGCCGGCGGTGGTGAGCAACACGTCGCTTGGCGCGTGGTGGCGGCTGATTTTGTCACCACCGAGAGCGGCACGGGCGTGGTGCATCAGGCGCCGGCTTTTGGCGAAGTCGATTTCGACGTGCTCAAAGCGGAGCAAGCGCGTTTTGCAGCCGGGCAAGGCCCCGAACTGATTTGCGCCGTCGCTCCCGACGGAAAATTCACCGCCGAAGCGCCCGGCTATGAAGGGCGGTGGGTGAAAGAGGCTGATCGGGATATCACCCGCGAATTACGCGAGCGCGGCGTGCTGTTCCATTTGGAGCAGTATCTGCACGAGTACCCATTCTGTTGGCGAGCGGAGGAAGATCCTCTCATTCAGTACCCGCGTGAAAGCTGGTTCATTCGCACCACGCAATTTCGCGAGCAAATGCTGGCCAACAACCAGAAAATCAACTGGCTGCCCGCACACATTAAAGACGGCCGCTTCGGCAACTTTTTGGAGGCGAATGTCGATTGGTCGCTCTCCCGCGAACGGTTCTGGGGCACGCCGCTGCCGATTTGGGTCTGTGAGAAAACGGGGCAAAAAGAGGCCATCGCCAATTATGCAGACCTGCTGGCCAAGCCGGGCGCCGCGGGAATGGATGTCTGGGAAAAAGCCAAGGCCGAGAAGCCGGAACTGCCCGACGACCTCAAAGTGCATAAGCCGTACATCGACGCCATCACGTACGATTCGCCGTTTCAAAAAGGCGCCCGCATGCGCCGCGTGACGGAAGTCATCGACTGCTGGTACGATTCCGGCGCCATGCCGTTCGCGCAGTGGGGTTATCCCCAACAGGGCCGCGAGGAATTCGCCGCCCAGTTCCCGGCCGACTTTATTAGCGAAGCGCTCGATCAAACACGCGGCTGGTTCTACAGCCAACTGGCCATCAGCACGATGTTGTTTGGAGAAGATACAGCCTCCAACTCGAACGCCGCTCCCAATACAAACACGGCGGCCAACACAAACACAGCCGCCAATACAAACACAGCGGCCGATACAAACACAGCGGCCGAAATCACCCCGCGTCCGTTCCCGCACCCATTCCGCAACTGCATCGTGCTGGGGCTGATGATGGGCGAAGACGGCAAGAAAATGTCGAAGAGCAAAGGCAATTACCGCCAGCCGCAGGAGATCTTTGACGTTTACGGCGCCGACGCCATGCGTTGGTTTTTCTTCGCCAACCAGGCGCCTTGGAGTTCGATCAATTACAGCGAAAAGGCGATCAAGGAAAGTATTCCGGAGTTTCTGCTGCGGCTTTGGAATGTGTACAGCTTCTTTGTCATTTACGCCCAGATTGACGGTATCGAGCCTGAGAAAATGTTGGCTGGAGAGGTCGGTTCGCTCGACGCCGCCACACTGGCTCGCGCCGGTGGTTCGTATCGGCCGGTTAAAGAACGCGGCGAACTGGATCGCTGGGTGCTCAGCGAACTGCATCGCACGTGTCGAGAGGTCGTCGCTGGAATGGACGCCTACGATAACTACGCCGCCGCCACGTCGCTCACCAAATTCCTCGACGGCCTCAGCAATTGGTACGTGCGCCGCAGCCGAGACCGTTTCTGGGGCGGTGATAAAGCCTCGCCTGAAAAAACAGACGCCTACTGGACGCTCTACGAATGTTTGCTGACGCTCGCCAAACTGATCGCGCCGTTCACGCCGTTTTTGGCGGAAGAGTTATGGCGAAACCTGACCGACGTGTTCGGCCAGCGGGCGGCCCAGAGCGTGCATCTCTGCGACTTCCCTGAGGGCGATGTGGAGGTTGTCGATGAAACGCTGTCGTCGCGCATGGAACTGTTGCGGGAAATTACTTCGCTGGGCCGCAGCGCTAGGATGGACGCCAAACTCAAAGTGCGGCAGCCGCTGCAAAAAGTGGAAGTCATCTTGGCCGACGATCAATCGCAAGCCTGGTTGGAATCGCACGACGCCCTGGTGCGCGACGAATTGAATGTGAAATCGGTGGAGTACACGACCGAAGCCGATCAATACATTTCGTTCCAGGTGCAGCCGAATTTCAAACGGTTGGGGCCGCGGGTCGGCAAGTTGATTCCTGTTTTGAAAAAAACGCTGGCCGAAATCGATGGCGGAGCGCTGCTCCAACAGTTCAAGTCAGACGGTCAAGCCACGATTGCCTTAGGCGATCAAACCGTTGTGCTCGACGAACAAGATATTCAAGTTCGGCTGCAAGCCAAGCAAGGTTGGGCGGCGGCGCAAGGCGTTCGCTGCGTGGTCGTACTCTCCACCGAACTGACCGACGCCTTGATCGGCGAAGGTTGGGCGAACGACCTCATCCGATTTATTCAGGAACGCCGCAAGGAGTTGGACTGCCAATACACCGACCGCATTCATGTGGGATTGAAAACCGATTCGGCCGAATTGCTGGCCGCCCTGGCTAACAACCAGGATCGCATCCAACAAGAAACGTTGGCCACGCAACTCCACGCAGACGCTTCGGCCGACGGTTGGAGTTCGAGCTTGAGCGCAACCGGCGGCGCGGCGGCCATTGAAATCGGCGGCCATGAACTGACGCTTCACGTTTGTGTTGCCGCATCGGGAAAGGAGTGACGGCAATGTCGGCAGACGGAACGCTTGATATCGCGGTGCTGATTTCCGGCGGCGGCACAACACTGAAAAATCTGTTGGACCGCATTCAAAATGGTTCGCTGCATGTGCGCGTGCGTTTGGTCCTATCCAGCCGCGCCGATGCCGCGGGTTTACGCTATGCGGAACAGGCCGGTATTGAAACATTGGTCGTTCCTCGCGCGGCAACGCCAGACGCGGAATCGTATAGCGAAGCAATTTTCGCTCCCTGCCGGGAATGCGGCGTGGATGTCGTCGTGATGGGCGGCTTCCTCCAGCATGTACTCATTCCCCACGACTTCAACCACCGCGTGTTGAATATCCACCCATCGCTCATTCCGTCTTTCAGCGGCCAGGGATTTTACGGTGGGCGCGTGCATCGGGCGGTGTTGGAATACGGCGCCAAGGTCAGCGGGTGCACGGTCCATTTTGTCGACAACGAGTACGATCATGGTCCGATCATTCTGCAACGCGCGGTGAACGTGCAACCCGATGACACGCCAAAATCACTGGCTGCGACCATTTTTCGGCAAGAATGCGAAGCGTACCCCGAAGTGTTGAACCTGTTGGCCGCCGGCCGCATTCATATAGAGGGCCGCCGCGTGTATGTGGCGCCCGCCGCCGAACCATGAGCGGCGACAGCGGAAGGGTTGCAGGCAGCCACCTACCTTGTTGGACCGCGGAAAATGTTGACGCCGGGAAAATCAGTTTCCCTGGCGCGTGGCGTGCGCCGTCGTGGCGAAATGCTTGTCGGCAAAACGGAGGTAGGCCTCCCAATCGAAACGCGTCACATCGTGTTTGCCGGATCGAATATGATAGCCGATCGTGTCGGCCACGGGGTGATCTACTTTTGGCATCGTACTCGTCGGCAAACCACCCGCCTTGAGCAACCGATAAACCGGCGAAGCACCCAGCGCTGAAAGAAACTCACCGCGAGGATCGGCCCATTGGTCGGCGGCGGCGCTGGCCACATACACCGGACGCGGCGCCATCAGCGCGATCAGCATGTGTTGGTCGACCGGCAGGGCGTCTTCGTTGTCGTTGTATTTGTTGAAGTTGTCGCAGAACCAGTGCGGGAACGACGTATTGATTCTCTTGACCGTTTCGCCGAACCGCCGCCGACTCAAAGCCGCCCCGCCGCAACCGGAATCGTTGGAAATCACGATGGCGAAACGCGTATCGGTCGCACCGGCCCACAGCGACGTTTTCCCCAACCGGGAATGCCCCAGTACGGCCACGCGTTTTTCATCAATGGCGGAGTCGGTCTCGAAATAGTCCATCGCGCGGCTCAGCCCCCAAGCCCAGGCCGCGATCGAACCCCACTGACCGACGCGAGGTTTTGTCTGTCCTTTTTCATAGAACAACGGCTGCACGCCGTTCTGGAAGCCGTCGTCAAAATCAGGATCGATATCGCCGTAGTAAATCGTGGCCAAGCCGTAGCCGCGAGACAGAATCAACTCGATCGGCCAGCGCGAAGCACTGGCGCCGCGCGACGCCTCCGTGGCGTGGTTTTTCACGATTCCTTTTTTTGCGTTGGAGCGCATCCAACTTTGCGAAAGCATCACTTCGGGATCGTTCACGACCGAATGATTGCCGCTGAAATTGAGCCCCACGAACAGCGGCGTTTTCTTGTGATGGTTCTTCGGCAGGTAAATCAGGATGTCCATCTTGGGGCCGTCTTCCCGGCCATTGAACAACACGCGAACTTCCTTGCGAACGGCTTCGCCGCCGAAGGCGTCGTCGCGCAACGATTTCTCCACGAACCGCATGCTGCTGAGAGCCCCCGGCGATTCTCCGTACACGTGCTCCTCGAAGAGCGCCAGAATTTCCGGCCGGCGAATGTTTTCCCAGGCGGCTTTATCCTCCACTGGTTGGCCATTATTGAAGACCAGGGGATCGGGCAACGTGTACGCGGGAACCTTGCTTTCATCGTAGTTGTACCCCGCCGGTTGCGCCGCGGCGTGAGGCAAGAAGGGGCTGCACAACAATGGTCCGCAATTTAGCATCGCCCAAACGGCGCAGGCGGCAAACAAGGGAAGACGCATGGCAAAATTCTCTAGAAGGCGTGGTGAGTTACGCCCCTCATCATACCAACCCCGCTCGGCGCCAGGGCGCGATAAAAAGGCGCTGGCTTCAATTCTCTAGCGGCGCCAAAAAGAGACGGCGTGCGTTTTGCGTGGTTTGGAGCGCCAGAGCCGAGAGTTCGATGTTCCGAACCTCCGCCAAACAGGCCGCGGTATGCACCACACGCGCCGGTTCGTTGGGGCGTTTTCCCCGCAGTGGATGTGGCGAAAGGTAAGGGCTATCGGTTTCGATCAGCAACCGATCTTGAGGAATGGCGGCGGCGGTTTCGCGGAGGGCGTCCGACTTTTTGAAGGTGACCATTCCGGCAAAGCTGATAGACAGCCCCAATTCCAAACACTCTTGGGCAAGAGCGGCATCGCCGGTGAAGGAATGCATCACGCCACGTAGCGGGCCGCGCCGACGGGCCTCCTCCAACATCGCCACGATTTCCCGTTCGCAATCTCGCATGTGAACAATAAACGGCTTGCCGCACTGTTGGGAAAGGCGAATGTGGCGATCAAAGAAATCTTGCTGGAGACTGAGCGGCGCGTAATCCCAATGAAGGTCGAGGCCGGTTTCTCCCAAAGCCACGACCTTCGCATGCTCGCTGAGAGAAACGATTTTCGACCAATCGTCGGCGGCGGCGTCGGCCGAAGAGTTGGGATGGATCCCCACGGCGGCGAACACGCCCGAGAATTCCTCTGCAATAGCCAGACAAGCCAGACTCGAATCGTGCGACGTTCCCACGGCGATCATCTGCTCGACGCCAGCCTGCCGCGCACGCGATATCACCTCCGCCGGACCGCCAGTGAATTGCTCATCGTTCAGATGCGCATGCGTATCGAAAAATGTCATTGTATTCGGCGGAGAAAGGCTCAATCCGCTGCGTGCGCCGGTTGGAGAAGCTCGCGCAGCGATTCAAGATGCCCCTTGGCCTGCCCCAGAATTTCCTCCACAACCGCCTGCTCCAGCGGGTGGCCTTCCAGTTCGGCCGCGCACTCCTGGATTTGCTCCACGAGCGTCACTTGGCGGGTGGCCAATTCGCCCACGAGAAAGGACAGCGAAAGATCGTGGTAGCTAGCGAATCGGAGGGGGAAATGCCCGTGCATCAGTTCGCCGTCTCGGTTGAGAATCATTGTACCCAGACGACCGACCGTATCGCGATGAGAAGCGGCCAGCAAACGCAATTCGCTCAGAGTTTCCTCCGACACGCCAGCCCCGGGCGCCCAGGGTTTGGCGTCCGCCAGATAGATCGCCAGCGAGCGATTGTGGAGCGCCGAAAGGCGATTCAAAACGTCAATGACCGATGCGGAATTCATAAGCGAAGCTTATACCTCAAGCGATAGTTTCAAACCATGCCGAGCCGGGCGTACTTCAAGTGAGCAGATGTCGAGCTGCTTCCAACGCCAAGTTACTGAGTCCGTTCCAGAACACGCCGAGCGCCAAAAGAGGTAGCGACAACGCGGCCACGAACCCACCCTGCAAGGATAACATCGAAAACTCGAACGGCGGACGCTCTTCCGGCTCTGGGTCGATGGTCATGACCTTGATCACGCGCAAGTAGTAGAACAAGCTCAAGGCGGCGTTCAAACCGCCCACGATCAGCAGGAGCAACAAATAGTTGGCGGCGGCGCCGGCCTCCAAGGTGGTTGCGTAGCCGTCGGCCAAGGCGGCGAAAATGGCGAACTTACCCACGAAACCGGCCAGCGGCGGCAAGCCGACCAAACTAAAGAGTATCACGCTAAAACAAATGGCCAAGCCGGGGCAGCGACGAATCAGGCCGGCATAGTCCTTGATTTCCTCGCTCCGCATGGCGTTCCGCATAAAGGCGATCACGGCGAAGGCGCCGAGATTCATCAGCAGATAAATCCCCACGTAAATCAACAAGGCGGCCACCGCCTTTTCCGCGCCCTGGGGATCGATCGTGCTTAAGGCCAGCACGGCGGGAACGGCCATCATCATGTAACCCGCATGAGCGATCGTGGAATAGGCGAACAGCCGCTTCATATTCGTTTGGCCGTAGGCGGCTAGGTTTCCAAACGTGCAAGTGATAATGGCCAGGAAGGCGATCAACTTGGCCATCATATTTCGAGCCGGCGCAAGTGCAGCGTTTATGGCGGCGCGGTCTGTTTCAGAGACGGCGGGGCCGTGCCCCTGTTCCGCCTGATGAGGTTCCGCGTTTTCGGCGACATCGGCCACGAAGAAAGTTCCGCTCGCGCTTTTCAAAATATCATCGATTGGACCGCCGCTGTTCATGGCGACTGCGGACGTTTCGTGAGCGGCCAAGCTTTCGGGCGTGGCGGCGGGCGCGGGCAGATACCCGAAGCCGATGGCCACCCGCAACAGCAGTGCAAGCGCACCCGCCTTGGAGGCGACGCTCAAAAACGCGCCAATTTCCGCCGGGGCGCCGGCGAAAACATCGGGGCACCAAAAATGGAAGGGAACGGCGGAAAGCTTGAAGGCCAGCCCCACCAGAATCAGCAAGGCCGCCAGGGAGAGCACCGTCGTTTCCTGGCCGCTCATTGCCGGCAGACGCTCCGCCAAACTGGCGGCAACCGTGGGCAGATGCGCGCTGTTGGTCAAACCGCAAAGCAGGCTGATGCCATAGAGCATGATGCCGGCGGCGCCCGCCCCGTAAACCGCATATTTCAACGCGGCTTCACTGCCGACCTTGCGGCCTTTCAGCGTGGCGGCAAGTGCGTAGGAAGGCACGCTGGCCATTTCCACCGACAAAAACACCATGAGCAAATGATTCGCCGAAGCCATCAAACACATGCCCAGCGTGGCGCCCAGAACCAAAACGTAGGTGTCTTGCCCGTCTTTATGATTGGGAATGCCCGACAATCGCGTGAAGAGCGTGAACAAAATCAGGAACAGCATCAGAAAACTGCGAATAAACACCGAGAGCCCGTCGTAAATGAGCATACCGGTGAAAATTTCGACGCGTTGTGCGTCGCCATCGAGCGCCAGCCAAAAGGCGAGCGACGAACCAGCCAGCATGATGCCGAACGGACTGGTAAAACGCTCGGCGGTTTTTGACAAACGAACCAGCAGCAGCAAGACGATCGTTACGCAGAGCACCAACTCCGGCCGAAAAAACCAAAGACTGGAATTCTCCGCGATGTCGAACACGCCGCCGACGCCCTTGGTGTCGGTCAGCAGTTGGGTAATGGCTTCGTTGAGGTTCACGGTGTTTTCTTTCTCTCGCCTCTCACTCGGAAGCCGAAACGGCAGGATGTTCGTCGATAGCAACGCGTTCGTCGGCAATTCGCCCATCGCCGATTTGCTCGGCGGCGTTTACCGCGCTGAGCGGCGCCGCGACAAACGTTGCTTCAACACCGCCAAGCTGCGAAGCCTCCGCCACCGATTCTATTTCCGGCACGTCTTCGAGTAGTGCGCCGTCTTGCGAATGTTCGCGTTGGGTCCACTCGGCGAGTTGGTCGACTTGTTTGCTGATGGTGGCGTCCATGTATTTCAAGACCGACGGTTGGTTGCCGATCCAATAAGGCGCCACGCCAAACAGTATGGCGAAGAACAGCAGCACGCCGCCGATCAAACCTTCGCGGGCGTTCACATCGACCAGGTTTTCTTCGTGCGGCCCCCGATACTCCGCGCCCAGATACACGCGTTGCAGGGTCCAGAGAATGTAGGCGGCCGTGAGCACCACGACGCCCGCTGAAATAATGGCCAACGTCTTGCTGAACACCCAGACCGAAAGCACCACCAACACCTCGCCGATAAAGCCGCAGAGGCCGGGCAGGCCCAAGCCAGCAAAGAAGATGCCGATCGCCAAGGCGGTGTAAATGGGCATTTTTCCGAAAATGCCGCCGAATTTATCAAGATCTCGGTGATGGACGCGGTCGTACAGAACGCCCACCATAAAGAACATGCCGGCCGAACTGACGCCATGGCCGATCATTTGGAACATGGCGCCTTGCACGCCCATGTTCCAATAATCGCTATTGAAACCGTTGGCCGAAGTGGCCGACCAAACGCCCAGCCCCAATACCACGTAACCCATGTGGCTGACCGAACTGTAGGCCACCAGCCGTTTGAAATCTTTTTGCGCCAGCGCGGCGAAGGCGCCGTACACCATACTGACGACGCCAATCCCGCAGACCCAATACATCCATTGGTAACCGCCTTCGGGGCAGATCGGGTAACAGATGCGAATGATGCCGTAACCGCCCATTTTCAGGAGCACGCCGGCCAGAATCATGCTGATCGGCGTGGGCGCCTCCACGTGTGCGTCGGGCAACCAAGTGTGCAGCGGAACCGAGGGCACCTTTACGGCAAAACCGAGGAACAACAGCAGAAACGCCCAAACCTGGAGCGACCAGCCGAACAACAGCGGCGCGCTGAAGAGTTTCGTGCGTTGCCCAATGGCGGCCATCGCCAACATATTAAACGTATGCACTGGGCGGCCATCGGCGGCGGGCAATAGGAGCGCGTGGCCATTGACCAGCGGCGCGGGGCCTTCGCCCCGCGATCCGGCGAGCAGCAGTTCGCCCAGCGTTTCGTGCCCATTGATGACCGCCGCGACATCCGCCGCGGAAGCATCTTTTACCAATTGCAGCGTGGCGGAATGGCGGGCTGCATCGTAAGTAACGCTGTTCCCTCCATCACCAACATGCACGGCAAGCTTGAGCGGCTGGCTCTGTTCATTGGCGGCCTGATAAAACACCAACTCCGAATTGCCTTCTTCACCACGCACCGTGGTGCGACCCAAACTCGCTTCGACATCCGGGTGAATTCGTAACTCTTGCCAAACGAGGCTGGAGTTGGCGTCGTCCGCATCGAAGCGAGCCAACTCTCGCAAATCGCTGCTGAAGTAGAGCATCAACAGCGCCACGAGCATCAGCACGCTGCCGACCAGCGTGTAGAGGAAGAACTTGATCGCCGCGTATTCCCGTCGCGGACCGCCCCACACGCCAATGAGAAAATACATCGGCAGCAGCATCACTTCCCAGAACACGTAGAAGAGGAAGAAATCGAGGGCCATGAACACGCCCAACATGCCCGTTTCCAACAACAGAAAGAGAATGCAGTACGCCTTCACGTTCTTGGTGATCGACCAACTGGCGGCCATCGCCAACATGCTGACAAACGCCGTCAGCACGACCAGCGGGAGGCTGATGCCGTCGAGCCCCATCGTGTAATAGATATTGAACGAGGGGATCCAGGGGAGGTTAAAAACTGTTTGCATTTCGGCCTGAGCGGCGTCGAAATGCGCGGGCGAATTTCCCATCGGGTCGATCAAGCCAAACAACGCCAGCGCAAGCACCAAGGCCGTGATGCCGAGCGTGAAGTATCGAGCGGCGTCGGGATTTTCGCGAGGAAAGAGGAAGGGCAGGCAGCCCAACGCGAGCGCTCCCAGCACCGGCAGGAAAATAATCAGGCTCAACAAGGCCGTGTATGTGTCCATGACCGCTATTTCTCAGGCAAACGAATTTGTACTTCGGAGAACCGAGTCCGACTTAAAATCTATTTTTTCCGCAGCGCCGTTTATTTTGACGCACTCTCTAACTCTCAGCCGGCGATCGCGCCGCCGCCGAAGAAACTCATCAGCATGTAAATCACCGCGGCGCCGATCATGATGAACAGCACGTACTCACGTAAATTGCCGCGTTGCACGTTTCTGAGCCACAAGCCGCTGGCGTACACCCGATTGGCAAAGCCGTTGACGGCGCCATCGACAATTTTTTGATCGGCCACAAGTTCAAACCATTTGGCAAACGTTTTCACGACCGACGCCGTTCCGTCGATCAGGCGGTCGAAAATTGTTTTGTCGATGGCCGAAGCCAGCGACGCGACAAAATGCACGGGCCGTTCAAAAAGGAAGTTATAGAGTTCGTCAAACCACCATTTGTGCAACAAAAACCGATACACCCAGGCAAACTGGTTGCGCACATCTTCGGGGTTGAGTTTACGCCAGCAATAAAACACGGTGGCTAGCAACAGGCCGCCCATCGCGGTGGCGAAGGCCACCATCGTGGCTTGCACCACAATGCCTGAAGCATGGCTCTTGTGCTCCGCCGGCCACGTCATCGCGATGAGTTGCCCTGGCGCATCGGCCAAGGTTTCCAGCGGACGGGCCTGCTCCAGCAGATTGGTCAAATTCACATTCGCCAGCGAAGGCGAATCGCTGCCGGGAAACGGCAAATGCCAAGCCACGCCCGCAGCGAACACCGCCAACACAACCAACGGCACGTACATCACCTTCGGCGATTCATGCGCGTGATCGTAACGTTCCTGGTTGCGAGGCTCTCCGGCGAAGGTTAAATACCACAGGCGGAACATGTAGAATGCCGTGATTGCAGCGCCGCCGGCGGCCGCCAAAAAGAACACCTGCGTCCAGCCCGGATTGCCGGGCGTTTGCATGAGCGAAAGCGATTGCTCCAAGATGGCGTCCTTGGAGTAATAGCCGCTGAAGCCGATCAAAAAGGGAACGCCGGCGCCGATAATAGCCAAACAGCCGACCAGCATCGTGTAGGCGGTGTAGGGCATCTTTTTTCGCAGCCCGCCCATTTCCGTCATTTCATTGGTATGCACGGCGTGAATCACGGAGCCGGAACACATGAAGAGCAGGCTCTTGAAAAAAGCGTGCGTGATCAGGTGCATCATGCCGGCCAACCAACCGCCAACGCCCAAGGCCAGCATCATATAGCCCAGTTGGCTGATGGTGGAATACGCCAGCACGCGTTTGATATCGGTGGCCGTGATCGCGATCGTGGCCGCCATGAAGAGCGTGAACACGCCCGTGCAGGCAATTACCAACAGCACTTCCGGTACGAAGAACGGATAAAACCGCCCCACCAAATAGACGCCCGCGGCCACCATCGTGGCGGAGTGGACCAGCGCCGAAACGGGCGTGGGGCCTTCCATCGCATCGGGCAGCCAAGTGTGCAGCGGGAATTGCGCGCTCTTGCCCACGCAGCCGCAGAAAATGCCCACGCCGCCCACGATCATCAGCCAATAACCGCGCGGCGCGCCTTTTTCATCTTTTTCAGCGCGCCATTGGGGAACTTGTTCGTCGATCAGTTGACTCAATTCCGCCCGGCTTGCATCCGGCCCGGCCACGGCCACCAAGGCCGCTGTTTCGTCGGGCGAAGCGGCTTTAATGATGCCGTCAGGCGTGTGATGCGCCACGGCGGTGCGAACCTGCGTGAAAATGCCCGGTTGTTCGAGTTGCTCACCATGTTCGTCGACTAAGGCGACGCCGTTGTCGTCAAACAAAGGAACATCGCCGAAGGAGAACGTGCCGAGTCCGGTCCAGATGACCATCAAGCCGATGATCATGCCGAAATCGCCCACGCGGTTGACAATAAAAGCCTTGTTGGCCGCCGTCGAGGCGCTCTGCCGTTCGATGTAAAAGCCGATCAGGAAGTACGAGCAAATTCCCACCAACTCCCAAAACACAAACACCATCACGATATTGCCGGCGTACACCAAGCCCAGCATACTGAAACAAAACAGCGACAGGTACTGAAAGAATCGGTGGTAGCGGCCGGGCCGATGCACATGCGAGCCATCGTCGAGCGTGGCTTCGTGGTCGACGTAATCGTCGACCAACTCATCGTGCATATAACCTTGAGCGTAAGAATGGATGCAAGTCGCGATCAAGGTCACCATGCAAAACATGCAGATGGTGAGTGCATCAATGTAATAGCTGATCGTGAGCCGCAAGTCGCCGAATTTACCGAGCAGATAAATTTCGCCCGTGTAATGCGGCGTGGCGGCGTGGCTGGCCGAGTCGCCATCGCCATGAGTTTCAGCATGAGCGGCTTCCGCATGGCCAGCTTCATCGTGTGCCGTTTCAGCATGACCATGAGATTCTTCGCCGTGTTCACCGGTTTGATGTTCGCCGGTTTCATGCTCTCCATGATGCGCCACGGGAACCGGCGGATGCGTGGTGATCCAAACGCCGAAGGCGCTAAACGACAACACCGCCGAGAAAAGAATGGCTGCTGTCGCACAGACTCCCCCCGCAACGCCCCGCTTGCCCATGCGCGTGCCGAAGAGCAAGATTGCGAAGAAGGAGACCAGCGGCGTAAGCACCGCCAAGCCCAACAGGCGAGGTAAAAGGTAATCTGCCATTAGCCTTTCAGGTCGTCCGCCCGATCGACGTCGATGGTGGAGTGATTATTGTAAAAGTTCAACGCAATCGCCAACGCCACGGCCGCTTCGGCCGCCGCCAGCACAATCACGAACAGGGCGATCAACTGGCCGTCGAGCCCCAACGTTTCGGCCCGCAAATACTTGCTGCCGAAAGCGATGAAGTTGATGTTCGCGCCGTTGAGCACCAATTCAATCCCCATCAAAACGCCCAAGGCGTTTCGCTTCGTGCCCATGCACACCAAGCCGACGACGAACAAGACCGCGCCGACAACCATGTAATGGGAAACAGTGATAGGATCCGTAAGCAAATTCATCGAACCGCCAAGCGGTGAGTGAAAAAACTGAACAAAAACATCTAACTCTCCGGCTGATCCACCCGGCGTTTCGCGCGAGCCAAATAAGCCGCTCCGATCAAAACCACCAGCAAGTGAACCGAAACAATTTCAAACGGCAACAAGTAGCCCGACATGCCGGCGCGCTGCGTTGCATTATCGGCTTCGGGCCGATCAAGGCGGACGCCCACAAACGCCGCCCCGATTTGCGTCGTCGTTTTCGATTCCGCAATCGCGAGCTGGTCTTGCCCTGGGTTGGGCGTATTCCAATCAGGAACCTGAAAGGCGTTCACCACCAAAATAAAGAAAAACAGCCCGCCAGCCGCCGCCGCCAAAACCCATTGGCCGCCGGGCGTTTGCATATTGATAAAACGTTCGCGCGCCGTGAGCATGACGCCAAAAATCAGCAGCACCATCGTACCGCCGACATAAATCATGAGCTGCATCGCACCGACGAATTCAGCCCCCGCCAAAAAAAACAGCCCGGCCGTCGCACTCAACGACATCACCAGATAAAACGCCATCCTCACGATATTCGAACTCACCAACACGCCCACGGCGAATCCGCAAGCAAGCAGGGCGAAAAACAGAAAGAAGAAGGAGTGCCAATTGATGGCCGCCAGCAACATCACAGCGAGCCTCCTTCGGTTTGCGGCGACGCCGCCAATTGTTTTTTAGATACGACGGGCGGCAAATTCCTGGCGTGTTCGCTCTGGGCGTGCTCTTTTTCGACAGGCCCTTTCTCAATAACAGGGGCCGGCGCCTCCGACAAAACCCAACTTTCACGAACTTCGCCCGGCCGAACCGCCGGCGCCAAATCGTTAATGGAGGGGAAATGCACCGCCTTCAAAATAACCGCCCCCAAAAACAGGCCGGCAGCCAGGGGCGTGCAGTATTTCAGGCAGGTCGTGATCACTTGATCGATACGCAGACGCGGCAAGGTCCAACGCACCCACATCATGACCGTCACGCCGACCACGGCTTTCAGAATAAAATTGAAGCAACCGGCCGCATTGGCCAGTTGCATCGGCCACCAGCCGAATTCGCCGCCGGAAACACCCGATCCGTAAAAAATGGGGAACGGCCCATGCCAACCGCCAAAGAACAAAATGGCCGCCAACCCGCTGACCGCGAACATCGAACCGTATTCCGCCATAAAGAAGAAACTCCAACGCAAGCCGGAGTATTCCGTATGGAAACCGGCCACCAGTTCGCTTTCGGCTTCCGCTAAATCGAACGGCGCCCGGTTCACGCTGGCGATGGCGCAGGTGAAATAAATCCAAAAAATGCAAAATGTGAAGGGGTCGTGGAAAATATACCAGTTGGTAAACAAACCGGCTTGCGCGTTGCCAATGGTCAGCAGGTTCATCGACCCACAGAGCACCACCGGCACCACCACGCACATGCCCATGGGCACTTCGTAGCTCACCACCTGAGCAGCTTCGCGAATGGCGCCGAACAAGGCCCACTTCGAACCCGAAGCGTAGCCGGCCAGAATTGGCGAAAACACTTCCAAGCCCATCACGGCCAAAATGAAGAACAGCGAGACATTCACCTCCCAGCCAACCCAGCCGTTGGAAAACGGCAACGCCAGCAAAGCCATGAAACTCGCGGCAAAACCCAAATACGGCGCCAAGCGAAACAGAAATGCGTCGGCGTCTTGAGGAATGAGGTCTTCCTTGGCGATCAGCTTGAGGCCATCGGCCAATGTTTGCAGCCAGCCAAATCGGCCGCCGACCCGCGTGGGACCAAGGCGATCTTGGATGCGCCCCGAAATCTTGCGCTCCATCCAAATGAAGAGCAAAGCCCCCACCGCCACGACATTCAGCAACAACGCACATTGAATGAGCGCGGCCAGCACATAGCCCGACCAACAACTTTCGGGGAAGAGCGCCTGGGGATTTTCAACGAACCAAGCGGCCAGCCAATGATAGCCCGCCTCCAGGAGTTGATTGATGGCCTTACCCACGATGAATGAACCTTATTTCGGTCACGGCCGATTTGCCAAGACGATTTTCTCCCGGCCAACGATTCTCCCAGCAATGGGAGCACCACAGATTCCCTACGGCCGGTGCGGAGTTTCCCTGCATCGTATTCCGGCGGTCCTGCTCACTTTCGCCGAAACGAGTTTGTGAAATATGGCACAAGCTATCGGACGTGTTCAAGCCCCCACCCCGACAATTTTTGCCAAATCACCGGCGAAGCATCGGCTGACGCGGTAAATCCATGGTAAATTCGGCCTGAATCGTGAACTGCAATTGGCGCCGTCGCCGAGTGGAAATCCGAATTTATTGGTGAGTTGCCTCCATGCCGAATGAAGATCCCTCAGCCGACCCCAATCCTTACGCTTCGCCCTTGGCGGCGCCACGGGAACATGCCGCGTCCGAACCGTTGCCTGCCGAAGGCGAAGGCCTGCCGTGGGAGCGCGACGGCTTTCGCTGGTCAACCTACTGGAAAACCGTGAAGCTCATTCTGTTCTCGCCCACAGAATGTTTTCAAACGATGTTTCGAGAGGGCCGTTTGGGAGCGGCGGTGTTTTTTCTGGTGCTCAGCAGTTTGGTTGGCAATCTATTTCTGGCGACGATACAAACGGGGCTGCAAATGACGGCCTTCGGTTCGATGAACGCGATGTCCGAAAATGACAACGGCGCGGTTGTCGCGACGGCGGTTGTCGTGGCGGTTGGCAACTATTTTGTCGCGATCTGCTCGTCGTTGGTCTGTTTTCCCCTCGGCGTCTTGTTCCTGGCGGGTATCTTTCATGTGGCCTTGGTGCTCATGGGCGGCGCCCACGCCCGGTTCGAGACCACCTTGCGCGTTTGTATTTACGGCGTGGGCGGAACGCAACTCGTGGTGCTGGTTCCGGTTATCTGTTTGACCCAGCCGATTTGGCTCATTGCCGTGCTTATTATTGGCTTGACGGCGGCGCACCGAACCTCCGGCGGTAAAGCCGCCGCGGCCGTGATGCTCCCCTTTGGGCTCTGCTGCTTGGGATATATCGGCCTATGCACGTTGGTTTGGTTCATTGCGATTTCCAACTGAGGGTTTTCGACGCGCCAGGGACGCTCGTCGTCAGGTGGAGCAGTTGGTGAATTCTCATCCGCCACTGGCTACAGTATTCCTGGGGCGATGCCCTGTTGTCTATACATTTTGCTCCGGGCCCAAGGTCATCCACGCGGCGGCGTTGGTCTGGAAATCTATCCCGGTAGGGATAAAAGCCATTAGCCGGTGGTCGAGCGCAGCGAACACCACTGGAGGATCGAAACGCGGAAACGCCGCATCCTGGAAGGATGCCAGCGGCGCTCTGGCAATGGGACGCCGCCGATAGCCGCCGTTCCAACCGCTGCATCCTGGCATCCCGCCGGGATGCGGGAGTTATTGTGCGGTCGATACCGGCGGTGGCGCTGCGCTGACCGCCGGCTAATCGCTGCCAAGCCTCCGGCTTGTAACGAACTCTTGCCTGCAACGAACGCCTTCTTGCTTCAAACGGCGGCGCGAATCTTGCGTCCCTGGTGATAAAAATCTGGCGGGTTGTCCAATGACTTATGTATAAACAACAGGGCGATGACCCAGGCTACGGTGAAAAAAAGGCCTTCGGCCAATAGTTACGGAACAGAACATCGCCGTGGCGACGCCGCGCGGCATCCTTTACCGATAGCCGCGCGCCCGTTATTCTGAAGGCCCGCCCTTCCGGGTGGTTCTCTTGTCTCTGAAACGACTTCCGATCTTTCCGCAGCGAGCCATTATGCGATACCGGCATGTTTGCATTGAATCATTCGGCTACACGTTGCCCGATGAAATCATTACGACGGAAGAAATCGAACGCCGATTGGCGCCGGTGTATCGGCGGCTGCGTTTGCCCGAAGGCCGCCTCGAATTGATGACCGGTATTCGCCAGCGGCGGTTCTTTCCACACGGCGCCAAGCCGAGTGAGCAGAGCGTCGAAAGTGGGCGGTTGGCGTTGGAGGTCGCGGAGCTTGATCGCGCGAAAATCGGCGTCTTGATTCATGGCTCGGTCTGCCGAGATCACCTGGAGCCGGGAACGGCGTGTTCGGTGCATCATCAGTTGGAACTGCCCGGCGCGTGCGTGGTGTACGATGTTTCGAACGCCTGCCTGGGCGTGCTCAACGGCGTGTTGCAAATCGCCAATATGATTGAGCTGGGTCAGATCGAAGCGGGATTGGTCGTGGGGACCGAAACCGGCCGTTCGCTGGTCGAGAATACCATTGAAACGCTCAACGCCGATGAAAGTTTAACACGCAAGCAAATCAAACAGGCAGTGGCGTCGCTCACGATTGGCTCCGGCAGCTGCGCCATCTTACTAACGCACGAACGCATTTCCCGCACTAAAAATCATCTCACCGCCGCGGCCGTACGCGCCAATACGGAACATCATGGCCTCTGCCATAGCCTGGGCGCCGAAACGCCCTCGGCCAACGCCGCCCCGCTCATGCAAACCGATTCCGAACGGCTGATGCGCGAAGGCGTGGCCACCGGCGTGGAAACGTTCAAGGCGTTTCTAGAGGAGACGTCTTGGTCGCACGATACGCTGCATCGCACGTTTTGTCATCAGGTGGGCGTGGCGCACCGGAGAATGATGCTCGACTCGCTCGATCTGGACGACCAACGCGATTTCGCCACCGTGGAATTTTTGGGAAACACGGGCTCGGTCGCCCTGCCGACCGCAATGGCGATTGGCTTGGAAAACGGCGCCGCCGGGCCCGGCGATAACATCGGCATGTTGGGAATCGGTTCGGGGGTGAACTGCATTATGTTGGGCGTCGCGTGGCGTAAAACGTTGGTCGGCTCCCGCTTGCAGCCGCAGCATCGGCTGGGGCTTGAGCCGGCGTCCGTCGTTTCTTCATAAAGAAGCAGCAGCCGATGAAATTCGCATTTCTGGGCGCCGATTCCCAAACGCCGGCCCTGGCCGAACAAATGATCCGAAGCGACGAACACTCGTTGGGCGCCTTTTTTGAAGCGGGTCAACAGCAAGAGCGGCTGGAAAACATATGCGGATTTTCTCAAAGCCCGCATTGGGAATCGCTCATCGACGACCCCGCCATCGACGCCATCGTGGTTGCAACATTGCCTCCAGACGACGCGCATCGGCCAGAGTTGCGTGAAGAACAGTTGCGAAAACTGGCTCGCGGTTCGGCGCCGCTGATGATCGCACATCCGGCCTGCGATGCACTCGCGGCGTATGAATTGGAAATGGTCCGCCGCGAATCGGGCGTGTTGCTTGTTCCTTTCGCCCCCGACTGGCGGCGCCCGGCGTTCGAAGCGTGCGCCGAACTTATTCGCACTCCGCCCGAATGGCTGGGCGACGTCGAACAGATCGTCTGGGAGCGACGCCTCTCCGACCGCTCTCGCAACAGCGTGCTGTCGCACTTTTCGCAAGACGCTGCTCTCGTGCAACGCCTGCAAGGCGATATCACCAAAATCAGCGCAACGAGTACGGGGGTCGACAACGAATCGCTCGCGTTGGCGAATGTGAATGTCGCCCTCACGGGCGACTTTCCCGCCTTGGTGCGCTGGACCGTGCAGCCCGCCGACGCCTCTTCGGCCCAAATCACGCTGTGGGGCGAACACGGGAAAGTTGTGTTGCACATGCCGGCGGCGCCGCGGCCGTGGCGGCTGGAAATCGATGGCGAAACGTCGCTCCCACGGCAGTGGCCCGAATGGAATGAACCCCGCGACCAACTAGAAATGTTCACCGGCGCCGTGGCCGGAAAGCCAATCCCCGCCACATGGCTCGATGCCTGTCGAACGCTCGAACTGAACGACACCTTGCTCCGCAGCCTGAAACGCGGACGCGCGATGCGCATCGGCAATGAATCGGAAGCCGAAACCGAGATTCGCAACTTCAAGGGGGTGATGGCGGCGGGCGGCTGCGTGCTGGTGTTGCTGGTGTTGTTGGTGATACTTCTGGGCGCCTTGGCCGATGGCGTGATGTCGGGCTTCCGAACGCAAGACACCTACACCTTCGATACCGATTCAGGTCGGAACGGCAGCGCCTCCGCCGCCCCGGAGGTCCGCACGTTCGGGCAATCGCTCTGGCGTTTGTGGCTGGTGATTCCTTTCGTGCTTTTTCTGGCGATGCAGTTATTGCGTTTCGTGATTCGCGAGCCGCGCAAAGAAGAGGCTTCGGCGCCTTCCTCCGCCCGCTCGCCGCCATTGGAATAACCGCCGCCTGCACGTAGATTTCCTAGGCTTCCTTCAGCCAGATGCTTCGGGGAGTAAAACGGAAAGCGCCCTCCACGATTTTGGCGCCGGCGCGACGAACTCCATCGGTTCGCCGCCCACCGGATGCATGAAGCCGATGGAACGCGCATGCAAGGCGATGCCCGGCTCGAAGGGGCGTCGGGAGCCGTATTTGCGGTCGCCAATGATCGGATGCCCGCAATGCGCCAGTTGCACGCGAATCTGATGTTTGCGGCCGGTTTCGAGTTTGATCTCCAATAAGCTCTGTTGTATTTTGGCGTCAAGCGTCCGATAGGAAAGGCGGGCTTCGGAGGCGTCTTTTTGAGCGGCGCTCGCGACATGCACGCGGCGATGGCGTTCATCTTTCCGCAGCCAGTCGATGCAGACACCGCTCTCGGGCCGCAACCGGCCTTGCACCACGGCCCAATAGGTTTTGTCGACGTCTCGGGCGCGAAACTGCTCGTTCAACCGTTTGGCGGCTTTGGAAGTGCGGGCGATCAGCAGCACGCCGGTCACGGGGGCGTCGAGTCGGCTCACGATTCCCAAGTAAACATTTCCCGGCTTGTTATATTTTCGCTTGATGTATTTTTTGGCTTCGTCCAGCAGGGAAGGCTCGCCCGCCGCCACGCCCATGGTGGGCAGGAGCGCGGGTTTCACAACCGCCAACAGGTGGTTATCTTCAAACAGAACTTGCAATCGCACGAATATCCTTACCTTTCCGAATGCTCTTCCCTCTTCGCGCCATCTGGTAAACAATTCCAGTAAGCATCGAACGGAAAATTAGTGTCGTAGCCATGCTCGCCAGAGCGTGGGATGGTTCACCGCCCACCCACCGTCTGGCGACGATGGCTACACAAATGCGACAGTTATTTATCGAGCGGTGCTAAACAATGATTCCCTCGGTCCGCCAACCGCCATTCTAGTTCGTTGCAGAAAATTGCGCACCCATGCCAGACGCCCGCCAAAGCAAACGTGAACGCCGTCGGTTGCCCATGAAGCTGATCTTGGCCAGCCAATCGCCGCGAAGAAGGGAATTGCTGGCCCAGGCAGGCTACGAATTTGAGGTGCGTCCACCCGCCGACTCGGCCGAATGCGGTATTTGCAGCCGGGAATTGCCTCCTGAGTTAGTGGCTCGCTTGGCGTTTCAAAAAACGAAAGACGTCGCCCGGCGATGCACGAGCGGCGTGGTGCTCGGCGCCGATACGGTGGCTGAATGCCGGGGCCGCATTCTGGGAAAGCCCGCGACTCTGGAGCACGCCCGCGAAATGCTTGAATTTCTCAACGGCGCCGAACACGCCGTCTATTCGGGGCTTTGCCTTTGGCGACGCCCCGACGACCACAAAGCGATCGCCGTTGAAGTCACGCGATTAAAAATGGACAACATCTCGCCCCAACAGCGTGAAGAGTATCTGGCCACCGGCCTGTGGGAAGGCAAGGCCGGCGCTTTCGGCTATCAAGACGGTCTGGGCTGGATCCAAATTATTGAGGGCAGCGCGTCGAATGTCGTGGGGCTGCCGATGGAGCGGTTGGAAACGATGCTCCAAGAATTCACCGACGAGTCGGAATCCACGCCGTAGCGTGTCGTTTTTTATGCGCAAATGCACGGAGATAGCGTGCGATGGGCCTGGGGCGGTTTGGCGCGAGCCGCACCGCACCGGTGGGTGAAGATCACATTTCTAGTCGATTGAGGTGAAATATGTGGTGTATTTCACCCAGATTCGATATGATGAAGCCCATACGAAGATCGCCCCCAATCTTGGAGTGTTCGCCATGCAACAAATTCATGATCGAGTTGAAGCGGTTCGCAGTCGGCAACAGAAGCAGTGGCTTTGGCAAACCGCTTCGATCGGGTTGGTCGCTGGAGGCGCGATCGGTTGCGGCTTGGCTTTATCGCGGATCATTGGGGCGCGGATGTTTGGCGTGGATTCGCTTTCGCTGTTCTGGATTGGCGGCGTGATCGTTGCCTGCCCGCTGGCGGGCGTTGCGTTTGGGTTCGCCGTTCGAACACGTGCGCACAAGGCGGCGGTATCGATCGACCGCGTTTATCGCTTCAAGGATCGGATCGCGACGGCGTTTAACTTCATGCTTCGCTCGGCGGATCCCACTCCGTTGGAACAACTTCAAATAGCCGACGCCCAATTGCACGCCGCGACGATCGATCCGGCCCGAGTGGCGCCATTGAAAACGCCTCGGTCGTGGAGTTGGGGAGTGTTGCTTTCAGTGACCGCATTGGTTGTGGGGGTTTTGTCGGCGCCGCGCGACGAAGCCATCGCGGCTGTCGTGCAAAACGACGTCGTGCGGAATCAGGCCGACCGCGCCGCCGACGGGCTGGAGGAATTGGAGCAGTTCAACAAGGAAGCCCACGATCCCGAAATCGAAGAAATGTTGAAGGAGTTGTTCCAGAAGATCGAAGAGTTGAAACTGCCGGGAGTCGCTCCCAAAGAAGCGCTGGCCAAGCTCTCCGAAATGGAGGCGGTGTTACAGACGCAGCAGGAACGCTTGGCCGACCCCAGCAGCGAAGCGGCCCTTCAGGAAATCGGCGAAGCCCTCTCGTTGGCCGAACCGTTTCAAGCGGCGGGCGAGGCGATGTCGGAAGGCAAAATGGAGAAGGCGGCGGAGGAGCTTGCCAAGCTCGACATGCCGAAACTCGATCGTCAAACGGAACGCGCCTTGACCGAGAAGCTCCAACAAGCACAACAAAATTCCTCGCAAGCGGCCCAGAGAAAAATACGCGAAGCAGCCAGCCAAATCGCCGCGGGGCTCTCACAAGGAGATCGCAGCAAATTCAAGGACGGCATGAAAGGGTTGGCCGGAGAGTGTAAGAAACAGGGCCGCCGCAAGAAGCTTTCCGATCTGCTTCGTAAGCAATGCCGCAGTTTGTCGGAGTGTAAGTCGAAATGCGAGAGCGCCTGCAAGAGTACGGCCGACAGCAAGAAAAAAGGCGGCAAGAATTGGGGGCTCGGCCGTAGCGGCAACGAGCCTGGTGATCAGACGCTGAAACTCAAGACCGGCCCCGAAATGAAAATTACGGGCGTCGAATCGGCAAGCGGCGACGTCGATATCGAAACCATGGCTTCTCCCGAACAACAACAAGAAGCCGTTCGGAGATACCGCAAAAAAGTCGATAAATACGAGCAGATCAGTGAGTCGGTGCTTGATTCCGAACCAATTCCCCTAGGCCACCGGGAAACGATCCGCCGCTATTTCAAGATGATTCGCCCGCAAAACAGCGAAACCGACGAAGTCTTCCGCAAAACGAGTGAGTAAACATCCGTCGGAAATTATGAACAAGCCGTTGCGTCGTATATTAGGCAAGCGGCAGGAAATGACTTAGAGCTCCTAACATAACCCCTGTTTGGCATTTCACACACGGAGTTTGATGCTGACCTACCAAGTTGTGTTAGAAGGTATTAGCACCGCTCGATAAATAACTGTCGCATTTGTGTAGCCATCGTCGCCAGACGGTGGGTGAGCGGTGAACCATCCCACGCTCTGGCGAGCATGGCTACGACACTAATTCTCCGCTCGATGCTTACCCGCACGCAGCGGGAGCCCGTGAGTTTTTTTGGTTTCCGCCTACGCGGGAATGACCGTTTGCTGATTCACTCGCTTGCGCTTCGTGCTTGTATGAGTTAATACCTTCTAACACAACTCGGTAGGTCGGCATCAAACTCCGTGTTTGAAATGCCAAACAGGCGTTATGTTAGGAGTTCTAAGCTTTCATCTACCGCTCGCCTTAAGATCCGTTTTTCAGTTGCCGCCCGCCCAAGCAGGTCGCCGCCAATGCAAGCTGAAATCGATCCTGCGGAGCGCGACGTCCGCCACGAACAAGAGCAATGCGGCTGTGAGTAAGTAGGGCCAAAGCGGCGTGGGCCGGTTGGCCGTTTTGTGGGGAAGGTCGAACACGTTTTCCGGGGCGACATCATAACGCCCGCCAGACGTTTCCGCGATCGAGCGCAGCAGCAATTCATTGGGCGGGCGAATGCGCAGTTCGTCGCTGTAGCCGACCATCAACCCCCGCGATTGCCGATAGAGAACTTGCCCGTTCCGCTCCAAGGCCACCTCCAGATGATACGCGCCGGATTTCGGCGTCTCGAATTCCGCCACATACCGGCCCGGCGCCGATTGCTTCAGAACCGAATGCTGCTGGCCGAGTTGCGGACCGATTAACGTCAGGGCGATGTCGGCTTCGTTCAGGAACCGGCCAAAGTCGTCGACGGCGTCGACGCTCAGCGAGACTAGCCTACCATGGCGAGCGGTTTGAATTTGCATCCTGCGGGCGTCGCTCTTGCGCATGATGTGGCGAATGATTTGCGTCCAAAACTTGCCAAACTCCGGCCATGTCATCCATTCGGCGGCCCAACGGCTCTTAGCATCGCTGGTAAAGGCGGCGCTCATGCCGAGTCCATATCGCCACCAAGACAACAGCGGGTCGCCTTTTTCGGTGGCTAGAATCACTTCGCTGGTGGGCTTGGGGCGCGTCATCACATAACCCAAGAGGAACGGCGCCGCCTCGATGTCGATCGACTTGAGGGCATGGGTGGTGCGTATGATTTGCGGAACAAACGGCTGCTCGTCGATGGCCGATTTACTCGCGGTGATGGTTTCCTTGGCGAAAATTTGCGGGACCTGCGCCGGGTCGGTGGTGAAATAGTAGCGACCTTTTCCCACCCGGGCGATTGCTTCGAGTAGGTCGGTGTCGGAGCCCTCGCCAACCGCCACCGTCGAGAGGGTCATCTTGGCGGAAACCATCTGCTGCGCCATGCCTTCAAAGTCGCCCGGCGACGATACGCCATCGGTCAGCAGGATCACATGTTTGAGCTTGGCGCTGGTCGCGAGCAACGCCTCGAACGCCATTTCCATGGCTGGATACATCGTGGTTCCGCCGCCGGCTTCGATCCTGCCGATCTCGCCGCTGATTTTTCCCTTGTTGTTCGCCGATTGCATTTCACTAATGACGTACGTATCGCCATCGAAGGCGAGCACCGCCACTTTGTCGCGCCGGCCGAGCAACTCCGTCGCGCTGCGCGCCGCCGACTTCGCCATTTCTATTTTGTCGCCGCCCATCGAACCTGATTTATCGATCACGAGCACCATGCCCAGCGAGGGCTTCTCCTGCTCTTTCTCGAAATCGCTGCGCACGGGGAGAATTTCCTCCAGCGTACTTTTGTAGTAGCCGCCCAGCCCAAACGATTGCTCGCCGCCGAGCATAATCAGCCCGCCGCCAAGGTCCTGCACGTAGGTTCGGGCAATCTCCATCTGCTGCCCGGAGAGAGCCGTCGCGGGCACGTTGGAAAGCATCAAGAGCTCGTAGTTTTGAAGGTCGGAGAGGGAATCGGGCATGCCTTGCGGCGGACGAACATCGACCTGCACGCCTTCATCCTCCAAGGCGTACGCCAGTTCGCGAATCAGGCTGGGATCGCTCTCGATGATCAACACTCGCGGCTTTCCAGCGGCGAAAACGAGGCCGGAATCCATGTTATTGTCGAGCAGCGTGTCTTGTTTCAAGTGGGAAATTCGCGCACTGAACACGACCAACCGATCGCGTTCGATCGACTGCTGGAAGCGAAAAGAGTTTTCGCCCGTTTTCAATTTACGAGATTCGCTGATCACTTTATGATCTCCGCGATAAACCTCGACCAGCCCTTCATCTTCATGGTTGGCGTGGACAATCACCTCGACATAAAACGGTTCACCCTCGCGCACTTCCGCCGGGACGCGAACTTCGGAAACTTGTACTTCCGGATCCGCTCGCGCCGGCAGCGGAACCGTCGAGATCGGAATGCGGCTTCGCGCCGCAACGACCAACGCATCGCCCGTGGTTTGGTTGCCATCGGTCAGTAAAATGAGCTGCGGCACATAGCCCGGCGGCAAGTAGCCGGAAGCCGCCTTGATCGCCGAAGCAAGATCGGTTCCGTCTTGAAACTGTTTCAATTGCTTCTTGTCGGCCTGTTCTTTGTCAGTCGCTTCATCCGAAGCAGGCCTCTTGGAAGCATCTTCCTTGCGCGGTTCGCGCTCTTCTTGAATCGAGAGCGCCCGATGGGCGAAAGGCAGGAACGCGACCTTGTTATCCGACCGGCCTTGCAGCGCATCGTCAAGGAATTTGTCGGCGAATGCGTTGCCGTTTTCGCCCACGCTCAAGCTTTGATCGATCAGGAAAATCACGAACTGTTGGCCAGTGGCGTGCAGCCAGGTCAGTCCTGACAACGCCAGCACCAACAACAATACGATCGAAGTGCGAATAATAAGCGAGACGATTCGTTGGCGGCGCGGGAAGTCGGTCAGCGAGCGCACAAAAAACCACACCAACACCGGCAACGCCGGTATCAGCAAACACAACAGCCAAGGGCGAATCAATTCAAACATTGTTTAGACCTTCTAACACAACTTGGTAGATTAGCATCAAACTCCGTGTTTGAAACGCCCAATAGGGGGTATGTTAGGAGCTCTTAGGCAATCATCCTTCGCTGGTGTAACCACCATTCGACAACCGTCAGCAAACAAGCCACCACCGCCAGATAAAACCAGAGCGGCCGCGAGAGCCAACTTGCCGTCAAAATGGCTGGTTTGTTTTTCGGCAGCAGTTCGACAGGCGTGCGCAAATCCGATTCCGAAACGTCCGACAAGTTCACCGCGATTTCCGCCAGCGGCCGCGAGCCGCTTTTCCGGACCACGCTCCACAGTCCAACCGCGTCGAACGGCGGCAGCGCAACCGAGGGAGTTACACCGGTTGCATCTAGCTGCTCTTGATTCTTTGGGTCGCGGTTTCCGCGCACAACGAGCGGTTGCATATCGCCAGATGGCGAACGCAGTTGCAGTACTTCGGCGGCGCGAACATTCGCGTCAACAAGATCGACTTCCGTAACGGCGCCGGTTTGCAACGCCGGCCGCAGTTCGCCTTGGCGCCCCGCGAACCAGCCGAGTGAATTGGTCATCATGATGGGAAAGGCCGTGCGAAATGCGAGGTCGCCTTCGTTAATGTTCACACTCAGCACGAGGCACTTTCCATTGGCGCGTTTCACTTCGGCATAGACAGGATCGCCCGAGAGCGAACCCGCCAAAACATGCGGCGCGGCGGTGAAACGCAGTTGCTTCGCTTGCGGCATAATGACGTTATCCAGCCGAACGTAGGTCATTAACGGCGAATCAGCGTCTTGCTTGATGATGATCGGATTGGCCAGCGACTCACCAACGGTCCAGAGGTCGGAGTCGTTCTGAGGATCGACAACAAGCAGATTACCCGGCGGAAGTTTCTGGGGAACATCGCGATGCAGCACGATGATTCCGCTGGTTGGCCACGTTTCGGGAAACTCCTCCACAACCGAGATGCGAACCAGCGGATTCGCTTCAAACACCTTTCGCAGGAACAGGTTTCTTGAAACGATCAAGACGTTTTGAATTTCGCGAGGCGGCAACACGGCCCACGCCGCGTCGTCGGTTGCCAGACTGTTGTTGTCGGCGGGGATTTCGGTGAGGCGGGCGACGTGCGTTCCGCCTTCGAGCGAAGTTTTCTCCAACGACCGCGTGAAAACGCCATCGGGCGCCAAGTCTAACGGCAGCACATCGACCGGTGCGCCGTCCAACTCCAATTCCAGTCGCCCTTTCACCGCGTTTGCCGACGCATTGTGAACACGCACCAACACTTCGTAACCCAGCGGATCGATCAAGCTGCGGCAGACCTGAAACTGTGTGATGCCAATATTCCCAGCCTCGAAAGATCCAAAAATACGGCGTTGCAAAACGGAAGGCCGCTCGGATGAAGGCGAAACTGGGGAAGAGGAATCAGAACCTTTATCGCCCGGTTTGGGGTTCTCGGTTTTGTCTTCTTCGCGATCCTCCGTTGCGCAGCCATCGGTAAACACCAGCACTTCGCCGTGGGGATGTTCGCTCACCAACTGCTGAGCGAATTCGATCGCGGGGCGCAGCTTGGTGGGATTATCGGAAATGTTGATCGAGCGCAGGGCGCGTTTGAGCGTGGGTATGTGTCCGCTCATGCCGACGACAACTTCCGGCTCCGGGCCCGCCAATACAATCGCCATTTCGTCGCGAAAACGAAGGCCGTCGGCGGTCGCCAGCGCATTTTCAATAGCGGCCTCGAAACGCGATGGCAAGACGTCGGCGGCTCTCATGCTGGCCGAGTTGTCGATCACGACCACGATTCGGCGGGCTTGCAGCAGTTGCCAGGAGAATGAAGGATCGGCGACCGCCAACACCAACAAGGCAATGAACAGCAGTTGGACCAACAGCGACAGCAGATGCCGCAAGTACTGCCAGATCGATCGGGGCGGCTTTTCGTCGTACAACTGTCTCCAAAACAGGTTCGTCGAAATCGGCACGCGCCGCAAGCGAACCTTGAGAATATAGAAAATGATGATCGGTATCGCCAATGCGGTCAGGGCGAGTGCAAGTGGCGCGGCAAGACTCATGCATTAGCCTCCCATTCCTACTTCGCGCATCATTCTGAGAATCAACTCGTCGAACGGCGTCGTGGCGTCCGACTGCGTGCAGCCCAACCCGTAGTTGCGGCAATAATCGCGCACGGCGCGCTGGTGATTCTGGAACAACTCTTTGTAAGCCCGCAGATTCTTTTCCGTGACCGTCACCTTGCGCAGCGATTCCGTTTCAATATCCAATAATTCGACATCGCCCAGCAGCGCGGGGTCGGCTTCGCGAGCGTCGTGCAACTGCAAAACATGGCCGTCGAATTGCCGGTAGCGGAGTTGGTCGAGGCCGGGTTGAAAACCATGTTCGTCGAACAGGTCGCTGACCACGACGGCAATGCCGCTGCGCTGGCTGCGTTGCAACACCCCCTGCACCGCCCGACCGAGGTTCGTATCGCTGCCGCTGACCTGTTGCGATTCAAGGAACTTCATCAACGAGAGAATGCGGGCCTTGCCGCGCGCCAAGGGGAATTCGTCGACCACGCCATCGGCAAACGAGAGCACGCAGATTCGATCCAAACCCGCCAGCGCGATGTAAGCCAGGGCCGCGATCAAACGCCGCGCGAGATCGAACTTGGGCGAATCGCCGAAGCCCATGCTCCGCGAGCAATCGAGCAGCAAATAAATATGCAGATCTTGCTCCTCTTGGAACCGCTTCAGCAATAAGTCGCCATGGCGGGCGTACACATTCCAGTCCAGATAACGAATGTCGTCGCCGGGCGTATACTCCCGATGGTCGGAAAATTCGATGCCCGAACCCAACTGCATCGTTCGGCGCTGCGCCAACAGCGAACCGCGAAACACCCGTTTCGAAATGATCGAAAGGTATTCGAGGCGTGTCAGGAAGTCGGGTTCAAAAAGAGACATGAGGGCGCGTCGCATGGCAAGTGGAGGACGATCAGCAAAGTAATTCTTGGCAGGTAATTATTAACCGGCGGCGAGTGCGTCTTCAGGCGCCTGTTGGATAATCTTACCGATCACATCGTCGGTGCTGATCCCCTCGGCCTGCCCTTCAAAGTTGAGAATCATGCGGTGCCGCAGAACGGGCAGCGCCATGGCGCGTAGGTCGTCTCGCGCGACGTGGTAACGGTTGTCGAGAATGGCTTTGATCTTCGCGCCGAGAATCATCGCTTGCAGGGCGCGGGGGCTGGCGCCGTAACGCACGTATTGCTTGGTGGCGGGCGAGGCGAGTTCGTTTTCAGGATGGGTCGCGAGCACGATCGCGATGCCGTAGCGGCGGACTTCCTGCGAGATGGGAATCTTTCGAGCGAGTCGCGACATCTCGATGATGCGCTCCCCCGACAACACCGCTTCGGCCTGGGGGTTCTGCATTTCGGTGGTTCGATCAAGAATCGTTTCCAGCTCGCCCACGTCGGGATAGGTCACGATCAGCTTGCAAAAGAAGCGGTCGAGTTGTGCTTCGGGCAGCGGATACGTGCCTTCCATTTCGAGCGGGTTTTGCGTGGCCATCACAAAGAACGGCTCGCTCAGCACATGCGTGATTCCAGCCACCGTGACACTGTGTTCCTGCATCGACTCCAACAACGCCGACTGCGTCTTGGGCGTCGCCCGGTTGATTTCATCGGCCAACACCACGTTGGCGAACAGCGGCCCCTTTTGGAATTCAAAGGCCTTCTTACCGTCGGCGTTCTCCACGACCATGTTTGTGCCGATCAAGTCGGCGGGCATTAAATCGGGCGTGAACTGAATGCGATGGAACGACAAATGCAACGCTTCGGCCAGCGTTCGCACGGTCAACGTTTTGCCCAGCCCCGGCACTCCCTCCAGCAGCACATGCCCGCCGGCGATCAACGCCAAGAGGGTGTCTTCCAGAATTTCACGTTGGCCGACGATCACCTTCCCAATTTCGGCTCGCAAACGCTCGAAGTCGTTTCGGAACTCCTCCAGTTGTTGCCGCAGTTGATCCGTCTCGCTCATGGAAAGCCCTTACTTGGAAGTGAGATGTGAAGAGTCCCCTGCTAAGGATTGTGCGCATGCCGCGATCCTTTTGTCTAGCGAACTCCTCGAAAATGTATCAACTGGCGTAGGAGCAGTGTTTGGCCCGCTCGCCATTTTGAACCGGCATGTGGCGTTGGGCGAAAAAACGATATGCAATATTTGCACAATCGCGACGAATGTGTAATGATCAGCAAATGCCACCTTTTCTCTGCTGGATCTCATCGCCAACGGGAGGTTTCTCGCATGTTGCGTTTTCGCTCGGCGTTTTTCGCTGTTTTTGTACATCTAATGCCAGGGCTTCTGTTCGTTGTGGCGGCCGGCATGCCGCTGTGCGCCGATGCTCAATCCACCGATGCTCAATCCACCGCGCAAACCACGAACCTTGACAAACTGTCCGAAGATGAACTGCGACAGATAAAAATTGCCGAGCGGTTTCTGACGGTGCTCCAGCGGAACCCCCGCCGGGGAACGGCGCTGGATCGCATCTACGGGCATCACGTTGAGTTCGGCACGCTGGATGCATTCTTGGCGAAATTGCGAAAAAATGTCCAGGATTCTCCGCAAGATGGCGTCGGTTGGATGCTGCTGGGTCTGTTCGACGCCCACCGAGGCGAAGACGCAGACGCCATTGAGGCGTTCCAGAACGCCGAGCGGCTTCGCCCCCAGGACGCCCTGGCCAGTTATTATCTGGGGCAATCGTCACTGCTGCTGGGCCAACCCGAAAAAGCGGTTGCCGCGTTTAATCGGGCCATCGAACGCCAGCCGCGAAGAACCGATCTGCTGGAAATCTTTCAGCAGTTGGGGCGCGTCCACCAGCGGGCGCAGCGCACCGAGGAAGCCCTGCAAGTCTGGCAACGCCTCGAAGCACTCTTCCCCAACGATGCTCGCGTGCTGGAACAAATCGCGATCACGTTGGTCGAAGAGGGAGAATTCGCCCTGGCCTTGCCCCGCTACCAAAAGCTGGCCCAGCTCGTTCAAGACGACTACCGGAGGACGATGTTTCGCATGGAAGTCGCGGAGTTGAAAATTCGCGAAAACGATCGCCAGGGAGGGCTCGCCGATTTCGAAAAACTGATCGCCGATTTGAATCCTCAAGGCTGGTTGTTTCGCGATGTGCGGCGGCGAATTGAAGACGTGTTCGTTCGCAACGGGAATCAGGATGGTCTGGTCGAATATTACGAGAAGTGGATCAAGTCGCATCCTGAAGATGTTGACGCAATGGCTCGCACGGCCAAATATTTGGCGTCGTCGGCGCGTGTGCCGGAAGCGGCCCAATGGATGGAGAAGGCGCTCAAATTGGCGCCGACGCGCTCGGAATTACGGAAGGCGTTCATCGACCAATTGGTCGACGACCAACGTTACCCCGACGCAATCAAGCAATACGAATTGCTGTTGGCGTCGGCGCCGGGCAACGTCGACTTCCTGCGTGATTGGGGAAAGCTCGTACTCAAAAACAAAGAGCTAACACCTGAAAAACGCCAAGCCGAGGCGACTCGCATCTGGAAAAGAATTCTCGCCGCGCGCACCGACGATGCAGTCACGATAGCGCAAGTCGCTGATCTGTTTCGCCAAGCCAACATGAACGACCAAGCGTTGTCGCTCTACAAGCAGGCGGTGGCGCAGGCGCCGAACCAGCCGCAGTATCGGGAGTATCTGGGCGAGTTTTGTCACGTTCTGAAGCGGCCCAAAGACGCCCTCGCCACCTGGACCGCCATCGCCGCGGGCGAACGCCATACCGCTGTCATTGTCGCCCGACTGGCTGAAATTTACAACAGTTTCGGCTACCTCGACGAAGCCGTCACGCAGATCGCGGACGCCTGCCAGCTCGACCCCAAGGATTTCGCCTTGCAGTTGAAGGCCGCCGATTACCACGCCCGCGCCGAAAAATTCGAAGCAGCGCTGGCTTTCATCGACCGCGCCGAAAAACTTGCCGCCACGGACGACGAACAAGAGTCGGTGATCAACCAGCGCATTGAAGTCTTCCGCGCGAGCCGAAGTTTGGATGAAGAAATCACGGCGCTGGCGGCGATTGTGCAAAAAGACAAAAACGCGGCGTCGAGCCAGTGGCGTCTGCTGGCCCGGTATTACCAAGCCGACAGCCGTTGGGCCGACGCCAGCGAAGCGATCGACGCCGCTTTGGAAAAAGACCCCAAGTCGATTCCGGCGCTGTCGACCGCCGCACGCATCGCGGAGCTGTCGGGCGATTTCTCGCGCGCCGCCGCGATGAACCGGCAGTTGGCGGTGGTGGATCGTCGCTCGCGGGGCGACCACTTGATGAACGTCGCTCGTTTGGAGGCGCAGTTAGGGCGAGCCGACGAAGCTCTGCAAGCGGCGCGCGAATTGATCGTGTCGGCGCCCGGCAATACCGACAACTACGAGTTCTACGCGCAGCTTTGTTTTCAGTTGGGCAAGGCGGAGGAGGGCGTCAAGACGCTCCGCAAGGCGGTGCGCATCAATCCTACCGAACCGTATTTGATTATGTCGCTGGGGGCGGCCCTTTCTCGGCAATTCCGCACCGACGAGGCGATTGAAGTTTATTGGCGGGCGTTCGAAAAGACCGACGAACTAGACGACCAAACGAGTTTGACGGTCAAACTCACCGAACTGTATCTGCAACTCAATCAGTTCGACAAACTGCTGGATCGTTTGAAACGAGGCCGCCGTAGCGAAGATAAGCGGCGAGAAATGACGATCTGCCTGGCGCAGGCGCATCAGTCGTCGGGCGATTACGGAACGGCGCGGCAGGAACTGGAAAGTCTGCTCAGCGAGGACACGCGCGACACGAACCTGCTCCAACAACTCTCGAAGCTTTGCGAAGCCGGCTCCGATCTCGACGCGGCAACAAACTACCAACGGCAACTTGCCGCGATCGCGCCGGGCCATGAAACCGAGTACCGACTCGCCGGGCTTCTTCAAGAGGCCGGCGAGCACGACGCGTCCAGCGAGATTTTGTTGCGGCTGATGCGCCGCGAGGAAAACCCGATTCGGCGGTTGCGAAACCTCGATTCCCTGCTCAAGCAGGGGGCTTATGAGAACGTTCTCTCCCTGACCGAACAGTTGCTGAGCGAGCAGCACGACGATTGGGAGCTGCTCTATCGGGAGGCGGTGGCTTGGGCGTCGCTCGATAAGTTCACAGAGGCGGGGATTCGCTTCGAACGTTTGCTGGCGGTCAATGCGGTTCACGAAACGATGGGAATCGTGGCGGCCGATAAGTTCAAACGGGCGCGCTCCAAGGCCCGCTCGAAAAACTTGCAGGGCGTCTCCTCGCGACTGCCCACGCGCCGCTCGCCGCTGGCCATGCTCGGTTCATCCGCTCAAATCCGGCAAGCTGCGGGGCTCGACGCAAACAACAACAACTTCGGCGGTTCGCGCGCCGCGCAGTCGGTGTGGACGCCCAACGCCTTCGGCGAAGCGCGTATGGCGGCGTACGCCTGGCTGATGCGTATCGAACAGGAGCGAAAGAGCGCCGAAGAGGCGCCACTCGACGAAAACAACGTGGGTGACGAAAACAATGCCTGGGAGGATCGTTTGCAGAAACTCAGCGCCGCCGCTACGGCGGAAGACGCACGCCCCGAGACGATCTACGACTGGATGTACGTCGAACAACTTCGCGGAAATTTGGAGTCGATTTTTGCCGTCGCCCGTCGATTGGCGAAAGCCGGCGGGCGCGAATCGCAACAGTTCTTCCTGCGGTCGCTTTTGACGCGCGGCGCCAACCAAGCCAACGCACAAATAGTCCAACAACAAAACGCCAAGCCGCAAAAGAAGCCGCTCGCCGAAGACGACCTCGAATTGATGCTCGCCTGCTACGAAGCACTCGCTTCCGAGGCCGACAAACCAACAACCGTAGCGGCGTTTGGCCGAGTGATGGTTTCTGGCGGGCAGACCTACGTACAAGTCGCTGGAAGTTGGACGCTAATATCCAACCTGCTAGCCGGCGGAACGTTTACCGGCTTGGTTATTGAAGAGTTGAAGCTCGCCGGTCGGGAAGAGCAAGCCGGGCGACTGCTGCAAAAACAGATCGACTCCGCCGACTCGTCGGCGCAACTCGCCGCCGTCATGAACTTTTTCCTGGCGAACGAAGAATACGATCGCATCGACGAACTATTTCCGAAATGGCTGGAAGCCGCCCACGAGGATATCGCCCAGGGACCGAGCGCCGCGATGATCGCCGCGCGTGGTTCAGCTCGGGCTTCGAAAGTGGTTGATCCCCTCGCGCCCGCTGCGAACTTATTGATGAATTGGATGGCGCATCTGGGGCCGGAGGAAGAAAACGCGAAAATTCTCTCGCTGCTCGATCACGCGTTCGAGATCGGCGCCGAAGTCGCACGGCAAAGGAGGGCGGAACGGAGCCAACAGAAGCGGAAGAGGAGTGCAACCAACACAAGGAGCCGCAGCACGTATTTTCAACTCAAGTACGGCCAGGAAAATATTCAATCTCAGTTTCAGTACCCGCAGCCGAACTAATATGTCGACCGGGCGTCGCTGATGTTGCTCCGCGAAGTTTATGAAGTCTTCAAGCGGAACGACGTGCTCGACGATCTGCCCGAGCATCTGGCGAAGCGATTGCAAGCCGCCGGCGACGATGACAAGCTATACGCCATTCTCATACTGGCGTATTCACGCTGGTGGCTGGAAGAGCAGGAAGAGGCCTTGGAATTGTTGTCGGAGGCGGGGGCGTTACTCAACGACGATCCCGTGTTTCGCCTGGAAATCGCTTCGCTGCATCAATCGATGGGGAATTTTGAAGACGCCTTGGAAATCGTCGAGGCGATCGCGCCGCGCGACCAAAAACTGGTGCAACAACGCGAACTGCTAGTGCTGGAGTTGGCCGAACGCGTGGGCGATGTTGCGCGGGCGCGCAAGGCGGCCGAACGGTTGTTCGGCCTGCGGCTCGATTCGAAAACGCAACTGGCCTTAATCGAGCAGATGCGCCGGCTCGGCATGCACGAGATGGCCGAGGCGATTGTGTCGCGCGTGCAACGGCGCTCCAGCAACGATCTCGCGTCGCTGGCTTCGCTCATGACCTTGTATCAAGGGCAAGGCAAGGTCGAATTGGCCCAGCAACTAGCGCACACGATTCTCCGCCGCACGAAATCGCCGTTGTCGAACATGAGCGCGGCGGGTCGGAACCCGTTCCGATACCAGACCAGCAACAACAACTCCCAGATGCGAACCCAATCGCTGCAGTTGCTCCAGCGCACCGGTGCGTTGAAGGAGTTGATCGCGAAGTTGGAAAGCCAGCTTGAACGCTCCCCCAATTCGCCGCAACTCTACGCCAAGTTGATCGAGTATTACGAATCTTCGAACAATCGGGAGAAGGTCGAATCGCTGCTGGTGAAGGCGGTCGCGGCGCGCCCCGACGCCGCTGTTTTTCGATACAAAATCGCCAAACATTTTGTCTCGACGGGGAAACGCGACGAAGCCTGTGATCAGTATCTGGAATTATTGAAACAGAAACCGCAATGGGTGGCGGGAGAACTGTATCAAATCGGCAGAGTCTTTGAGCAAGCCAAACGCACTCTCGATTTGGTCCAGGCGTTTGAGAAAATCAATTTGAAGCAGTTCAGTCAGCCGTACTACGTCATCAACCTCGTGGCCAACTTAATGCGCGGCCAGCGAGGCGAGCCGAGCGAAGCCGAAATAAAACTGGCGCTCAACCTGTTTGAGAAAGCGTTCGAGGCTTTCCCGCAATACCGCAGCAACATGATGTCGAACTTGAGTAGTCCGAAGCTCTGGAAGCTCGATCGGGTTTACCAACTTGGCAAGCGAGCGGTCGTTCCCTCGGCAAGCGAAGCCGCCGCGGCGCCCTGGTACGGGCTGAATCAGATTTATTCCTACAGCCAGGGTGGGAAGGTAAGCGGTCAGTTCCACCAAGTGCTCAACGGCGTGCATGGAACCGACAACCTGCCCGACTTTCGTAAAGCGATTGAAAGGCGTTTACAAGAGACGCCTCAGTGGCTGGGCGGCGAAGCGATGCTGGCCTTGATCGAACTAAAAGAAAACCAAAAGCAACAAGCCCGGCAGCGGTTGGAAAAGCTGGTTTCCAATGAGGAAACGTTGAAGGCGATGTCGTCGAACACCTGTTGGATCATCGGCCAGGAACTGGATCAGTTTGAAGAGACGCGCCCTCTGGCAATCAAACTGCTCGAAGCGGCGATTAAAAAAAGTAACTCGATGCAGCAGATGCAATACTCGCCCGTTGCCAAACTGATCAAAATGTACCACGACATGGGACGCAACGACGATGCGCGAAACCTATTGCTGAAGCAGCTTCGCAACCCGAGCGGAAATGCGTTCGACCCGTTTTACTCTTCCTACCAACGAGTCCAGAATTCCGTTTGGGCCGGGCGGCAGTTGTTGAAGCTGGATAGCCCCGTCGACGCCGTGCGCGTTTTCCGGGAGCTCTCGCAAGACGACGCTGTCGAACAGGCCAGCCAATGGGGAGGGAATCAGCCAGATTATTTCAAGAACCAAGTTACGAAGGGGCTCAACGATGCACTCGCCGCACTCGATGCCGCCAATGCCCCCGAAGCGATGGCGCAACTCTTGGCGGTTCCGAAGAAACTCGCCAAGGGCGCCCCGATCTTGGACCTGTTGCTGATCGTTCCCTCGATCAACGACGCGCAAACCAAGCCGATGGAAAGTCCGCTGGTCGACTTGCTCGTCATGCTCTCGAAAGAGAAGACCGTCGCCGACGGAATCCGCCAGCGGTTGGCCGGTTTGCAAGCGGATCATCCCGCCGACCTCTCGGTGCGTATCGTGGAAGCCGCATATCTGCTCCGCATCGAGCACGAGCAGGCTCCTGATTCACTGCGGGCGTTGCTGGCGGCGTTCGAATCGCAACCTTTGGAAAAAATCAAAACGGGGCGCCGCCCCAACTCTCGCCAGCGTCGAGAAGCGCTGGCGCAAGTTCCGCTCTGGCTGATCGCCCGCGAATGCCTAGCGAGCAAAGACCGGCAAGAAATCGGCGAGGCGTTCGCCGCCGGCGCGCTTCAGGCGGCTCGCCGTCAGACCGACGATCAACACACCGCCGCCATTCTTTACGGCTGGGCAAACATCGCTCTGGAACGCAACGACCGCCAACAAGCCGAAGCGAAATGGGCGGAACTGTTGGCGATTGTGACGCAGAACGGCGCCGAGAGCAAAAAGCCATCCAAATCGCATCGCATTCCGCCGCTCACACTCTCCAAGTTCCGCCTCGCGATCACGATCGCGCATGCCGCGGCGGAGAACCAAATGCCTGCTTTGTCGCGGCAGGCGGTGCAAGCCGCCATGCGGGGCGGGATGCCGGTAAAGGATGTGGCGAAATCGTCATCCAACAGCGGCCGCGGCGTGATGGTATTCTCGACTTTTGTCGGATCTACCTCGGCGGAATCCAACCTCGCAAAATTGGAAACCGAAGTCGCGACGTCGCTCCGCAAGGTGATCGCCCAATGGCAAGGCGATGCTTATCCGGCGAAAGAGGTTTATGCGCTGCTGCGGCCGATCATCCTGCCTGAAAATCGTCCCGGTGAGATTCGCATGTATAGCGATTCCTCAAAATTGTTTTCCGAGGCGCAAGCCAGCAGCCTGGGCGAAGTGCTGGTCGAATGGGCGCGGCGAGCCGGCGAGACTGAACGACTTTCGGCAGACCTCGCAGAGCGAAAGAAGAACCCGGCGGCGAAAATTGCGGCGTTGGTCCTGCAAACACAAATAGCGCTTTCCCGCAACCAACTCGACGACGCCAAAACCGCTCTGGTGGAGTTGGCGAAAGAGGTCAAGCAACGCGGCTTGCCGCCGATCGTGCAACTTGCCTGCCATGCGGCGCTGCCGGCGTCGGGGCATGAAAGTTTGGCGAAGCCAGCGTTTGAAATCCTCCAATCGGCGATCAACTTGAACGTACGATCTGCGGGAGGCAATTCACACAGCCACCAGCTTTCACTAGGCCGTTTGGTCTCGAAAGTGAATCGCTATCTGGCCCACGATCCTCGGCAGGTCATGAAGTTCTTTGAAGATTATCTTAATGGTCGGCAACCCTATTACGCCAGACATAGCGGCGAATACGTGCAGTATCTGCAACGGCAAGACTTGGCCGCGATCGCCGAAGAAGCAGCCAAAACCGGCTTGCCGCATATTGCCTTGGACTACCTGGCCCGCGTGGCCGATATCTCGATCGCGCGTTATTCAAGACCAGGCACCGCTATCGCGATGGCGGTGATTTATCGAGAAATGAGCCGCCTTTCAGCTGAGCAACGGTACGAGGCGTGGCGCGATTGGACACTGCCCGCCAAGGGGCGGCAAACCGTTCGATTCGCCGCCGATTGGGTCGAACCGGTGCGGACGCCGCAAGCGTTCTTGAAGCCTGGCAAGCGCGAGGGCCAACTCCATGCCACCGACCTACTGAGCAATCTTACGGAGTTGGTAACCGCCGCCCAAGAGAGCGGGCGGCTGGAGGAATTGCGCGGCCTCGCCGAGGACGCATACGAAAAGAAACTGGAGAACGCATCGTTCCTGTTCGCGATTCTGCTGGCAAAAATGGACGATTCCCAACGCGGCAAGGAAGTCATCGAACAACTCGTCTCGACCATCGGCGAGCGATTGAAACCGCAGTCTGGGCAATCGCGTTCAGACGGCGTGAGCGATTATTTGGTCTACCAGGCTTGTATGCAGTCGGCGCAATTGTCGCCTCTGTACCGGGCACATCTGGTCTCGGTGCATCAGGCTTTTCGGAACACCCTCAACGCCCGCGTGTTGGGACATTTGCCGATTGATCTGGCCCGCCGCGAATTCGAGAGCGAACCGCCCACGATCCGCCCCGGCGATGATCCCCAACTGGCGCATTGGCAGGTGTTCAGTACGAAGCAAGTGACCGTTGGCGGAACCCATCCTTGGTGGGAGGTTCACGAAGGCCAACTCGCGCATCTTAGCGGCGCCGGCTCCGATTTTCTCAGCTTCGCGTATCCGCTGACGGGCGACTTTGAGTTCACGGTCGAAGCGTATTATGGTTCCTGGGCCGAAGCCGACCTTGGCTACGGCGGAGCGGTGGTGGAAGCTCAAAAGTGGGGTTCTCGCATGCCCATTTGGTCGATCGGCGGCCATGAATCGCTCTACTTGCCAGCGGCCCTTCGCGGCATGCTGGAGAGATTCACCTCGCTCAAAATCCAAGTTGCCGATGGCAAAATGAAGCAATTCCTCAACAACGCCCTGGTCTATGAAGAGGAAGTCAGCGACACCAGCCCCTGGCTGACGCTCTTCACCGACTACGCCCGCGCCACCACGTTCCGCAACCCGCGAATTACTGGCAACCCGACGATCCCGCGCGAAGTTTCGCTCATCAATGGCGATCGAATGGACGGCTGGAACACTTCTTTCTACGGTGAAACACAACCGCGTCATCGTTTGATGGCGTTAAAGGTTGAAAACGAAAACGAGTACGATTCTCGATTGCGTCAGCAGCAGGCGGAGCCGAGCGCGTTCGATTGGCAAGCCGCCGACGGAGCGCTCGTCGGTCAAAAAAGCACGCGTTCCCAAAGTTGGGCCTACTACCAGCGACCGCTTCGCGATCAGGAATCGTTTCACTATGAATTCTTTTATACTCCTGGCGAATCGGTGGCGCATCCCACGATTGGCCGCATCGCCTTACTGCTCGAACCCGCTGGCGTTGACGAACATTGGCTGACGCGTCTCAATTGGGATGAACCGGTGCTTGGCATCGTCGACGACAACCGGCTGAGCAACGCCGCTGCGCGCCGCGGCCCAAAAGAGCTTCCGCTTAAGCCCGATGATTGGAACCGGGTCGGGTTGACGCTCGCCGGGCGTACGCTTCGCGTCGTGTTGAACGGCGATCTGGTTTACGAACGAACCGTTGAACCGGAAATTGATTTGCAGGTTGGTCTCTATCACGGGAAAGGGCGGTCGTTGAAAGTTCGCGAACTGAAGCTGAGAGGGCCTTGGCCCGAAACGCTCACCGCGGAAATTCGTAATAACATGTTGGCTTCCAACAAAGAGTACACGCCTGCCGATCATCGCTTGCTTCACGACATTCTCGGCGAGCGGTTCTTTATTCAGGACGCCGCGCCGCTTGTAGCGCGGGCTCGGCGATTACCTGAACAGCAGGCCTACGAAGAACTGCGCGCCTGGGTGTTGGCTTCGCCCGACCATGCGAATCATCGGCTGTATTTTGAATTTGTCTCGTCCGCCGAATCGACCCGGCAAGAGATAATCTGCCCGGCAATGGAACTCATGTCGGTTGCCCAACAAGCTGGGAAGCTGGCTGAATTAGCCGCACAAATTACTGCAATAAACATGCCAAACGAGAGCGGACAGCGCGGCAAAATCGGGCTTCTGGCGCTGCTCGCGATGCAGCGGCAAGATTTTGTCGCGGCGCGACAAGGCATGGCGCAACTCAACGCGTTGGCCGCGAAAGGCTTCCCGCAGAGCATGAGCCCGACCGAACGAGCGAGCGAATTCGTGGTTGCCTGGCAAGCAGCGAAGCATTCCGAATTGCAATTTGCCGCGTTCGATTTGTCGCAGCAACTGCTCATGAAACAACGCGACGCCAAAACCAAGGCGAAAGACGCGAAATGGGACAAGTGGGCCAACATGCTCGGCGGCCATATCGATCGAGCGATGCGGTTCGGTTCGCAGGCCGCAGCAGATAAACCGCGTTTGACGCAGTGGGCGAATGTTCCGTATTACAAGCCGGAGATGCACAAAAATGGGCTGCGGCATACGGAGTGGGAGTACTCGCCGGGCGTGGTCGACCATGTTCCCGGCGGAACCTGGGGCCAGCTCTTTTTTCAGTCGCCGTTGGAAGGCGACTTCGAAATAAACGTCCAACGAACGATGCATGGATACCGTGAAGCCGCGATCACCTACGGCATGCACTCCGCCGAACCTCGCTACGACTACAAAGCCACGCGCGTGGTCAACCTCATGCACGCCGTCAAGGATGAGCCGGGCAAGATCACGATTCCCAATCAGGGCAACTGGCTGGCCGGCTTTCGCATCGTGGTGAAAAACAACAAAGTCAGAACGTTCGTCAATGGAACCCAAATTCATGAAGAATCGTTTTCGCAACGCCCCGACCCCTGGCTTGTGCTGCAAGCTTATAACGCGGGCTTCCAATCTTCCATTCGCAATCTTCGCATTAGCGGAAATCCGAAGATTCCCGACCAACTCGACCTCATCAATTTCGCTAGTTGGGGCGCGTGGCGAGCCGACATGTATGGCGATTCCCTTTCGCTAGACGCAGCCAACGAATCGGCTCCGTGGAGAAAGGCCGACGGTGAGATTCAAGGCCGGCTTCGCGAGAACGTTTCTGATACGCCCCGCCAGAGCTTGCTGATGTATCAGCGCCCGATGTTGGAAGACGGCGTGATCGAGTTCGAGTCGTACGATATTCCCGGTGAGTTCGAGGTCCATCCTGCCGTTGGCCGCTCGGCGTTACTCGTTTCCGCCGATGGAGTAAAGAAGCATCTACTGACAGACGCGCAATTCGCAACCAGCGGCCTCGCGCCAAACAACTCCGCGCCGATCGAAGGCGCGGCGAAAAAGATCGCCCTCAAGCAGCGGGATTGGAACCGATACCGGCTGTCCTTAAAAGGCGATCAACTCACACTCGCCGTCAATGGTGCGGATGTCGCCACGATCACCTTGACCGAACCTGCGGCGCAGCGCTATTTCGGCTTGTTCCGCTACTCAAATAAAACAAAGTGCCGCGTTCGCAATCTTGTTTATCGGGGAGAGTGGCCGAAAACGCTGCCGACGGTCGCGGATCAGCAACTGGCTAGGGCGTCGGCCGAAAATCAATTCGCCGCCTGGCCTGAATCGCAAGTGTTCGACTTCACCGAACCGATCAGCAAACTCCAAGCGAAGGGGCTGGAGCCGGGCGGCGCTGTATCGGGGATTACGTCGGTCGAAGGTGGAACGCGGCTATTACTACAAAACGCCGATGGCTACGCGAAGCGGCCGCGTCTTCACCTACGCCAGCCGATCAGCGAAGATTGCGTGATCACGCTCGACTTCGAAGGCTTCAAAATCCAGAAACCGAAAGAAGGGTGGGGCGCTTATCTGGTGTTGCGAGCGGCGGTGGATACCGCTTCCAATCCGGGAGTCGAGACATCGCTCGGCGTGGATCAAAACGGCAATACGAACGTTCGCTCCGTTCGCGGACACAAAACGCTCGCCGGCAAGGCCAGCCATGAGAGCCGGCACTGGCCGATTTCCATGGCCGCCGGTCGCCTACGCTTGGTTCGCCAGGGCGCAACGATTTCGGCTTGGTTCGCGGAGCCGAATTCCAATGACTTTCGCCTGCTCGAAACATGGCCGGTGGGCGAAACGCCGATCAAGGAGATCATCGTCCAATGCGCCGCCTCTCATGCAACCGCCAGCGTCGACGTCGTTCTCAAGCGG
>JAJRWU010000214.1 GCA_024276655.1 Planctomycetota bacterium
AACTTCGAACGAATTGGTAAGTTCCATCTTGGGCGGCTTCCGTGCAAGAAAAATCGAGTCCGTAAACAAGATTTCATTGTCGCAAGCCGCCCCTTTTCGTAGCTATACCAATCCTTCAAAAAATGCAAAACTGGAACTAAGGACCGTTTACGAAATCATGCCTTGGGCCACGCGTCCCGCGATATTGGTGAGGCGAAAATCTCGGCCGGCGTAGCGGTAGGTGAGTTTGAGATGGTCGAACCCCAGAAGATGTAGAATGGTGGCGTGTAGGTCGTTGATATGACATTTATCAACCGCCGCGCTGATGCCGAATTCATCGGTGGCGCCGTAACGCATGCCGCCCTTGACGCCGCCGCCGGCCATCCACATGGAGAAGCCGGTGGCGTTGTGGTCGCGGCCATCGTCTCGGCGGGTGGCGGGAGTGCGGCCGAATTCGCCACCCCAAACCACGAGCGTATCCTGGAGCATATCGCGTTGTTTGAGGTCGGCTAGCAGCGCTGCAATCGGTCGGTCGGTGGCTAGGCAATTATTCGTCAAACGGCTTTGCAAGTTATTGTGTTGGTCCCAGCCTTCGTGCGTTAGTTCGACATACCGCACGCCCGATTCGAGGAATCGGCGGGCCATCAGGCATTGACGACCGAAATCGTCGGTGGCTTTTTCGCCCACGCCGTAGAACGCCAACGACTCTTTCGATTCGCCGGAAAGGTCTAGCAACTCCGGCACCGAGCTTTGCATGCGGAAGGCCAATTCATACGATTCAATGACGCCTTCGAGTTGCGAGTTGGCGGGGTTCTTCCGGGCTGCATTCCGATTGATCGATTGCAAAAAGTCGAGCTGTTGGCGTTGGGCGCCAGCCGAAATCTGAGGGTTCTTAATGTTGCCGACGGTGGCGTCTTTCAAGGCTTGCCCCGGCTGGCCGATGCGCGTCCCTTGGTACACGGCCGGCAAAAACGCGCTGCCATAATTCTGGGCGCCGCCCAAACGCGAAGGTGGTTTGATCGTGATGAACCCCGGCAAATTTTCGTTTTCCGCGCCCAGGCCGTACAGCACCCAGGCGCCGACCGAAGGCCGCACAAACTGAAAACTGCCCGTATGCAGTTGGATCAAAGCTTGAGGGTGGTTGGGAACATCGGTGTGCATGCCGTTGATCAGGCAGAGGTCGTCGGCATGTTGCGATAGTTCAGGATACAGCGCCGAAATAGGCAACCCGCTTTCGCCCTGAGGGGTGAACTCCCAGGGCGAGGGCATGAGTTTGCGGCCTTTTTGGTTGGCGCGTCCGGCTGCTTCGCCCGGCGCTTTCCCGGCGAAGTCCTTCAAGGCGGGTTTGTAGTCGAACGTATCGACATGCGAGGGGCCGCCCCGCATGCACAAAAACACCACGCGTTTGGCCCGCGCCTTGAAGTGCGGCGGCTTGGGCGCCAAGGGGCTGGTGAAATGCTTTCCCCCCGCGCCGTTTTTCGCTGATTCTATTTCGGCCGCTTGCGCCGCCAAGGCCGAAAAGGCAAGGTAGCCGAAGCCGCTCGACGTGGCTTGCAGCATTTCTCTCCGTGATAGTTTCAACATTGCGTATCCTCTGGTGTTCGCTGGAAAAATGGGGGGGGTGTGAATAAATGGGTGTCTCGCCGAGCGAGCAACGATCAATCCAGATAGCGGAAATCCGCACTGGCCAGCAAGGCTTGGCAGAAGCGGCTCCAGGCCGGCTTTGAAATCGTTTTGTTCTTTTGACTGGCGTTTTGTAGGTATTGTTTGGCGGCGAGGAGCTCTTCCGACGTGGGCCTCCGCGAAAACGCCAAGCGGTACGCCAAGCCGATGCGTTGGTCGGCGTCCAACTTTTCATCGGCGGAAATACGTTCGGCGAAGTGTGCCGCTTGCTCGAGGACGAACGCATTGTTCAGCATGAACAGCGCTTGCGTGGGGACGGTGGTCACTTCGCGTTGGCCGAAAATAATGCTGGGGTCGGGAAAGTCGAACACTTGCAGCATTTCCGGCAGGGCGCCGCGAACAATCGGCAAATACACGCTGCGTTGGCGGCTCGCGACCACGAAACTGCCCGTGCGAATGTTGCGGCCAACATCGCCATCGCCAATCGTTTCCACGACCGAGCCCTTGCCGGGCGTTAGGTCGAGTTGGCCGGCGGTTTGCAGGATGGCGTCTCGGATGGCCTCCGCCTCCAACCGACGTTGGTTCATTTTCCAAAGTAGGTTGTTATCGGGGTCGACCTCTTCGGCGTGAACGTTCGAGCCGCCGCCCAATTGGTAGACGCGGCTGCTGACGATGCGCCGAATCAGACTTTTTAACGACCAGCCTTCGTCCATGAACTGGCTGGCGAGGTGGTCGAGCAGTTCAGGATGTGTGGGGCGTTCTCCCGTGGCGCCAAAATTGTTGACCGTCGCGACCATCCCTCGACCAAAAAGATGTTGCCAGGTCCGATTCACCGCCACACGCGCGGTGAGTGGGTTATCGTCGGCGGTGAGCCACTGGGCGTATTGCAGGCGGCCGCTTTCCCGGGCTGAAATTTTGGGCGTTGGATGGCGCGTTAGCACCGAAAGAAAACCCCGCGGGATAACATCGCCGCGCTGGTTGGCTTCGCCGCGAATGCGCAATGCTGTATCGCGGGGCTGTTCGGCGTCTTGCACCGCCATCACCAAAAACTCGTGTTTTTTGGCGGGGGCGGCCACTACATTGGGTTGGTTTTTTTTGCGACGTTTTTTGGGAGGTTGCGTTTTTTTCAGACGTTTTTGCAATTGTTTGACTTGCGTTTCGAGTTTGGCTAGTTTGCCTTTCAAGGCGGGTTTCTTTTTCACTTGCCGACGAAACTGCGCCACGCGGCGTTGGGCGCTTTGCAACTGACGCGTGATTTTCGCAATTTGGCCTTTGTTCTGTTTTCCGCCAGCAACCGAAACCCGCGCAATGCCGCCGTCGTCGAGCGCGAGCAATTGCCCCGCTTGCCGGTTGCCCCTTACCTTGGCCGTGCCGAAGAGGGTGTCGGTGCTGCGAAAGATACCCGCCAGCGCGTAATATTCACTTTGCGGGATGGGATCAAACTTGTGATTGTGGCAGCGAGCGCAACTCGCCGTGACACCCATGAAGGCCTGTGTGGTGACATCGATCTGTTCATCGACGACGTCCATGGCGAACTTTTCACGATTGTTTTCGTTCAACGACTTGGGGCCCATGGCCAGCAAACCGGTGGCAATGAGTTGCTCGGCGCGTTGTGTGTTGTTTTTCGCGGGCAATAAGTCGCCGGCCACTTGCTCCTGAATGAAGCGGTCGAACGGTTTATCATCGTTGAACGCCTGAATGACGTAATCGCGATAACGCCAAGCATGGGGGTAGGTGAAGTTTCGCTCCATACCGGTCGACTCGCCATAACGAACGACATCCAGCCAGTGGCGGCCCCATCGCTCGCCGAATTGCGGCGAATCGAGCAATTGCGTGATGAGTTGTTGATACGCCCGCGGCGTGAGGTTGCCAACAAACGCCTCGACCTGCTCCGGCGTGGGCGGCAGGCCGATCAAATCGAAATACAGCCGCCGCACCAGCACGGCCGGTTCGGCGTCGGCCAGAGGATGCAAACCCTTGGCTTCCAACCGAGCCAACACAAACCGATCAATCTCGGTTTTGGGCCAGGCGTTATCTTTCACACTCGGCGGCTGGGGACGCCCAATCGGCTGGAACGACCAAAACTGGCGAGCTTTTTCCAGGTCAACCATCGGCCGCAGCGGCGCTGTGGCGTGGCGCGGGTCTGCCGCTCCTTTTCTGATCCAACGGCGGAAATCAGCGATCACGTTGGCGGGCAGCGGCTCCTCGGGCGGCATTTCCAAATCTTCGTACAGCAACGCACTGAGCAGCAAACTTTTTTTCACATCGCCGGGCACGACGGCGTGTCCTGAATCGCCGCCTTTGCGAATACCCTCGAGGGTGTCGAGCAGCAAGCCGCCGCCCAAATCGTCCTCCTCCGATTCCGCCGAATGGCACTCGTAACAATGTTTTACGAGCACGGGGCGAATCTTCTTTTCAAAAAAGGCGATCTCCTTCGCCGATGCCTTCGTTGGCTCGGCCGCCAAAAGGGAGGAAGGCGCGAATACCGCCAAGAGCAACGCCGCCGTAAACAGGGAGGCGAGTAAAGAGGGAAGCCGGAGCATGCAAATCTCCCAGGAGGGGCGTTAAGGTAAATAGGGCGGGGTAGTTTGGGTTGTTTTTATTGAAGTGGCCGAATGTATCTCGGCGCACGGAAAGAGCCAGTTTCGTGTCGAGTGCGCCGCCTCTAAAGACATGATGCGCCAGATATTCCGATTATTGGCGTAAAAATAACGATATTCCTGCGTTCACCCGCGCCAGCGCCGCCCGCTCCGATGGAGTTCAGACTTTTGCCGGTTTTTATTTTTCTAGTTGCCTCAACCAGGGCAATCGGAACAACCGGAGTAATCGTTAAAGTCTGCCTTGTCTATCGCCCGAAACCTATCGTAGGAAGTGCTGCTCCGCCCGTGCGCGGACGGTTTGCCGGAGCACGCTCTAACTCTTTTGGGGGCCGGGGAATGTGTAAACAACAGGCGGACAACTCTTGGCGGCGGCTCGCTGGCCGTATCACGGCTGGTTTGTTGGTGATCGGAGCATGCCTGCATTCGGGTTGTTCACGAAGGTTTTACCGCGAACAGGCCGATTCCGAAGTGTATGGCCTGATCGACCAAAAGGCCAATCATCCGCATTGGGACCTACCCGATTATACGATCGAAATCGATCCTCGTTCACGGATGTTCAGCCCTTTCACACCCGACTACCAACCGATGCCGACCGACGACCCGACATCGCATACCTACATGCATTACGTCGACCGCAAGCGAGGCTACAAGCACTGGCATCAAGATGGCGACACGCCCTTCGTCGAAAACCCCGAATGGTTCGGTTATCTCCCCGTTAACGAAGAGAATGTTCTTGAACTCACGAGCGACGAATCGGTGCGCATCGGTCTGTTGCACTCCCGGAACTATCAAACAGAAATGGAGACGCTCTACCTCTCGGCGCTCGACGTGAGTTTCGAGCGGTTTCGTTTCGATTCCCAATTTTTCGGCGGGTATGAGGTCGACTACACAACGCTTGGAGAGGAAAACCCTGGCGCCGGCGGCGCCGACCGCAGTAATTTCAGAGCAGCCACCTTGCCCAATAACCGCAACGGAATTCGCTCCCAGAAACTCCTCGCCTCCGGCGGCTCCCTGGTGGTGGGACTAGCCAACAACCTGATGTGGCAATTCTCCGGACCCGACACGCATTCCGCGTTCACGCTGCTCGACTTTTCTCTTGTGCAGCCGTTATTGCGGCGTGGCGGGCGCGACGTTGTGATGGAACAGCTCACCGGCTCCGAGCGGGGCTTGTTGGCGAATGTTCGCGACGTGGAGCGTTTTCGGCGCGGGTTTTACCTGTCGATTGTCACGGGCGCTAATCCGGGGCCGGGCGCTAATCGTCGCGCGGGCGGGGCGGGCGGGCTTGTCTTTGCCGGCGGCACGGGCGCGGGGCGCGCCGGCGGGTACCTGGGACTGTTGCAACAGCAACAAGTTATTCGTAATCAGGAAGGGAATGTCGCGGCGCTGCGAAACAATTTGGGGCAGTTCGAGGCGTTTTTCGACGCCGGTCGGATCACCTTTATCCAGGTGGAACAGGTTCGGCAAAGTCTGTTGACCGAACAGAGCACGTTGCTCTCGCAAAAGACCGCCTATCAGACCTCGCTGGACGCCTTCAAAATTACCCTGGGACTCCCACCGCAACTCGAAACGCGCATCATCGACGACCTGCTCGATCCGTTCAACTTGATCGACACGGCCATTCTCCCCGTGCAGAACGACATCACGGCCATCCAACAAGACGTTGGCGATGTCGTGGTGCGAATCCAGCAGGCGATTCCCAGAGGCCCCGACGCTCCCGCCCTGCAATGGACCGAAGACCTCGCCCACGATCTTCGTCAGTCGCAACAGTATGTGCGAACGCTGCAAGAGGTCCATGCCCGCGTGGTGGAAACGAACATGCAACGCGCTCGGGATGATATCGAGAAACTAGAAAAAGTGCTGCCGGAACGCTTGGCATTTCTGGACGTGCTGGCCGGGAAACTCGACCAAGCGTTTCAACCCAACGATTCCGACGGCGGCTCCACCAAGCGAGGTTCCAAAGGAAAGTCAGAACTAAAAACCGCGGCCGAACAACTCAAGAAGATGCCCGCAACGCTGCACACGTCGTTGCAGATGGTAGGCTCGCAACTGGACCAATTTGGCGAAGCCAATGCCGAGATCGATCAAGAAATCACCAAACTCCTGGAAGAAGGGCCGAACCTTTTGGCCGACCAATTAAAGACCCGTTTGCTGGAACATGTGGTGGGTCGGCTGCCCGATCATTTGATCGAAATCACGGGCGATGTATTGCAGCTTTCCTTGGTCCAGGCTCGTGCGCGCACCGAATCGATTCAATTGGCCGATGTGCAGCTTGACTCGCGCGACGCCATCGAAATCGCCCGGGAGCACCGCCGCGATTGGATGAACGCACGAGCCTCGTTGGTCGACGTGTGGCGATCCGTGCAAGTCGTGACCAACGATCTGGAAAGCGATCTGGATTTCATCTTCGAGGGCGATATCAGCAACACCGGCGACAACCCCATTCGCCTGCAAGGATCGACCGGTCGTTTGCGGGTGGGCCTGCAATTCGACGCCCCTTTAACGCGGCTCGTCGAGCGAAACTCCTATCGTGAAACTCTGATTCAGTACAGTCAGGCCCGACGAAACTACTACGCGTTTGAAGACGCCGTCGCGCAAACGCTCCGCACCACCTTGCGAAACATAGAACTGAATCAGCTCAACTTTGAACTGGGGCGAGCGTCGGTCCAAGCCGCGATTTCACAGACCGACCAAGCACAATTGGCGCTGCAAAAGCCGCCGCAACCTGGAGCCGGAGCACAACCGCTCGGCGCCACCACCGGGCAGGACTTGGTGCGGGCCTTGGCGGCGTTGCTCCGAGCACAGAATAACTTCGTCAGTATTTGGGTTCTGTTTGAGGTCCAACGGCGAGGCCTCGACTTCGACATGGGCACCATGCAACTCGGTCCTGACGGATTGTGGCTCGACCCCGGCGCGATCACGCCGGAAAACGGCTTCACCGTTGACGGATTTTCCGAGCACGGACTTCCCGGACACGGCGCATTGAATTCTCCGCAAGGCGAGGAAATCTCGCCGCCAGAGGGCGTGTTGGAAGTGCATGAGCAGGCCCTGGAAATCGATCTGCCGTTGGGGGCCGCGCCGGGCCAGAATGGCGAACAGCTTAGACGATCTCAGCCTGTTGTGTTGTCGGCGACGTAATCGTCTCGCCGTACGAACGCTTCGCCCTCACGGGGCGACGTTGTTTTGACCAGCCATGATCAATCGGAATAGGTGAATTCGCAATCCATGCCGAGCCGCGTTTTCAGTTCCTCGAATTGGCTGATGTATTTATCGTTCGACGAGTGAACGTGTTCGGCCTCGGTGATGAACTTGATCGATTCGTCGCAATCAACGTGGCGATCAATAAGCGCACCCTCGAAGGCCGTCAACGGAGCGCCGTAAACGATCAACAGTTTGTGCTCATCGAATTGCACTTCCTGCGGTATGCCGGGCGCCAACACCGCGATGCCCGTGCAGCCGTCGTTGGTGAGCAGGTCTTCAAAGTCCCAAAGCAGGCTCTTCAATACCGGCATGTCGATATGTTCGCGGTACAGGTCGTCGTGCCCGTTCGACTTCCGATGATGACTCGTCTCCAGAACCACATCGACTTCACTACCCAGTGGTTCCAACAGCTCCATGAATGTTTCAAAGAGGTTTTCTTTCGACGCCGCGGCCATCAGCACCGGAACGCTGGCCTCGGTTTCTTCGTCGTGATAGACATCGTGGCGAAAACCTTGCCGCGGCTTGACTTTGAGGTCGTACGACGGGCGGACGGCGTCGGTCATTTGGAAAGCGCCATACTTCGACACACCCAAATGCGCTTCGAGCTCCTCCTCCGAGAGCCGCTCGAAGCTGCTGTAGTCGCCCGACTCGACCAAGGAATCGTGGAAGACATTCTTAAAAAACTTTTTCAGAAAACCCATTTGTTTGTCGTCGCCCCGGTCTCGAAAGACTCTCTGCTGTACTAAAAAAATTAGCTCCTACTCCATTCCGGCGGGCCGCCCGTGTTACCTGCAAAAGCAGCTTCCACGCATTCCACCGCCAGAAAGCTTTGCCTGATCGCGCCAATCCGAACGATCGACACAAACTTGCCAAGCAGTTGGCATGCATAGGTTCTACGTTGCCAACCATGGAACGGTTCCGGCCCGTCAATTGGAGTCTAGCACCAGAAAAAGGCGCTTCGGGGGGAGCGTGGCCGGTGCGCGAGATTTTTCCAGAATCGGGCTCTATTTCTCCGGTCAGGGTGACTTTTTGCATCAGACGCTGCCGTTTCTCATGCGCACGCCGGCCCCATGGCGATATTGCAGCAAGCCCGCGCTCCGGCCGTTTTGCTATACTTTGCACAGATTCCAATGGCTCGTTTAACGGCAAGCCGAAGGCGGCTGCGTTTTGTGCCCGCACGTTCGGGCCAGACAGAAAAACGCAGCCGCCTTCGGCTTGCCGTTAAACGAAAAAAACGCCATTTACAACCGTGAGCTGTGTATGCTGTTGCAAAAACGAGAATTCATGCCGCACGGAGTTTATCTCTGGTCGAATCATCGCAGGAGGCGCCCAATATGATTTTCCGTCGCCAAACCGTACGAAATACCATGTGGCCGCTTGCGCAGGTGGTCTGTCTCGGCGGCGTGTTGCTGCTTTCGAGTTGCAATAAAAGTCCTGCGTCGCCCGCCGACGCGCCTCTGACGCCTAAAACAGAAACCAAATCGCTGCTAGGCCATCGTTGGGACGCCCTCTACATTGGCGACGCCAAAGTGGGGCAATCTCATTTTTTTGGCGAGGAAAAAGAGGGCCAACTCCACTTGAGAACCACCAGTACGATGGAAATTAAGCGGTTTGGCCAGAAAGTGGCGATCCACCTCACGTACGCATCGGTGGAAACGCCGCAGGGAAAATTGCTTTCGTTTTCCAGCGAAATGAATGCCGGACCGCAGACCACAAAGGTGGGCGGCGTCGTGGAGGGAGAGCAGATATCTCTTCAAACCACCACGGTGGGCAAAACCACAAGCAGCCAACTCGATTGGAAGCCGGAATGGCGAGGGTTTTTCGCCACCGAAGCCTCCCTCCGCAGAAAGCCGATGCAACCCGGCGAAACACGAACCATGCGCGCGTTGTTGCCGGTCTTCACGCAAGTGGCTGATGTGTCGTTGCGAGCGGTGCGCCGCGAACGCACGCCGTTGCTCCAAGAAGAACGCGAATTGTTGCGCATCGAGAGTTCGGTCAAGATCGCCGGAAACAGCATCGACACCACCCTCTGGACCGACAAAAACGGCGAAGTGTTGAAATCGTACTCCGCCGGAATCGAACAATACTCCTACCGCGTGAGCGAAGCAGTCGCGTTGGCGGCGTCGTCGAACGAGAGTTTTGATCTCGGCAATTTCTCGATTGTTCCCGTTAAAAAGCAACTGGACGAACCTCACGCCACGCGGCGCGTCGTGTATCGGATGACATTATCAGACGCCGACCCCGCAATTTGTTTCGTGAACGATGCCTCGCAGCAAGTCACATCGCTTGGGAAAAACATGGCCGAAGTGATCGTCGCGCCGCTGACGCCGGACTCCGCCGGTTTTTCGTCTCCAAATGCAAATACGCCTCTCCAGGACGACGCTCCCACGGAAAGCGACACGGCCCCCAACAACCTTATTCAAAGCGATGATCCCCTGGTAATGAAAATGGCCGGCCAAGTCGTTCCGGAGGAAAAAAACACATGGGCAGTGGCGCAAGCGTTGGAGCGATACGTTCATGAGGCGATCACGGCCAAGAATTTTTCGCAAGCCTTCGCCACGGCAGCCGAAGTCGCCCAGTCGTTGGAAGGCGACTGCACCGAACACGCCGTTCTACTGGCGGCGTTTTGTCGGGCGCGCGGCATTCCCGCACGAACGGCCATCGGGTTAGTGTATTATCCTCGGGCAAACGGTTTCGCTTACCATATGTGGACCGAAGTCTGGATTGCAGACCGCTGGTTGGCGCTCGACGCCACTCTGGGGCAAGGCGGCATTGGCGCTGCGCATATAAAAATCGCGCAGTCGAATTTGGAGGGCGCCAACGCCTACAACGCCTTTTTGCCCGTGATTCAAATCTTGGGGCGCCTGCAAATGGAAATCGTCTCGGTCGAATAAGAAAACGGGGAATAATTAGAAAGAGGCCTGAAATAAGTTATCGATTGCCAGTTCAGAAAATCCCGGCTTTTTCAAAAAGCCGGGATTTTAGTTCGGCATGTAAATTCAGAACTGTTCCGTGGCGACGAAATCGGTGGAAATTCTCACCGCAACCCGCTAAGATTTGTATCTCTTCGGCGAATAACTATCGACCACCTGTTTTGTCGAAGGCGTCATTTCCTCTGTTCCGCAAAATCTTGGCGGGGCGCTTATCTGGAGTTGTACAATGTCTGAGCAAGAAGCCGAACAGCGTAAAGGAACTCGGGTCACCTTTTTGGACCAGACGGGCGCGAAGAGCGTTGACGCCGTCATTGCCGATTCCGTCGTCGTGAAGCGAATTTTGCCCAACATCATCACGAAAATGAATCTGCCCGTCATGGGGCCCGATGGCCAGCCGATGAGTTATAGTCTCGACCACAAAGAGGGCGGCCAGCGGCTGCGAGAAAACCAAACCCTGATCGAAGCCAGCGTTCGCGATGGCGACCACTTGATCGTCTATCCTGAAATTGTAGCTGGCTGGCGCTAACTCCCTTTTCTTCGACCGGTTGGCCAGTGGCGTGCGCAAGCGCCCATTTTGGTGCGCCGAAAATGCCGCTTACGAGGAATTGTTACATGGTCAGACGTGAATCGCCGCGAACACGGCGCCTGCGAACCGACTTCAAAGCACTCTCGGCGACGAAAGCCGAAAGCTCGATTCTCGATTTTCAATATTTCGGCGTTCCGGCCGATGTGTACAAAATTCGTTTTCAAGGGCGTGGCCTGTGGCGGCCCGACGGAGCCATCCCGCAGATCCGCGAACAACACGAAGTGGCCATCCGCCTGGGAGCGTCGTACCCCAGAATGATGCCGGAGCTGAAATGGCAAACGCCGATTTTTCATCCCAACATTTCGGCCAGCGGCGTGGTTTGCCTGGGCGGCTATGGCACGCACTGGGTTCCCAGTTTGAATCTCGATGAGTTGTGCCAAATGTTGTGGGACATGATCCGTTACAAAAACCTAGACGTCGAAAGCCCGTACAACCGCGAAGCGGCAAGTTGGGTCAAAACTCAAAAAACGTACGCCTTCCCGATCGACGCCCGTCCGTTGCGCGACCGCCTGGCGGGCGCCGTTTTGAACGGTTCGCGCGACGCGCGGAGTGCTTCGGGGTTTGGCCCGGCGAAGCCGAACAATGAGCCGGCGGATGTGGTTTTTTTGGATAGTGTGGGTCGCGTGGCAGTGAGTCCGAACGCGGGTGAAAACGTCGAGATTGTCGAAGCCGAACTGGTGGATGTTGAATTGGTGGATGTCGCCGATTCGGGAATTATGTTCATCGAATGAATGGCGGACCGGTCGGATAGGAGTGTTCGTTTAACGGCAAGCCGAAGGCGACTGCGTTTTTCTGTATGGCCAGAACGGATCGCCGCAAAACGCAGTCGCCTTCGGCTTGCCGTTAAACGAGCCATTTTCTAGCCGTGTGAAATTTACAGCCATGCGAGGCATATCTGTTGAAGGGAAGTGCGCCATTGAATAATCCTCCCCCCACCACTCCCTCGGCCGATTCATTCCATGGCGCCTTGATTGGAACCCAGCATTCCGATGGCGCCTCGCTCGCCATTTATGAATCGGTGCTGGAGGCGGTGCTGGCCTATTCCGAGCGTGACCTTCCCCGCGAGCAAGGCGGTTTTTTGTTGGGAAGGGTATTCGAGGAGACGCCTGCGCGGGTGCTGGTCCGACATTTTCTGCCCGCCGCCGAGACGCAGTCAAACGCCGCCGCCCTGACTTTCACACACGACACGTGGGCGGCGCTACACGAACAAATCGCACAACAATTTCCTCATGAGCGAGTGATCGGCTGGCAACACACACACCCTCGGTTGGGCGTTTTCCTCTCGGCGCACGATCGATTCATTCACCGCAATTTTTTCGAGCAGCCTTGGCAAATCGCCCTGGTGGTCGACCCGGTTCAGTGTGAACTAGGCTTCTTTCACTGGCGCCAAGAGGAAATTGAGAACTGTGGTTTCATTTGCGTTCCCGGCGAACCGGCGTAAGAATGGGCGAATTCATTCCCGGCGTCTCCCTCCTTCACAGCGTCCCCTTCACAGCGTCCCCTTCATTCACACCGCCTCCTTCCTTCAAAACTTTCGCCCTCTTGATTTAGACGCATGCCGAACCCGCTTTTGATAGACAACGACGACCGTTACTCGCGCTTTCGGCTCATCGATTGGTGGGAGCAAGAGCGGCTCACGCGCGCGAAAATCATGGTCGTGGGCGCCGGCGCCCTGGGAAACGAGGTGCTGAAGAACTTCGCGTTGTTGGGCGTGGGCCATGTGTACGTGGTCGATTTTGATCGAATCGAAACCTCGAACCTCACGCGTTCGGTGCTCTACCGGGCGCGCGATCGGGGCCGCCTCAAGGCCGAAGCCGCTGTCGATGCGATGCTCGATATCAACCCCGATATGCAAGCCATACCGTTGCCGGTGGATATCATGACCGACATCGGTCTGGGCCTCTTTCGCGAGATGGATGTCGTGATCGGCTGCCTCGATAATCGCGAAGCTAGGTTGTGGGTCAACCGTTGTTGCTGGAAAGTCAACACGCCCTGGATCGACGGCGGCATTCAGGAAATCAACGGCGTGGCGAAAGTTTTTCAACCGCCCGATGGCGCCTGTTACGAATGCGCCATGACCGAAAACGATTATCGACTGATCAACGTGCGTTATAGCTGCCCGCAACTGCGCCGCGAAGAAGTGCAACGCGGGCAAACGCCAACCACGCCCACGATCGCCTCCATTATCGGCGGTTTGCAAACCCAAGAGGCGCTCAAATTACTGCACGATCTGCCCGTGTCTTCAGGTCAGGCGATGGTCTTTAACGGGGTGACGAACCAGTTTTACAAATCGAAATTCCAGCACCGGGAAGATTGCCTCAGCCACGAAACGTACGGGCCGCCGGTGGAGCTTGCGTTGTCGGCGGAAACGAACACCGCCGCCGATCTTTTTGCCGCCGCAGCGCCTTCGTTCGCCGAAGGCGCCGCATTGCAACTACTGCTGGATCGCGATTTATTGATCTCGTTTGAATGCCAGCCTTGCAAAACCAGCCGCGCCGCGATGAAACCGCTGCTGAGCGTATCGGCCGAGGAAAATAGCTGCCCCACTTGCGGCGAACCCTGTTCGAGGACCGTTGTTCACTGTTTGCAGCAAGATTCCGAACTGGCCGGCGAAACACTTTCGCGTTTAGGCATTCCTCGTTACGACATCGTTCGCCTGATGAGCGTCAGCCAAGATGGCGAGAATGCCGGCGAATCCGCTTTGGAAGGGAACGATGTCGATGAAAAATGCTTCCTATTGGTAGGCGATCGCGATACCTCCACAGGCACTCCGAAAGACGCCACTCCCCCAGACCAGCACGGCTGAATCCATGGACGCCGAATTCGAATTCGGAGAACTTGAACAGCAAGAGCCTGCCACGCTTCGGCCGCCGAGTGGTAATAAACACTTCGCGGTGGCGGCCTGTGGTTCTCCGAGTGATGACGACCTGCCGATGTATGTCGATCTCGACGCCATGCGAGACATGGAGTTGCATGCGCTCTCCGACACCAACGTTGAACTGGGCGGCGTGCTGTTGGGCGGGCAGTATGTCGATGAAAACGGCAAGCCGTTCGTTCTCATCACCGATAGCTTGCGCGCCTGCCATTACAAAAATTCCAAGGGAAGTTTCACGTTTACGCACGAAACCTGGGAGCAGATCACTCGCGAACGCGACCAATTCCCCGACGACGTGCAGATGGTCGGCTGGTATCATACGCATCCCGGTTGGGGCGTGTTTTTATCGGGCATGGACCTCTTCATCTGCAACAACTTTTTCAACAAGCCTCTCGACGCCGCGCTCGTGATCGACCCCTGTAACGATGATCGCGGTTTTTTTCAGTGGGTGCGTCAGGAGGACGACGCTGTCCGCCGCACCGACGGCTTTTATGTTGTTGCTTCCCGTTTCCGCGAAGCCGAGTTGGCGGCCTTCGCCCAACAATTGGAGGGTAGAAAAAACATGACCACGCCAGTCGGCGGACCGCCTCATCCGGCCCACTTTCCACCACCGCCACCCGATCATTGGCGCAGCGTCGCGATGATGGGCATGCTCGCCACGCAATTTCTGTTGCTGTTCCTGATTGCCTGGCGGATGACGGCTCCGGCGCCGCCGGCCGATTCCAAAACACCAAACTCCAAGGTGATTGCACGTCTGGAGAAGTTGGAGCAGAACCTGGAGAATCGGTCGTTGTTGGTGTTGCAGGAAGAAAGCTTGGCCGCGCAACGAGAAATGCTCGACCGCATTGTCGCCCAAATGGGGGGCGGCAGTGGCGAAAGTGGCAGTGGCGGCGCGCCGCAAGGTTTGGTGCAATCGCTGGAAGAAGAACGCCGTAAGAACGCCGCGCTCAGCGCTTCGGTGTTGGGTCAGAACGCCTTGAATCAGTCGTTGCTGGAATCGCAGCGCGAACTGAAAGATGCACTAGAACTAGTCCAAGACGCGCATCAGGCCGACCAGAAAGCCTGGAAAAAGAAAACGGCGGATTGGGAGCGGAAATCGAAAGAGTTCCAGCGAGAAATTGGCGACGTCCGCAAGGAATCGGGCGATGCGCTGGCCAGCCAGGGCGACCTCCCCTACTGGCAAACGTATCAATTTTGGCTCGGAGTGACCGCCGTTGTGGTCGTACTGGGGTTGGGCGTGGGCCTGGCGTTCAACGCTTCTCCAAAAACATCCCAAGAATCTCCCGAGAACGACCACCGAACGCCGAATAACGAATAGGGGTTGGATCCAGCAATTACCGGAGGCTCTTTTGTGAATCAAGAAAAACGGGAAGAGCGCCTGCTACGGGATCTTGAGGCGATGGAATCGCTGCAAGCGGAAAGCTCCATCCTCCAGTTCACCACCACGGGCGACCCGCCGAACCAGTACCTGATTACTTTTCAGGGACGCACCATCCGTCGTGAATCGTCGCGGGCCGACGTTTCCATTGAAGTGGGCCAACAGCAGTGCGAAATCAGGCTGCCCTATTCCTACCCTCGCCTGCCGCCTGACATCCGCTGGACGACGCCGATTTTTCATCCCAACGTCTCGTTCAGCGGTTTTTTCAAACTCTCGGACGCCGGTATTCAATGGCGCCCCGAATGGACGCTCGACGTCGTTTGCGCGCACCTCTGGGATGTCGCCCGCCTAGCCACGCATCAGGCCGATGCGGCCACTAACTACGCCGCGCTCAAATGGCTGGAAACACCCGAGGCGATTGTTCCCGTTGACGTCCGCTCGCTGCGCGATATCGCGCAGGCCAAGAATCCCAACATCGTGCGTTACCAACGCAAGGGCGCGAGCCAGCCAGCGCCGCGTGCGTCCGCCGCCGATATACTCTATATCGATGAAAACACGCCGCTGCCGCCGCTCGCTCGCGGCGACGACGCCGATACGCTCTACATCGGCTTCGATTAAAATTTACCTAATACAAGCACGAAGCGCAAGCGAGTGAATTAGCAAACGGTCATTCCCGCATAGGTGCGAACCCAAAAATAGTCACGGACTCCCGCTGCGTGCGGGTAAGTTATTTTCCGCCGCGCGCCGTAGGGTGAAACGATGAAAAACTGGTTCTTCCGTGATTTTAGTGAGTGATAGCCGCTTGTTTCACTTCGAACTGTAATCAGCTTCGAAAGTGCATGAGTACCCAAAATGAATGGCCGGCAACTCGAAAAAATCGGTGTTCCTCGCGTTTGCCGGAACGCGGCCATTGCCGCCGTGCAAAAAATGGCCAAGGCGGGTCGAAACGCCGCGCGCGGCGTCAAGGGAAACGAGATCAAGCGGCGCATCAAAATGGTGCTCGAAGCGCCGGAGTCGTTCCTTACCGACGACTGCCTGGCCGAATTCGCCCAAGCGATTGTCGAAGATCGACAATTGCCCGACATCAAACAGGTCGACTATCGAACCTGGGGCGATGAAGGCATCGAACCGGCGGCGCATGGCCAAATGCGGCAGGCGTGCAGCGTGCCCGTGGCCACGGCGGGCGCGCTCATGCCCGATGCTCATGTGGGGTATGGGCTTCCCATCGGCGGCGTGTTGGCCTGCGACAACGCCGTGATTCCCTACGCCGTGGGTGTCGACATCGCTTGCCGCATGAAGCTCTCGGTGCTCGATCTGCCGACGCACTCGCTCGACAGGAAATTCAACCTGTTCAAGGAATCGATCGAGAAGGGCACGCGGTTCGGCGTGGGCGTGCAGTACGATCGCCCAAAATCGCACGCCGTGATGGACCACGATTGGTCGGTGAGTAAAATCACGCGGGAGCGAAAAGATAAAGCCTGGAAACAGCTCGGCACTTCGGGGTCGGGCAATCATTTTGTCGACGTCGGCGTGCTTGAATTGCCCCATCGCGACGACGAACTTCATCTCGATGCCGGGCAATACGTCGCGCTGTTGAGCCATAGCGGCAGCCGGGGCGTGGGCGCCGCGGTGTGCTCCGTGTATAGCGCGATTGCGCAGTCGCGGTTACACGGCAAGTACGAACAGTTCAAGCACTTGGCTTGGTTGGACCTCGACACCGAAGCCGGGCAAGAGTACTGGGCGGCCATGAACCTCATGGGCGACTATGCCGCCGCCAACCACGATGTGATCCATAAGATGATCACCAAGCAACTCGGCGCCGCGATTATTGCCGGGATCGAAAACCATCACAACTTCGCCTGGAAGGAAGTGCATGGCGGGAAGGAAGTTATTGTGCATCGCAAAGGCGCCACGCCCGCCGGCGCCGGCGTGCTGGGCGTGATTCCCGGCTCCATGGACGCCCCCGCTTTCGTCGTTCGGGGAAAGGGCGCCGCCGATTCGCTCTGTTCCGCCGCGCATGGCGCCGGCCGCCTGATGTCGCGAAAAAAGGCTCGGGATATCTACAACTTCAAGGCGGTGCGGAACGACCTCAAGGCTCGCGGCGTGCGTGTGCTTTCCGCCGGCGCCGACGAATCGCCGGGCGTGTATAAAAACATCCTTGATGTGATGCGCCGCCAGACCGATCTGGTGGAAATCGTGGCGCGGTTCGATCCTAAAATCGTGAAAATGTGCGACGACGGCAGCCGCCCCGAAGATTGAATGGCCGCGGTTGCGGCATTGAGGCGAGCGGCGTAAAAAATTGCAACCGTGAACCTTATTCGGTAGGTAAATTCGGGACCATCCTCAAGGGCCGCGCCGTTTTTTATGGTCGCCTATTGTTCGAACGCGCCTCAATAGATGGTTGGCAATCGAACGGGTTCCTCTGCGTCGGCGGCAGTGTCGTCGGAGGCAGCGTCGTCGGAGGCGGGCTCCGCGCGCGGCGAGACAAGCGATCGTACTCCGTTGGCGGTATGTCCGACGGCGGCGCCGGCAAGGCGCCCGAATACGTGTCCGTAGGGAACGAAGGAGGCGACCTGTCCGCCCCAATTGGCGCCGTAGTCGGGGTACAGAATCCGATAGGCTTCTTCTTGGTCTGCTTCAATGCCCCGGGTTTGGGTGTAGTCGAGAATTTCCTGCGTGGTGACCGTTTTATGCCACATGCCCACAATGGGAAGTTCGTTGACGGCCGCATAACCGCCCGGGCGGTCGCGGTGGCGCACATCCTTGGCGTAGGCGGCTTCGGCCAGGGCCAGCGCCGGAATGTCGGAATAGAGATGGATCGTGTTGGTGAATGGGTTGTACCAATCGGCACCCATAATGCGGCCCGGCAGCAGCGTGTACTCCAGCGTGTTCAGCGTGCCGATGGTGTATCGCCAGCCGGCGCCAATTCGCTTGTTGCGGGCCAGCCGGCGCCATTCTCCTCCGGGGTCATACTGGTTGACGCGAACGAGCACGTCGTTCAGATCGTTTTCCAGCATGTACTGGACTAATTTATCTTCCGTTTCAGGGGAGATATCGTGGTTGTCGGCGCGGCGGTCCCAGAGCGCCAGTTTATTGGGAATGCCAACCACCCAGCCAAGGCCGTCAATCACTCGATTGGGGTGGCCATGTTCGATGCGAACCGGCATCGGCTGGAGGCCGGCGAGCGGTTGTATCGGCGCCGACGCACAACCGGCAACGCCAAGAGCCAACGCCGCAATGGCGACCATTCGCATCTTCGAAAATAGTGCGAAAGTTGCGTAGGGCATTGCTCAGATCCCGTTTAACAAAAGATAATACGTTGGGAATGCACGACTTACGACCAATTCTGAAGTATTGAATCTAGGGCGATTCGAGCAACAACGCCAACACATTATCGGTAAAGACCGGGTTATTCGTGAGGCCATAGTGGTTCGCGTTGAGGTACATGGTGCTGGTCCAGTGAATGGGCGAGGCCAGCCTTGCGCCGCGCGAGCGAACGGTGCGTTCGTCCATCACGGCGCTGGCGCGGGTGGTTGTGTTGTCGCCGGGCGCAGATTTCAGAATTTGAATTTTTCCGCTCTCCAAGGCGACGGAAATCACCGCCGGCGTATTGGCGGCGTCCCCGGCGAACAGGTGCAAGCTCACGCCCGGCGGCGGCGCGGCGGGAAGGTCGAGCGCGCGGTGAAGTTGCCGCGCCTGGAGCAAACACTTTTTCTGATGGTCGATCGCGATTCGCAGCCGCGATTCCCGATCGGCTATTTCCGGCAACAGCTTTCTCAGCACGGCGTCTTCTTTAGGATCGGCGAGCCCCCATTTCATGTCGCGCCATAGCGCAGGATCATATACATCGAGCTGGCGTTTCCCGTCGCTGGCGTCGACCAAACCTCCATGCCGGGGCCGGGGCAATAATTGGTAGGCGGCGGGCATGGTTCCCAACACGGCGGCGGGGTGCTTCGGCAAGCCGGGCGCGAGGCGATGTCCTTGAACAAGATCGCGAATGGCGAGCACCGAGCCGGCGTTCGGCGCGCCAACCAAGACGACGCGCCCCACGTTGCGAGCGCCCGCCCAATCCAACCGCGGCGGCGAGCCATCGCGGGGAAGCGGTTGGGCGCCGTAGCGGAGGTAATAGCGGGCCACCAAGCCGCCCATCGAATGTGCGACCAAATCGAACTTCACGTTGGCGTGGGCAATCCCATAACGACGCCGGTATTCCCGCTGGATATAAGCGCGGCGCTCCGCGATGAACGCATCGAGCCGGGCCGCGCTTTCGGCCACGTCGCGCCGCCAATCGTAGTCGAACTGAAAACAGGTGAAGTGGCTGTCGCCGTAATCGATTTGCTCCTTGTTCTTATGCTGGGGATCGCGATATCCGCCCACGCCAAGGCTCTGCAAAATGTCGTCGTAGGCTTGAATTTCGAGCGGGATTCCCGCCACGTTGATTTCCAAATAAGCCAGCGTTCCATCGCTGCGTACGGCGTCTTGCAATTGATCGAGCGGCGCGCCCTCGCGCATGGGCAACGCGGCGGCGGTTACGTCGGCGGTGGTGCGGCGGAAGAATCGAATTCGCTCGAACTTACCCCAAACCAACGCTCCTGTTTCATCGTCAACCAAGCGCGAGCCCAGAATGCCGGGAATCACGATCACCGGATTCCTGGCGAAATCGGGCGCCTGCGCGGCCTCATTGTAGATGGCGCCTAGCTGAACATGGGGCGCCGTTGTGGTGCAGCTCACGCCAATCGCGACCACCCACACAGACATCGCGAACGCGAACAGATGGCCCCGCCAAAAAGGTTGTGAATTCATCGGCGATGCCCATTCCTATTCTTCCTTGAACTAGCTGGACGCGACATCAACACGCCTGACCACCTTACTTCCGCGCCCCGCCCGCGTAGAGAGCGGAATCCGCCAAGTGCTAGCAGTAACGCCATGGAACCGCGGCAATACCCCGAAAGCTTGGCTTTATACCTGCTAACACAACTTGGTGGGTCAGCATCAAACTCCGTGTTTGAAACGCCAAACAGGCGTTATGTTAGGAGCACTTAGGCATGAGGAAGACGGCCGCGCGGCGGAATCCTTACATCTCTTTTTCCAGCCGCCGGTCTGTGTTCGCC
>JAJRWU010000012.1 GCA_024276655.1 Planctomycetota bacterium
CGCCGTCGGATGGCTACAATCATCCCGTCGCGGCGTTGTGCTATATCGACGAATCTCATGGATTCGCCTGCTTCGCACGCCTTGCGAGGGAATGATTCGCTCATCCTTGGGCCTGAAAGCGCATTCAAAAACAGGCTCTTAACCCGAAGAACATCATGCTCGAATCGGATCTCTCCCGCCGTGAGTGGATAAAATCGGCATCTGCACTGACGCTCGCCACCACCGGCGGGGCGTTGGTTTCGCGGCTGGCTACAGCGGCCAAGCCGGCGGAGCAAGGCATTGTCGCCATCGGCTCCCGCCGCGAGTTGTTCGTCGACGATTTGCTGGTCGGTCAGTTCAAAGGCGCCACGCGAAAAATGCACGAACCGCAACGGCTGCGCAATCTCCCGCCGCATCCGTTCGGCCACTACGCGACCGTTCTCAAAGATGGAGAACGTTACCGCATGTATTATCGGGGCAACAAAATCCAGGGGTTGCACTGGAAGAAAGACGGCTGGGGCGTCTATCACGCCAATGAAATCACGGAGTACGCGGAAAGCGACGACGGCTTCCATTGGACCGAACCCAACCTCAACAAGTACAAGATCTCTGGAATTCCTCAAGGCAATGTCGTGCTGGCCGACGAGTTCTTGGTGAACCACAATTTCTCGCCGTTCATCGACGACCGCCCCGGCGTTCCCCAGAGCGAGCGGTACAAAGCCTTGGGCGGCGGTCGTTACCCGGAGGCGAACTGGGGCGGTTGGCCCGACGCCGCGCGGCGTGCTGATTTGCGAAGAAAGTATGGTCCTGGCGGATTGTACGCTTGGGCGTCGGCCGATGGCCTGCAATGGAAAAAGCTGCAAGAGGCCGCCGCGCTCCCCGAGGAGTTCGGTAATTTCGACTCGCAAAATGTAGCATTCTGGTCGGCGGCCGAAGGGCAATATGTCTGTTACTTCCGTTGGTTTCACAACGGGCTGCGTGCTATTCGCCGCTCGACCAGCCAAGATTTTCTCCACTGGAGCGAGCCGGTCGCGATGCAGGCGAACGAACCGGGCGAGCACCTCTACACAAGCGGCACGCACCCTTACTTTCGCGCCCCGCACATTTATATTGCGCTCCCCACGCGTTTCCAAACGCGCCGCAGCGCGATCACCGACGTGGTATTGATGACGACCCGCCCCGGCGCCGAGCACTACGACCGCACGTTCAAGGAGGCGTTCATTCGCCCCGGTTTGGGAGAACGTGGTTGGGGCAATCGCTCGAACTATGTCGCTTGGCATGTGGTTCCGACCAGCGACCGTGAAATGTCGATGTACATGTACGGCGGCGCGCAATACGTGCTTCGCCACGATGGCTTCATCTCTGTTCATGCCGGTTTTGAACGCGGCGAGTTCATTACGAAGCCGTTCACATTCGAAGGCCGGAAGTTGGAGGTCAATTACTCCACCAGCGCGGCGGGCGGCGTGCATGTCGAGTTGCAAGACCTCGCCGGGCGGCCAATTCCGGGCTGCACGCTAGACGACAGCGACCTGTTGTACGGTGACGAAATCAGCCACGATGTAACCTGGAAGCAGAATGCCGACGTCAGCCGTCTGGCCGACAAACCGGTTCGCCTGCGGTTCGCGATGAACGAAGCCGACCTCTACTCACTGCGGTTTCATGATTAGGCGAGCGGCGGAAAGCAACTTACCCGCACGCAGCGGGAGTTCGAGAGTTTTTTTGGGTTCCCGCCTACGCGGGAATGACCGCTTGCTGATTCACTCGCTTGCGCTTCGTGCTTGTATTAGGTAACTTTTTATCTGCCGCTCGCCTAAAAGCTGGGCGACCGGTTGCTTATTCTTCCGCCATCGTCTGCGTTTCGGTTGCCGCCCACCACTGGCGTGCTTTTTCGGGCGTCCAACTCCCCGCGCAGGCGGTTCGAGATAAAGCGTACGCCATTTCCCGCGCCGACTGAAAACGCGCCGCCGGATCTTTCTCCAAGCATCGGAGTACGATCTGTTCGACGTCCGCCGGTATATTAGCGCCAGAATCGGCCAGGGGAACGACGGCGTCCTTGGCGTGCGCGATCACGACCTGCATGATGTTGTCGCCCGCGAACGGCGCCCGCGCGGTCAGCAGGAAGTAGGCCACGGCGCCTAACGAATAGATATCGCTCCGGGCGTCGGCGGCGCTAAAAGCGGTGGCTTGTTCCGGCGACATATAAAGCGGCGAACCGCCGAACGTGTGTTGCGCCGTGAGCTGGATGGGGCCGTCGTTTTTCGATTCCAGCACTAGGCCGAAGTCCAGTAATTTCGCGACGTCTTGCACGCCTCCGCGCTCCGCCGCGAAGATATTCGCCGGTTTGATGTCGCGATGGATCAGCCCCGCGTCGTGGGCTTCGGTAAGAGCGGCGCACGCCTGAAGCAGAAAATGCACGGCCCTTTCCGCCGGCATGGCGCCGAAACGATGCACCAATTCTTCCAGACTCATGCCCGGCAGAAGTTCCATCACGTAGTAAAACACCGCCTCCGAGGTGCGTCCGTAATCGTAGATTTCAATCGTGTTCCAGTGCGACAGCTTGGCGGTCGCCTTCACCTCGCGTTCGAATCGCGACAACGCCTTGGGGTCGGCGTGTAATCCTGGGCGAATGAGTTTGATCGCGCAGGGGCGTTTGAGCAGCAGGTGTTCCGCCTCGTAGACCTCGCCCATTCCGCCGGCGCCGATCAGACGCGTGAGGCGATACTGGGCGAAACGCCGGGCGCGAATGGCCTCTTGTCGCACGCCGTGAATCATCTGGGCGGCGTAGACCGAAGCGAACAGGGCAATCGCGGGGGCGGCCATTTGCAGGCCGGCGAGTTGCTGGCGAAGAATCAAGGCGGCTTGCTCGCTCCAGACGCAAACCGCAAAAAGAACCGCATAGGGAACACATGCCGCCGGCGTCAATACGGCGGCCGCTCTTCGCCACGTGTTGGGCATGAACATTCCGTAAACCAGAATGATCAACGACCAACCGAAGAAATTCCAGTTGTGTGCATTCACGACCCGCGCAACATCGTTCGACTGGGCGGCGTCCAAAATGGCTCGCATGTCGATCACCACGCTGGCGCCGCCAATCATCGTGATGGCGGCGATTTCAATGCCCCGAAGGCCGGCCAGGGAAAGGCTCAGGCGGCTTCTCAAAACAATGAAACACGTCGCCATGAGAGCGAACGTAACCGCTCGTACGATCAGACCAAATGCGTGAGGATGAAAGAAGTGGTGCGTGAGTCCAAACAAAACCCCCACCGAAAGCACCGCCGTGACGCCGGTCAGACGCTGGCGCAGGTCTTGCCGAAATTCATCCACCACGGCATCGGAGAGCAAGGGATTGAAAAACGCGACGTCGCTGCGCGCATCGCTTGCCGGTTCGACGAACAGCGTCGACGCCGAAACGTCGCGGGTGTTGTCGGACGTTGCATCCCGGGCGCTGCCCGCGTTTTCAGGGAGATGCGTTTCGCCAAAAGTGGAGACAGCGGCGAGAATCGTGTCGGCATGGTGATGCCGCAAGAGGTCGTCCACCTCTTGGCGCACTTCGGCGTCGTCTGGGCAGGTGTTGTCAAGGAATGCCCGCCAATCGTCCCGCGGCAAGCCGATGGCCTGCGAGAACAGATGTTTGACGCGCGAATATTGCTGGGGCGTCAGGTGTTTTTCAGGCGTCAGGTGTTTTTCGGGTGTCACGGCGTTTCCTAATTCGAGAGTTCGCGCCGCAGCCAGGCTCGAATCATTGTCCATTCGGCTTCGACGGTTCGCTTCGACACCTGCAACACCTCGGCGACCTCTTCGACCGTGAGCCCGCCAAAAAACCGTAGTTCCACGATCTTCGCCTGGCGAGGATCGCGCTCCGCGAGCCGTTCAATGGCTTCATCGACGGCGAGCAAATCTTCATCCTTTCTGGACGACAGCTTTAGGTCGTCGGTCAGTTCGATGCGCTGTAAATCGCCGCCGCGTTTCAGACGCCGCTTGCCGCGTGCATGATCGACCAAGAGCCGCCGCATGATTTCGGCGCCAACGGCGAAGAAGTGTGTCTTGCCGCGCCACCGCACGCGGCTTTGGTCGGCCAGTTTTATATACGCCTCGTTGACGAGCGCCGTCGGTTGCAGCGTGTGGCCGGCCGATTCCCGGCGGAGAAAGTCGGCCGCCAAGGCTCGCATTTGTTCATAGACGGGAGCCACCAGTTGGTTGGCCGAAAGCCGCCGCCCTTCGTCAATAGCGCGGAGCAAGTCTGTAATTTCCGCAGTCGCCACGGCCCCCACCCTCCTTTCGTTCGCACGCACGCCAGCACGCGCCGCGACTCAAATATTTCCTGAAAAATGATCACTCCGATGTTTTTTCCTTGCGGACTTTCCTCGCCGAACTCGCGTTCCCTTATAGAGCCAAGAAAGCGGGGAGCAACGACAGCCCGGTTCAGAAGCCCGGCTTTTTGAAAAAGCCGGGCTTCTCGGCGGCCAATTTGGAATTGAATGGGTCTCCGCTTTCCAAGAGACACCGCCATGTGAAACGCTCTCGGCTTCCACTTTTTTGATTATCTCACAACAAACACCGTTAGGCGAATGCCTGGGAGGGAAAGGAAGGCATGTTCAGCATGAAAACCAAAGAAGAAATGTTGGTCCACGAGACCCGACAAGGAAACCGCGAATCGCTCGGCAAGCTGATTCGAATGCATCAAGACCGACTGCACAATGCGGTGTTGCGAAATGCGCGATGCCCGAAAGAAGCCGAAGATATCGTCCAGGAGGCGTTTGTCCAGGCGATCCTGAAGATCGACATGTTGCGAGACGACCGGGCGTTCTACCCCTGGTTGTATCGCATTGCACACAACATTTGGCTGGGGCGGCTGCGGTCTGCTCGTCCGACCATCTCGCTCGAATCGAGGCGGGAAGCAACCGGCTTTGATTTGGTCGGTCCGCATGTGTCGCCCAGCCAACAAATGGAGGACGAGGAGAGCCGCCAGCAAGTTCGCGCCGCCTTGAATCGCGTTTCCGAGGAATACCGATCCATTCTGTTAATGCGGGAAGTGGAGCGATTCGATTACGCCACCATTGCCAGCACGTTGGGCATCAAGATAGGCACCGTGCGTAGTCGGCTGCACCGCGCTCGGTCGAGCTTGCGAAAAGAGTTTGAAGCTGTTTTGGCGGAGAGTCATCGGCGTTCGACAGGCCGCACGGGTCGAACCAACCCCGCGCATTCGCCGCGGCTAGACCGAAGTCGGTGCTGACGCCATGCCTCTCCACGATGAATCTTATTGTCCGCACATCTGGGTTTCATTTTCTTCGAGTTTCTTTTGGCTGGCAGTCGGAGGGCTGGCCGATGCCATGAGAAATGTAGGCCATCGGCAGTGTCCACTGGGCGATATTTTTTTTGCTAGATCAGCCGTTTCGCGACTTACGTCAATGGCCGTCGACGTACGTTGTTTTTCCTCTTTCGATATCGACAGCCGGACAGTTTAGCCGATCGTCATCGCGTTGCTATCGTGATGGCATGAAGAATGGCATGAAGAAAAACAAAAAACATCAGCCAGTCGACCCCGCTTCCCTGGCGCCGACGGCAACCGCCGGCAACTTCACGCTGCACGCTCGCACAGTCGGGGCGCTGCCGATTATCAATCGCTGCATGGAACGCTGTCGGCTTCGGGAGACACTCGACACGTTTTTGCCTGCCGAGGATGGACGGAATCGAGTCAGCACCGCCACCGCCGTCTTATCGCTCGTCCGAAATATTCTGCTAAGAGCTCCTAACATAACCCCTGTTTGGCGTTTCAAACACGGAGTCTGATGCTGACCTACCAAGTTGTGTTAGAAGGTATAAGCACCGCTCGATAAATAACGGTCGCATTTGTGTCGCCA
>JAJRWU010000215.1 GCA_024276655.1 Planctomycetota bacterium
CGCCATGCCGGCAAATTACAAAATCCAAAAAACTTCGCGCCGCTCCCCCGTCCCAACCCGAATTCCCGGACGCTATTGGGCAAAGCCAGTGGCACACAAAAAACAAGGAAAAACCCTGCAAAAACAGTGCCACCCCGCCGAAGCCCGTGCCACCCAAAATTTCACTGGAAACGCCGTCATTCGTCAGTTTTCTTCAGTGCCACCCCGCCGAGATAACTGCTGCAAATCGTCGAGCCAGCATTCCAACAGCGTGGCCTGATTGGCGTTTCGATCGATATGCTCAAGCGTCTGCAAGCAGCGCTGTAAGCAGTCGGCCAGACTATTGCCATCGAGTTTCCAGGCGGTTGCGTGTTCGGCGGCGTGAAGCAAGGCTGGGTCGGCCGCGAACTGCGCGCCGGCTTGTTGCTGCATGAGCAGTTGGAAGAAGTCGAGGGCGAATCGCACTACCAGGCGAAGCCGCCGGCGCCGCGCAGGCGCTTCCTTGCCGGCCGTCTCGATGAACTCTTGGACCTCTTTCAGCAAACCGGAAAAATCTCTGCCGGCCGCAAGTCGGCGCATAAACGCTTCGCGGAATTCCAGCGTTTCGGCCGAGGCGAAAGCACGCGCGTCGTCGAGCCCGGTGGCGAATTGGGTAATGCGCCCGGCCTCGTCGGCGTCTTCACAGACGCCCTCTCGCAACAACAATTGGGCCAATTGCTCATTCGATAAAGGTCGAAAATGGACGATCTGGCAGCGCGAGCGAATTGTGGGCAACTGGCTTTGCTGATTGACGCCCACCAACACCAACAGCGATTTGGGCGGCGGCTCCTCCAGCGTTTTCAATAGACTGTTGGCGCCCTCTTCGTTCAGGTAGTCGGCGTCGTCGATGATGGCGATTTTGCGGCGTCCGCCGAACGGCTTCAAGGAGATATCGTGGCAGAGTCCTTCTCGCATGCGGTGTTCGCGGTCGCCGATGAAAGTTTCGACCGGAATGAAATTTCGCTCAGCTGATCGTCCCACGGAGTGAATGTCGGGGTGGCTGTCGGAATCGACCTGCCTGCATTCGCCGCAGGCGTCGCAAAAGTCGAGCGTCGTGGGCGACGTGGCCTCGCACAACAAACTCTTGGCAAGCAATATCGCCAAGGTTCGCTTGCCGATGCCGGCGTGGCCGACAAACAAATACGTGCTCGCCAAGCGGCCGTTTTCCAACGACCTCCGCAATCGCTCTCGCACATCGGCGTGGCCGATGAAATCGCTCCATTTCATAATCAAACTCTCCTTCTCGACGCCTCCGCCGGTTGCCACGCGGGCTATGCCGAAAGCATCTTCAAGGCTGCCGTGAACGCCGAACGTATGTCTTCCTGGATGGCGTCCGCCGTTCGGTTGGCGTCGACCACCAATACCGACTCAAGCCGCGCGGCCTCGGTGAGAAATCCCTGTCGCACGCGTTCTTGGAATTCGAGGCCGCGCGATTCCATGCGGTCGGGAGGATCGGTCCTGCGTTTCGCAGCCAGTTCGACGGGAAGGTCGAGCACAAAGGTGAGGTCGGGCGATAAACCGCTGGTCGCGATTTTACCCACCTCCCAAAGATCTTGCACATCGAGCCCGCCGGCATGGCCCTGGTACACAACATTGGCCAGCAGGTACCTGTCCGATACAACGATTTTTCCCGCCGCCAAGGCGGGGCGAATCAGTTCGGCGGTCAACTGCGCTCGGGCGGCCATGTAAACCAGCATTTCGGCGCGCAAGTCGAGCGGCGTGGCGTGCCCCAGTACAATACCCCGCAGCGCTTCGCCCAACGGCGTGCTGCCAGGATCTCGACAGGCTGCCGGATCGCGCCCCGACGCGCGCAACCAAGCTAGAAATAGTTCGATTTGGGTCGACTTCCCCGCGCCATCGACGCCATCAAAGGAAACAAACATGGGCAGTTCTTTTAACGCTCACCACGACTGACGATTTTCAAGGAGAGAAAAGGCAGGAAGAATAAAACGGAAACGAGAAGCTTGAAGAAACCCATGCCGTAGTAATTCGCGCGCTCGAATTCGTCGCGCGTGATATCGAAAAATGTGGCGTGAATGCCGTACAGGAAATCAGTCGCGAGTAAATACACCACCAGCCAAAACAGCAAAACGCCCATCGCCAACAAGGAACAAACGCCAAGCACCCGCGTTAGTTTTTTCACCGCTTCGTTGTTTGCCGCGATTTGGTTTTCGCCCGCTTGGTTTTTCATCGTGTCGTCCTTCGCGTTTTGCAACCAGCGAGAAAAAACCGTCGTTCCGCAAGCACTCCAGATGGCCGCGTCTGAGAATACCAAAAGGCCGCCGAAACAACAATCGTTCCGGCAAGTTGGCGGCGGGCGAATAGCGGCCAATTACGTTCGCTGGCGCGGCGTGTATTGGCGGGAGTCGGCCTTGATGCTGCTCCCGCCGGCCCCCGGCCCGAGAAGACACACATAAAAACGAACTCCAACGGCGCGTTATTCGGTGTTGACGGCCCATCGGTTTCCCGTCAGAGTACGCGAGCTAAATCGACACCTGCGTCGTGCGAGACGGCACAACCAAACAGCGAGCTTTTTGGCCGTCCACTCAGACGGACCACTTTCGATCGGGACGCGAAGTTGAGGCCTGGCGGGCAATTTTCTTGGATTTCAACTCACCGTAAAGGGCGTATAATTGAGATGAGGGTATTTTCTAGTATTACCGAGAAAGGAACGACCATGTCGCTGGATCAGAGTGGCCGACCTGCTCAGTTCCATGTTTACCGCCGGCTGGCGCGGGCGCTGCTTAAAGATCGCCATGAATTTGTCAATACCATCACACACGGTTTGGGGCTGGCGGCGGCGGTTCCGGTCGTCTTGTTTTTGGTGGTCACGGCCGCTCGGCATACCGATCTGCTGACCGCGATAGGTTGCTCGATTTTTGGCGCTTCGCTATTGGCTGTTTACGGCGCCTCCACGCTTTCCCATGCGGTGCAAAGTCGGGCCTGGAAACATCGTTTTCGAGTGCTCGATCAAGCGGCCATTTATCTCTTGATCAGCGGCACGTACACCGCCTTCGCCTTCAGATACCTGACCGATGGCTGGTGGTGGGCGCTAACAGCCGCCATGTGGGGAGTGGCGCTGATCGGCTGCATATCGAAGCTTCTTTTTGAACACAGAATTCGCGGCATCAGCGTCTGGCTTTACCTGTTGCTGGGTTGGATGCCGCTGATGGCCGCCTGGCCGATCATGCACACCATACCAACAACGCCTTTGGTTTTGCTGTTGCTAGGCGGTTGTATTTACAGCGTGGGCGTCGTTTTTCTGATGCTCGACAAAAAAGAATACCACTTTCACGCCATTTGGCATTTGTTGGTCATGCTGGCCAGCGCCGTTCACGTGTCGGCCGTGTATTTCTTTGTCGCCGCCGGCTAATGCGACCGTCGTCGGCTAAGAAACAGCCCCAAATAAGTGCCCGGTGGTAGCTCGGAAAATCCCGGCATTTTCAAAATGCTGGGATTTTTCTTCGCACAGGACGCCGGAACGGTTGCCAGGAATGGATAGAAAGACGAGAGAAAGGAGCACCGCCTTTTTTCCGCCGTCAACGTTTTCGTGTTGTTCGTGTCTTTCGTGGTTCCTTTTAGGCGAGCGGCAGATGAAAATTCACCTAATATACTTCACGCGGCTAGGAATGTCTGATCGTCGAAGAGTTGGAAGTTGCGGGTGATGAGGGAATGGATTTCGTTTTGATCGGTGGTGTTAAGGTTATTCAGAGTCTTTTCGATCGCCTCGCGGAAGTCGCCGAA
>JAJRWU010000013.1 GCA_024276655.1 Planctomycetota bacterium
AACGACAACACCAACGACAACACCAACGACAACACCAACGACAACACCAACGACAACACCAACGACAACACCAACGACAACACCAACGACAACACCAACGACAACACCAACGACAACACCAACGACAACACCAACGACAACTCCAGCGGCAACTCCGACGGCGGTTCCGATGACAATTCTGGCGGTAGTTCCGACGATCAGAACGGCCAGTCGGACGGCAATTCCAACGGCAACTCCGACGGCGGCGCCGATGATAAATCCGATAACGACGACAGCCCGTCGCAGGGAAGCTCCGACGGCGGTTCCGATGACAGTTCCGACGATCAGCACGGCCAGTCGGACGGCAACTCCAGCGGCAACTCCGACGGCGGCTCAGATGACAATTCTGGCGGTAGTTCCGACGATCAGAACGGCCAGTCGGACGGCAATTCCAACGGCAACTCCGACGGCGGATCCGATGACAAATCCGATAACGACGACAGCCCATCGCAGGGAAGCTCCGACGGCGGATCCGATGATGACTCCGACGATCGCTCTGAAAATCGCTCCGACAATGATTCAGATGACAACCGCCAGTCGGACGGGAACTCTGATGGCGGTTCCGATGGCGGTTCCGATGGCGGTTCCGATGGCGGTTCCGATGGCGGTTCCGATGGCGGTTCCGATGATGACAACCACCGAAACAACCATTCCGATGACAAATCTGAGCGTCGCTCGACTTCTCGCTAGTGCGAAACAGTAGCCGGCTGCTTGGATGACCTTGCGCTACGGATGGGCAAGGTCATCCTTGTGGCCGTTCTTGCGATCTTGCCTGACAGCCGCCGCGACGAATAGAGAACCGGCGGCTGTTTCGCTACCTGCCGCGCCAGAACTGGGGAAGGAACAGAACGAGAAACGGATAAATTTCGAGCCGCCCCAGTATCATCAAGAAGACGAACAACAATTTGCTCGCGGGTTGAAAATGTTGGTAGTTTTCAACGGCGCCAATCGTTCCCATGCCAGGCCCCACTCCGTTGAGCGTCGCACCGACGGCGCTGGCGCAGTCGATCAGTTTCTCGCGTCGAGCGTGCCCCATGGCGGTCCAGACCGCATCCGGTTCGATGATATCAAGCAGCAACCACCCGCTGACAAAAATGATCAAGATCAAGCCAAAATACACCAACACGTTTTTGCGAATTTCGGGGTCGTCGATGGGCTTGTCGCCGATACGCAGCGTTCGTACAACGGTCGGGCGCCAGGCGTGTTCGATTTCCATCCCGATAATTTTTAAGAACAGAATATGGCGGATGATTTTTATACTGCAACTGGTGCTTCCGGCGCAACCGCCGACGAACATCAAGAGGAAGAGCAGGCCGCGTCCGGCTTCGTTCCACTGGTCAAAATTCTGGGTGGCGAAACCGGTATTGGTGAGAATGGAAGCCACTTGAAAGAATCCGTAACGAAAGGCTTCGGCCAGTCCGTTGAAGTCGCCGTAGAAGAGGCCGAAACCGACCACGAACAAGGTAGCCAACAGGAGCACCGCCAAGTAGACCCGGAATTCAACGTCGGCCAACAACGCTTCGGGGCGCCTCAATAGAAGCAAGTAGAGTAGCGCGAAATTCGTGCATGCCAGCACCATGAACAGCGCGATCGTCATTTCAACGCCCACGCTTTGAAAATGGGCCACGCTGTCGTTGTAAGTGCTGAAGCCGCCGGTCGCGATGGCGCCAAAAGAATGGCAAAGGGCGTCGAAGAGCGTCATTCCCTGTAGCAGGAGCAACGTGGTCAACACCGCGTTCAGGGCGAAGTAGATGAACGTGAACGACCAAGCCGCATGCTGCACGCGCGAACGCCCCGTCTCTTTTTGAGGGCCGGGCATCTCGGTGAGCAGCAGCGCTTTTCCGGCGGAGCCCTGCCCCAGAATCGCGACGAACAACACCATGATTCCCAGCCCGCCGAGAAAGTGCGTTTCGCTGCGCCAAAAAAGAATGGCTCGCGGCACGAGGACCGGGTTTTCCAAGTCCGTGATGACAGTGGCGCCGGTGCCGCTGAACCCCGATGCCGATTCGAAGAGTGCATCGGCGAACGTCATGACTTGATCGCTGCGGGAGTGTGTTTGGCAGAGCAAGAATGGCAAGGCGCCGAGCAGCGCCGCGAGCGTCCAACTCAAACCGACGGTCGCCATGGCCTCTTTGCGATACAGGCGCCCCGTGGCCCGGCGGCCGAAAAAAATCAGTCCGCCGCCCAACCCTAGTGAAATTGCAATCGTTCCGGCGAGCGCCAAGCAGGCTTCGGTTTCAATCTTTTGGCCGCCGCTCAAAGGCGGAAACCCCCAGGGAATACTGAATAACATCGCGCCGGCCAACAGCAGGCACACAATGCCGAGTTGCTTCGATAACAAACGATGGTTCACCGCTTCCCCGCTCTATGAACATAAGATGGTTGCGAGCAACCACCCTACAATCTCGGAGGTGGTCTCGCGAGTACGGGCCGCCAAGGAAGCAGCGATTGCAGCGGCGCTATTTGTTGGGAAAGAAGCGTTCGTCGAGCTGCCGCCGGCCCCGCGCGGCGTAGTACGACACCAATTCCAATCGCAGCGTTCGCGGAGCAAGCCGCTCGGCCGCCATGCGCTCGTATAAACGGGGATGACGCGCTCGCAGTTTTCGTAATTCCGCCACCCGCTTCTCCGAAACACCTTCCTTGAGCAATTACTCAAACGGGCCGCAAGTGATCGCGCGGCGGGCGAGAAAAAATTCTCGCGCGTTGGCGTCTGCTATTTCGTCGAGCGCGCCGACCACGGTAAACGCCTTGGCGGCCGATTCCAAATCCATGTGCTCACTCACGTCGTTCGCCTTGGCCAGCGCCTTGGCCAGTAGTGAATTGTACTTGGCCAAGGCCGCAAGTTTTTCTCGCAGGGCTTGCATGGCGTTGGGCGTGGGCGTGAGTATTCGCAGGATCATGCTCTGGGCGAAATGATCGTACACCGCCTCCTTTATTTCGCGACCCGGTTCGTACATTGGCGTGCGACCGCCGATGAGGTTCATTTGCTGTGAGAACAAGGCGCCGGTCGGCGAGATCATGTCGTGGCCGATGCCAATGCCCAACTTGGCCAAATTTTCCAAACAGTTGCCGCCGGCCGGATACTCCGGTATCGGAAAAAACGCCTCTCGCGGCAGGCCGGTCTCTTGGGCGCACACCAACAGAAAACCCGCGCAGTACGTATTGATGCGACGCCCCTTGAGTTCCTGGCCTTTCAACTTGAGCACGCGTTCGGTGCGAAAGGTGAGATCGAACTGTGTTTCATTGCCGATGAGGTCGCGGGCCACTTGGCCCATCTTTCGGCCCACGGCGGGGTTTTGATGCCGCAAGAACACATAATGCAGCGTCATGCCCAGGTAAGCGCCGACATTCGTGGCCGGAATGTGGGCCTTTCGCTCCGGCATTTCCACGATCACAAAACGGCGTACGCCGTCTGGGCCGGTCTGTGTCGCCACGACGCCCACATGCGTGAACAGGCCGGGGGAGAGGTCCATGAATAAATTGTACGGCGACGGGTTTCGCATGAGGAACCAATCGCCGGGTTGGACATCAATCCCGTTGACGCGCAGCTCATTTCCCAGGGCCCCTTTTTCGGCCCGCTGCTTCAGCCACGCGAGCAAATCTTGGCGATACGAAGCCTGATTCGGAGGCAGCGTCGTGGCGTCAATACGGCTGATAATTTCCCTTAGCTGGCGGGCCGTGATGGCCGGAGCGGGTATTGAATCGTCGCCGCCGGGTGGACGGTTTTGAGGCAGGCCGATTTCCAAAATCGCCTGGGCGGCGGCGAGTTTCTGCAAGGCGGTGGTGGTTGGCTCCATGATGAAATCGGCCAAATCTTGCAGCAGATAAAAAGCCGGCGCCACGGCAATCAGTTGAATCACTCGATTTTTTATCGCGGCGCTGGCGGGCTGGCCGCCTTCGCTGGGATCGGGGTCGAACAGCAGATAGGAAACGACCGATGCTCCAATCGAACTTTTCGTTTCGATGAGCACGTCCAGCAGTTCGGCCATTTTGCCTGGCTGCTCTTCAATGAAATAGGTGGCGTCTTCAATGCCATCGCGCAGCAAGTAGCGAATCCGGCCGGAAAGATCGATCAGTTTCGAGGTGATCACCAAGTACTGGCGTATCGTTTCCCGCCGCTCTGGTCCCGGCGGCAACGAAGCGAACGCCTGGCGAAACGCCAACACGCGGGCGTTCTCCCGATCAAGCCGGTTCTTGGTGCGCAGCAACAAGGTGAGCCGCGCCAGCACGTCTTGAGGCGTGGCGGTGTCTGGCAGCGAAAGAACCCATTGCGCAGCCTGAGTTTCCAATCGCTCGGCTGCGGACTTAATGTCGGCGGTTCGTTCGGCGGTGCATTCTCCAACCGCCGCGGGCAGCGTTGCGAAGAAGTCGGCGGCAACATCGTCGGACCCATGCGCCGGCGGCAACACGAAGAAAGCCAGCCAGACCGCGATCGTCGCGCCACCGGTGCGCATCATCATGGGGGAGTTCGCCTTAGGAAGCGTAGAGCAATGGGTTCCCGAAATGGCGTTTGAGAAGCCCGGCTTTTTGAAAAAGCCGGGCTTCTGAATCGGGATATAGTTGTTCCACACTCTCTTAGATCCGGAAGTCGACGGGGAGTAATCAATGCAACCATATACCCCATGCTTCCCAGTGCGTCCACTCTTACATTCTTTTTATCCGCCCACATCTTGAAAAAACAGAATGAAAATGAACGTAAGGTACTAAAGTGAAACAGTTTAAGTTGTTTTCAATGGAATCTCCCTTCGGAAAGGGTTGATGTGAACCCGGGCAGGACACGATTTTGACTCCGCGCCGCAACGGGGTTATATTGAAGGCGTTATCTCGTTTGATTGAAACGATTTGCACCCACGCCACGGCTGTTGTTTGTACCGATGTTGTACGATGGCCTTCCTAGGCCGTCGAAACAGGACGTTCCGGGAAAAGATCGACGGCCTTGGAAGGCCAGCGTACGTTACCTGCGTTTTTGCGTATAAGATATAAGAACAGTCCCGCCGAACACCCTGCCTCCCGCCTTTGCCCAGGGCCTCTCACCTTCGCTGGAAAGATGTTAGCCATGCGTGCTCTGAGATTTGGACCGCTGTTGGCGTTGCTGCTGCTGCCGAATGTCCTGCGCGCAGCAAAGCCGACGTCGCCGCCTTTTTCGGATTCGCAACTTGAGTTTTTCGAGAAGCAGGTCCGGCCTCTTTTAGTAGCCCGTTGTTACGAATGTCACAACCACAAGCTAGAAGAACCGAAGGGCTCGTTGTCGCTCGATTCCCGTCAAGCGGCGCTTGCCGGAGGCGATACGGGCCCGGCCGTGACACCCGGCGATCTTGAAGAGAGCTTGCTGATCGACGCCGTGCGTTATGGCGACCTCTACCAGATGCCGCCCAAATCGAAACTCTCGGCTGAAGAAATCGCCATTCTGGAAAAGTGGGTGCGCACCGGCGCTGCCTGGCCGCCGGGAGAAAACGCCACGCACGCCCCCATGAAAAAGACGTTCGATCTAGCTGGCCGAAAACAGAAGCACTGGGTGTGGCGCCCGCTGGAGCAGACGCCGCTTCCCCAGGTGCAAAACACCGCTTGGCCCCGGCAGCCGCTCGACTTTTATATCTTGCGAAAGCTCGAAGACGCCCGCCTGCAACCCGCGCCGCGCGCCGAGAAACGCGTGCTGATTCGCCGGCTCTATTTCGATTTGACCGGCCTGCCGCCGCGCGCCGAAGATGTGGCGAGTTTCCTGGCCGACGCTCGCCCAGACGCCTGGGAGCGACGGGTCGAACAACTTTTGGCATCGCCCCGGCTGGGGCCGCGTTGGGCGCGTCATTGGTTCGATCTGGTGCGTTACGCGGAGTCGCGAGGCCACGAATTCGACTACAACACGCCCAACGCCCATCAATATCGCGACTACGTCGTGCGGGCCTGGAACGCCGATGTGCCGTTCGATCAATTCACCACCGAACATATCGCGGGCGACTTACTTTCAAACCCTCGGCGGCATCCCTTCGAGGGTTTCAACGAATCGATATTGGGAACCGGCTTTTGGTTCATGGGAGAGTGGGTTCATTCGCCGGTCGACATTCGCCGAGATGAAACCGACCGCTTCGACAACATGATCGACGTGGCCACCAAAACCTTTCTCGGCCTGACGGTTTCCTGCGCCCGTTGCCACGACCACAAATTCGACGCCATCACCCAGCAAGACTATTACGCCTTCTCCGGCTTCCTGCAAAGTTCGGCGTATCGGCAAGTGCGTTTCGATTCGTTGGACGCCAATCGAATCTTGGACCAGGAATTGGGCCGCATGCAACAAACGGGCGGCCGAAGAATCACGCGTTTGCAGGGCGCGGCGTGGCGCCAACCAGCCGCTTCCCTGGCCAATGTGCTCTTGGCCGCGCTGAGCGAGCCGACGGCGAAAACAGCAGAGGCAGGCGGCAAAACCGAAACGCCCACCGCCGAAATCACGGCATGGCGGAAGGAAATAAAAGCGGCTCGCAACCGGCCGCACGATCCTCTCTATCCGCTGGCGAAGGCCAAAGAAAAAGGACGTTTCGACGCCCAGGTGTTTTCCCAGTCGCTTCAAACGTGGCGCAAAGCTCTACAAGAACAGAACGCCTCCCTGCAAAACGTCGAAGTGGTGCTCGACTTCTCGAAGTCTGAGAAATGCGACTGGCGAACCGATGGCCCCACGTTCGGCGCGGCGCCCGTACAGCCGGGCGAATTTCGATTGTACGGCGGAGGCAGCGAAAAAGGGCGCATCGCACCGTATGCGGCGGCGGTGCGAGATCCGTTCTGGAACGGCTTGCAATTGGCGCCCGGTTCGGAGGCGGAATCAGGCCGCACGGCCGGCTGGAAGCAGCCGGGTCGTACGCTCAGAACGCCGACGTTCACCATCGCTCCGGGCAAGGTCTATTACCTGGTGCGAGGTTCGGCGCATGTGTATGCGGTGGTCGACTCGCACCGCGTGAATCAGGGGCCGTTGCACGGTTCGTTGCTCAAAAGTTTCGATAAATTGCCGCAGCCGCAATGGGTGGCGCACGATTTATCGCGCTACACGGGGCACGGCGTCCACTTGGAATTCACGGCCATCGACGACCAGCCGCTGGAAATTCTCATGGTCGTGCAAGGCGCCGCGCCGCCCGCGAACCCACAAGACGCGCCCTCCGCGCCCTTACTCGAAATGCTGCAAGCCGCCGCGCCGCAAACGGCCGAAGCGGCTGCGGAGGCCTACCAACAGGTGTTTGAAACCGTTTGCCAAACCATGGCCCAGGGCGAATTGGCCGCTCCCTCCGGCCGCCGTTGGGCCGCGGTGGCCGATTGGCTGTGGCGGCATCCGGCGTTATTGCCCGAAGGCGCCTCTGCGGCGGGCGAACTTACGGCGGAGGTAACGTCGTTACAACAGCGGCGCGGGCAGTTGGCCGCCCGCGTGGTTGCCACCTCGCGCACGGCGCCGGCCATGTGGGATGGCTCCGGCGAAGATGAAAACGTGTTGGTGCGCGGCAATCCTAATGCACGCGGCCTCCTCGCGCCCCGGCAACTGCTCAGCGCGTTGGTCGGCCAGCCCGACTCCGCTAAGGAAACCGCCGCACGGGCCGCCGGCAGCGGTCGGTTGGAACTGGCCCGGGAAATGCTTGATCCTCAAATCAGTCCGCTGGTGCCTCGCGTGCGGGTGAATCGATTGTGGCATCATCTGTTTGGACGCGGCATCGTGCCCACGGTCGATAATTTCGGCCTCTTGGGCGAACCGCCAACGCATCCCGCCTTGCTCGATTTCCTGGCCTTGGAATTGGTGCGGCAAGATTGGTCGCTCAAACAGATGTTGCGAACCATGGTGTTGAGCAGCACCTACCAGATGTCTTCGCGTTTGAACGCGGCGGCCGATCAAGCCGACCCCGCCAATGCGTTGTTGCATCGGATGCGGCTGCGGCGTTTGGAGGGTGAAGTCATCAGAGACGCCATCCTGGCCGTATCTTCACGGCTGGATGAAACCATGGCCGGGCCCAGCGTGCCGATCCATTTGACGCCCTTCATGGACGGTCGCGGCCGGCCGGCGCGGAGCGGTCCGTTGGACGGCGGCGGTCGCCGCAGTATTTATGTGGCGGTTCGGCGGAATTTTCTTTCCCCCATGATGTTGGCGTTCGACACGCCCACGCCTTTCAGCACCGTGGGCCGGCGCAACATCTCGAACGTGCCAGCTCAGGCGTTGATTTTGTTGAACGATCCCTTCGTGATTTCGCAAGCTCGCGTGTGGGCGGAAGCCGTATTGGCGTCGCCCGCCGCCGATGATGATGACGCTGTCGCGCGCGTCGAACGAATGTATATGCAGGCTTTTGCCCGGCCGCCGAATGCACACGAATTGGCGGCGGCCTTGCAATTTCTTCAAGAGCAGTTGCAGCGCCGCCCCAACGCGAACCGCCTCGATGCCTGGGCCGACCTCGGCCATGTGCTGCTCAACACGAAGGAATTTGTCTTTTTGAATTAGGAACAGTCCTGAATTTACATGCCGAATTAAAAGCCCGGCATTTTGAAAATGCCGGGCTTTTCTGAACCACAACCGGTAGCTTATTTCAGGACTATTCCTTAGCCGCGAACCTTTGGGAGTTGCAAGCATGTCGCACTGCGGACGATACCAACCACCGCCGATAAGTCGTCGAGACATGCTCCGCCGCTGCGCTTGCGGCTTCGGCTCCGTGGCGTTGTCGGCGTTGTTGGCGGAAGAGGATAGTCATTCGGCGCGGGCCGCCGCGCGGCGCGATGTCTTCGCGCCGCGGAAGCCGCATTTTGCGCCGAAGGCCACGAACGTCATTTTTCTCTATATGGACGGCGGTCCCTCGCAAGTCGATACGTTCGATCCCAAGCCTTTGCTAACGGCTGAAAACGGCAAGCCTTTTTCGATGAAGAAGGAGCCCACGCAGTTCGACGACAACGGCGCCACGTTGGGCAGTCCTTGGAAGTTTCGGCATTATGGCGAGAGCGGCACCGAGGTCAGCGATTTGTTTCCGCATGTGGCCCAGCATGTTGACGAAATGGCCGTGATACGCTCGATGACCTCCAATTTCTCGGAGCACACTTTTGGAAATTACTTCTTGCACACCGGCACCGGAATTCAAGGCCGCCCTTCGATGGGCGCCTGGATTGGCTACGGCTTGGGCAGCGAATGCCGCGACCTACCCGGCTTCATGGTGCTCAACGGCGGTTTGATTCCGCCCGGAGGGCTCGACAATTTCAACAGCGGATTTTTGCCGGCCTCTTTTCAAGGCTCGATTTTTAATGCCGGTCCGCAGCCGGTGGCGAACATCAAACCGGCCGAACCGACGGCCGATTTGCAAAAAAACAAACTGGCGCTGCTGCACCGTTTAGACACCGAACTGCTGGACCGCTGGGGCGCTGCGGACGCCTTGGGATCGTCGATTGCAAATTATGAACTGGCCTTTCGCATGCAAACCGCCGTTCCGAATTTGATCGATTTCTCCCGCGAAACGGAGGAAACAAAAAGCATGTACGGCCTCGACTCCAAGAACAAACACACCGCGATCTACGCCCGGCAATGTCTGATCGCGCGGCGGATGGTGGAGCGGGGCGTGCGGTTTATTGAATTGACCTGCCCCCGAGTCGCCCACGACCGTTGGGATCAACACCGCAACTTGCGGCAAGGACACACCGACAACGCCATGGCGGTTGATCAGCCGATCGGCGCCCTCCTGACCGACCTCAAACAACGCGGCCTGCTCGACCACACGCTAGTGGTTTGGAGCGGTGAATTTGGCCGCACGCCCTTCGCACAAGGAACCGACGGCCGAGACCACAACCCGTACGGTTTCTCCAATTGGATGGCTGGCGGCGGCGTGAAGGGCGGCGTCACGTACGGCGCCACCGACGAGTTCGGTTACAAGGTTGTGGAAAATCGTGTCGAGGTGCATGACCTGCACGCCACCATGCTGCATCTGCTCGGTCTGGATCATCTCCGCACCACCTTCCGATTCAGCGGCCGGGATATGCGTCTGACCGACGTCGCCGGCAACGTACTGCATGATATTCTGGCGTGAATGGTTGGCGTTCGCGCGTAACCGTGAATCTTATTGTCCGCACATCTGGGTTTCACTTTCTTCGAGTTTCTTTTGGCTGGCAATCGGAGGGCTGGCCGATGCCACGAGAAACGTAGGCTGTCGGCAGTGGCCACTGGGCCATGTTTTTTTGCTAGGTCAGCCGTTTCGCGACTTAAGTCAATGGCCGTCGACGTACGTTGTTTTTCCTCTTTCGATATCGACAGCCGGACAGTTTAGCCACTCGTCATCGCGTTGCTATCGTGATGGCATGAAGAAAAAACAAAAGCAGCAGCCAATCGACCCCGCTACCCTGGCGCGAAGGCAACCGCCGGCAACTTCACGCTGCACGCTCGCACAGTCGGGGCGCAGCCGATTATCAATCGCTGCATGGAACGCTGTCGGCTTCGGGAAACACTCGACACGTTTTTGCCTGCCGAGGATGGACGGAATCGAGTCAGCACAGCAACCGCCATCTTATTGCTCGTCCGAAATATTCTGCTAAGAGCTCCTAACATAACCCCTGTTTGGCGTTTCAAACACGGAGTCTGATGCTGACCTACCAAGTTGTGTTAGAAGGTATAAGCACCGCTCGATAAATAACGGTCGCATTTGTGTCGCCA
>JAJRWU010000216.1 GCA_024276655.1 Planctomycetota bacterium
AATGCACCGCAATTGAATCAAAGTCCCTTGCTTTTGGCCTAAATGCGAAAAACGCAACCCAGAAATACTGCCTTTAGTCCGCTTTGTTACTCACGACTAGCGATTCACCAAAACTCAACGTCACGCTGAACCAGTACATTTCCACATCTCAGGCGACGCGTGTTTCTTCAGGTAACTCACACAATACCTTCCCGTATTTTCATTCTTCCCACATATTAACTTCTTCCGATCCGTTATACAGATAGTTGTGGATCGTTCCGGGGATGACCACATTGTTGTATATTCCCCGTAAATCATAGTAGACGCCTTTGGTTAAATTGACATCCATCCCCCAGGCTTCTCGCCCATTTTTGTCAAGGCGGGGTATTCGCGCGAACGGGAACCTGTTCTCAGGGCTGAACTCGAGAGGATGATAAACGCCCAATTCACGACCGACCACCCATTGCGCTGCGGTAGCGGGGTAAACGCGAACATACATTGTCGCAGAGGCCTTTCCGGTAACCTGCGGACCGGACCCCGTGGGAGTACAACCGCCCATAAGGAGTGAAAGAACGCAACAGGCGATAAACCGCCTGAGCGGCGCCGTTTTTTTCGGCCGCATGCCGGGCGGGTCGTCGGGCGGTATGGCGTCATGCTCTGGACCAACCGGCGTTTGGGGCGTGAACATCTTCTTCATCAGCAACTCCTTCTTCTGAAATGAATGCACCGAACATGAAACGAAAACCGCAGCCGCGCAGGCCCATCGCACGGAACGAAATAACGCCGGGCGGCGGCAGCGAGAGCCGACTGCGTCGTTGACGCAACGCCGGCGAACGCCTTAATTACCACCCACCCCATTAACGCCACGAAATAACTGTAAATTTATTACGCGGAGTTTAAGCGGTCCTGGCGAAAAGTCAATCAGTTTCTTTGATAATTAATGAATCTTCATAAAAGGACCGGGGATTTATGAAGATGCGAGGCGGCGGAGAAGTGGAGTTCGCGCCGTTGGAGTTCATGCTTCAGCATGTTTTTGTTACGCATGCTCCGCGGCTACCGACAGACCGTCGAACGGCAAGCTGTTCAACGAAAAAAATCGCCATGCTCGACCGCGAGCAGTGTAACATCTTCAAAACATGCTCAAGGACCGTTTGTGGACCATGGTTTTTGCTGGCGGCCCGACCATCGCATCCGGTTTCCAGCGTTGAATACCGCTATTTCCAATACGGAAATCGAGGCAAATCCTTTTGGTCCGCATAGCGGACCCTACGTCGCTGCCTCCGCCAGGACCGCTCGGCTTTGAGTAGTGGACGGCGCAAAGAACATGCTCAAGCATGAACTCCAAACGGCGGTAAAAACAGGTTGAAGCGCACCGTCCAACCTGTTGCCGGTCGCCACGGTCGAATAGACTCACACCATGAAAAAACAATCGGTTGAATTTCGTTTGCGCGTGGCCCGCACGGTTTTGATGACGTTGGCGGGCGTGTTTTTCATCGCGTTGCCGTTCACACCGCTGACCAGCGGCGGTTCGGCGGCCCGCTTCGCCACGCCGTTGATCGGCGCGTTGATTATTGGCGCGGAAATATGGTTTTGGCGCCAATGGGTCCAACGCAACCGGCGCGTTTGACGCCAGACGCGTTGGCGGCAATGGGCGCCGTGAATGACGGCGTTGTTTCGCGGCGTTCCCGGAGCCGCCGCATCTGGCATCCCGCCGGGATGCATCGTTCGCTGCGTTGGCCTACCGGTGGTGTTCGCTGCGCTCGACCACCGGCTAATCGCTGGCAAGCCTCCGGCTTGGCGGGGGTTTCATAACACCATTGCACGGAATATCTCTTGGACAGGTCCTAAGGTCCGCGAATCGAAGAAGCGGCGCTCTCCGATCAGGCCTCGTCATTGCCGACGGCCTGGCGAATTTCGTCCAGGTAGGGGTCGACCTGCGCGGCGAGCCAACGAGAGTTTTCGATCTGGTCGCGCAGGGGCACAAGTTTGATGGCCAGCCGTCGGGCTTCGTCCTGGTTGCCACGACGACTCTGCACGAGCAGTTGGCCGGCCAATCCTATGGCGCGAAATTTCTTCTCTTCCTCTTCGAGATCGGCCAGTTCGCGAAAAAGGGGCAGCGCGCTATCGAGTTCGTCACTTTTCAAATACATCAGAGCGAGTTGCTGTTTCGCCAGCCGCGCCCACATAAGGTTCATGCTGTCTTGGGGATCGAACCGTTTCCAAACGGCTTCCCAGTGGGCGGGGCGGAGTTCATCCTCACTCAGGAAGAGAGTGTTGAGGTATTGCTCGCGCGCCGTTTCGTAATGGGCCACTTCCGAGGAATCCTGGGCGTCGACATACAACAGATCCGGCGGGCGCCTCCACCACGCGCCGGCGGCGCCAAACAGAAACGCGGCCAGCAGCACAACTCCTGTTACATACCAGGCCGACTTGCGGCCGCCTGAAGCAGCACTCGATTTCATAATGGCGTCGAGTTGTTGCGTGGCTTCCAGGCGGGCGTCGGAAAGTGCGAGCAACTCGGCGGTGCTCCACTCGCCCCAATCTTCGTGGGGGTCGTGGCTCTGGCCCTCGATGTGCAGCGTGCGGAGTTCCCGGAGTAAATCGGCGGCGCGTTGGAAACGGTCTTTCGGCGCCTTGGCCAGCATTTTATGCACGATGCGGCACAACGCCTCCGGCAAATCGGGACGCAGCGTTTCGAGCCGGGGCGGCGCCTTCTGGAGATGTTGCACCGCGACCGCCAGCGCGTTGTCGCCCTCGAACGGCGGCCGGCCGGCGAACATGTGGTAGCATGTCACACCGAGAGAATAAATGTCGCTGCGAGGATCGATGCCGCCGCCCTCAACCTGTTCGGGGCTCATATAAAGCGGCGTGCCCATGGTAACGCCGACTTGCGTCAGGTTGACTTCATCGTCTTGGGCCACTCTCGCCAGACCGAAGTCGGCCACCTTCACTTCGCCCGTCGAGGAGAGCATGATATTTTCGGGTTTGATATCGCGGTGAATGATGTTTTGTTCACCCGATTTATGCAGCGCCGTGGCGACTTGTCGCAAAATATTGACGCCCGTTTTGACATCCACCGGCCCTTTGCGCAACAGGTATTGGGCGAGGTTCAGGCCCTGAACATATTCCTGGGCGATGTAATTCACGCCCTCGACACAACCCACCTCATGGATCTGAACGATATTGGCATGCACCAACGAAGCCGCCGCCTGCGCTTCATTCTTGAAGCGGTGTAGATACGAATCGTCGTGGGCGAGATTGTTCCGCAAAACTTTCCAGGCCACGCGTCGGCGCAGCGACGTTTGCTCAGCCAGATAGACCACCGCCATGCCGCCTTGTCCCAGACGCCGCAGAATCCGGTAGTCGCCGAGTTGCTTGCCCGTAAGATTAACTTCAGGCGTTTCGTTTGTCACTCTTGCCGAGTCATTCATGGAGCGTGTTTGACCAATAAGACGCACGTAGAAAGTGTGGGAGCGTATAAGTATAACCGAATGCGGCCGTTCCTCGCTGGGGTGGTTGTTCCATTCGGCTTTCCCAAGAATGGCGAGAAGCCCGGCTTTTTGAAAAAGCCGGGCTTCTGATTATTTCGAGTTGTGTCTGAATTACCGCATCTTATTTCACGACGCCGTCGGTGGTTTTTTGTTTGTAGTCGATCACCTTCCAGGCCAAGCCCAAGCGGGCCATGAGGCGAATGGTGCGGTAGGTCATGTCGTATTCCCACCAACGATGGCCGTGGTTGGCCATTCTGGGGTAGGCATGATGATTGTTGTGCCAGCCTTCGCCGTAACCGAGAATCGCGACCCACCAATTGTTGCGGCTATCGTCGGTGGTTTCGTAGTTGCGATATCCCCACAGGTGGCTGGCGGAGTTGACAAACCACGTGGTGTGCAGCACGAAGAGCAACCGCATGAACAGCCCCCAAGTGAGGAACGAAGCCGCCATGTAGGTTCCGCCATAAGCGTAACCCGCGCCAAGTAAAAGGCACCCCATGACAAAATGCGAGGGCAGGAAAAGTTGACCGATGATTCGCAGGCCTTTATCGCGGTGCAGGTCGGGCGCCCAACGCTTGACAAACGCCTCTTGCTCTTCGCCGGTGCGAACCCAGGCCAACCAAAGCATGTGCGACCACCAAGCGCCGTCGCGCGGCGAATGGGGGTCATCGGGTTGGTCGCTGTGCGCGTGGTGCTTCCGATGGTTGGCGACCCAGTCGAGCGAAGAGCCCTCACCCGCCAAGCCGCCCATCATCGCCAAAAACCAGCGAATCGGCCGATAGGTTTGGAAACTGGAGTGGGTCAACAGACGGTGGTACCCCAAACAGATGCCGATGCCGCCGGTGAGCCAATGCAGGAAGACAGTCAAGGCGACCGCTTCCCAGGAAATAAAGAACGGCGCCGCCAACGCGCCAATGTGCAAGAGCGCCAGCCAACTGACAATCGGAATGTTCAAACCGTTTGCCATGCGGCGATCTCTCTCGCGGGTTTGCACGTCTTCGGGGGCAAAATCTTCTGGTTGGCAATCCAGCAGTTTGCCTTCGGGGATGACTTGGTCTTCGAGCAGTTGAGGTGTTTCGGTGGCTGTTGCCATGGTGTTTTTCTCGCTTGTAAAACAGGTTGGAGTACCAAGGATAGTTTGGGGGATGCTTCTTCGAGTGAGGCGGCTCCCGCCGGATTTTCGGCGGACGCGGGCCTGTTGCGTTTTGGCGCCGTTTGTTCCGGCGCCGCCATCTTCGGTGTTCGAGCACGGAATTGTAGTGGAATTCATGGTCCACTGTGTCATTCCCAAGCGATAGCTATGTAATAGTTGGGTAATAATGAGTTTTCGGCGGCAGCAAGAGGCGTAACGCGTTAATGCAAAACAACTTAATGACCCTCTTCAGGCAAGATTCCGCTCTCTTTTTGCTTCCCGCCACTAGCAGAAGGCGGCCTTACCGCCCGATAATCGGCACAGCCGGCCCAGAGTCGGGCGTGACCGAAGGCGAGTTATTGTCAAAAATCGAACTAATCGAGGTTTGCAGAACGGTATGTCGGAAACCGAAATTTCACGAGACCAACTGGCCGAAGCGTATTTCGAGCAACTGCCGTTTGAGCCCTATCCGGTTCAAGAAGAAGCCTTGCTGGCGTGGTTCACTTCAACGCAGGGGGTGTTGGTTTGCGCGCCGACCGGCACCGGAAAAACTTTGATCGCCGAGGGGGCGCTTTACGAAGCCTTGCGCACCGGCGCCAAGGCCTACTACACCACGCCCTTGATCGCGCTCACCGAACAGAAATTTCAAGAGATTCAAGCCGCCGCCCAGCGTTGGGGGTTCGACGAAAATGAAATCGGTTTGGTGACGGGCAACCGCCGCGTCAATCCTCAGGCGCGCGTGCTGGTGGTGGTGGCGGAAATTTTACTCAATCGCCTGCTGCATCCTGAAGCGTTCGATTTTCAAGAAGTGGCGGCCGTCGTGATGGATGAATTCCATTGCTTCAACGATCCTGAGCGGGGCATTGTTTGGGAGTTATCGCTAGGACTGCTGCCGAAGCATGTGCGGCTGTTGTTGCTTTCGGCCACGGTCGGCAACGCGATGGAGTTTTCGACCTGGCTCAACCGCGAACACCAACGGCGTTTGGAGTTGGTGCAGGGAGAGCACCGCACCGTGCCGCTCAGTTACCAGTGGGTGGGCGACCGCACGCTCAACGAACATATTGAAGACATGGCGCGCGGCGATGAAGAAGCACGCCGCACGCCGGCGCTGGTCTTTTGTTTCAATCGGGAGGAGTGCTGGAATATCGCGGAGCAACTCAAGGGCAAGGCGCTGCAAGCCAAGCAGCGGCAAGCCCAAATTCTGGAGGCCATTGCACCGTACAGTTGGTCGGGCGGCGCGGCGCCGAAACTCAAGCAACTCCTACTGCGGGGCGTGGGCGTGCATCATGCCGGACTGTTGCCCAAGTACCGACGCATCGTGGAAGAGCTGTTCCAGAAGAAATTGCTCTCGGTGGCCATCTGCACCGAAACCTTGGCGGCGGGCATTAACCTGCCGGCGCGGTCGGTGGTGTTGCCCAGCATCATCAAGGGGCCGCCGGGAAAAAAGAAGATCATGGACCCCAGCAGCGCCCAACAAATTTTCGGCCGCGCGGGGCGTCCTCAATTCGACACCCAGGGTTACGTGTTTGTGTTGGCGCACGAAGACGATGTGAAAATGCTGCGGTGGCGGGAGAAGTACGACCAAATTCCCGAAGACACCAAAGACCCCGGTCTGCGCAAGGCGAAAAAGGCGTTGAAGAAAAAGATGCCCAAACGCCGCGCCAACCAACAGTATTGGACCGAACAACAATTCGAGAAACTTCGCGCCGCCCCGCCGGGAAAACTCGCCAGCCGCGGCTTGCCGCCTTGGCGCTTGGTGGCTCACATGCTGACCGTCTCACCAGAGGTTGAGCGCCTTCGCCGGTTGATCGACCAGCGGCTGATGCTCGGCAAGCCGTTAGAGGAAAACAAACAGGCGCTCGAGAAAATGTTGCTCGTTCTGTGGCGCGCCGGATATGTGACGCTCGAACCAGAGCCGCCGAAAACGGCGCCGGAATCGGCCGAAACGCCACCCGAACCGGAAGCCCCTCCATCGGCCGTGCAACTGTTTTTCGCCGAACAGCAAGCGGCCAAGGAAAAACAGGCGGCGAAGGAAACGTCAACAAAGAAAATATCGTCATCGCCCGCGAAAGCGGCGGCGGAAAATGCGCCGCCGGCGGATGCGCAATCGTCGTATCGGCCTAAGTTCGCTCATCCCACGCCGGAACTGGCAAAGCTGGCCTTGCTGCGCAGCGTGAACCCGTTGTACGGCCTGTTTCTCGTCAACCAAATGGGCGGCGCCGACCACAAGGAGCGCATCCAGGCGTTTGAAAGCGTGCTGGAATTGCCGCCTTCGGTCGGTTGGCAATTGCGCGTGCCGCCGCAAGAAGAGTTGCCGCCTGGGCCGTTGGCGACCGAGCGCATCGACCACCAACTGCTGAAGTTGGGGTTAGTGTCGGCCGAGGAGTTGACGGCGGCGCCCAAAGAGGAGCAAGACCGTAATTGGGGCGCCTTCGACGAACCGCCGCCGCGCGTGCTGACCATTGCGGAGAAGCTGCGCATTCTTTTCGACTACGAATTCCCCGGCGTGCATGGCGTACGCACGCAATCGGTTTGGGCGGCCGGCGAACTGTTGGAATTCGGCGGCGACTTCAACAATTTCATCGCCAGCAAACGGCTGCACAAACAGGAGGGAATCGTTTTTCGGCACCTGTTGCGGCTGATTCTGCTGCTGGCGGAGTTCGAGCAGCTTTGCCCGCCCGACATGGCCCCCGCCGATTGGAAAACCTATTTGCGGGGCTTGTCGGACCAGCTCAGCGAATCGTGCCGAACGGTCGATCCTTCCAGCACCGACAAAGCCCTGGAGCAAGCACAAACACTCGCCGATAGCGCAAGCAGCGAAGAAGAAATATCGCCGAAGCAGTGATCGCCCGGCAGTGTTATTGGTCCATGTGCAAGACGGTGCTTTTTAGCCGCCGGCGTTGGAGTTTAGGGATTGGAGTCCGTGGTTTATACATAAGTCATTCGCCAACCCGCCAAGTTTTTTCACCAGGGCCGCAAGATTCGCGCCGCCGATTGAAGCAAGACGGCGTTCGTATCAGGCAAGAGCTCATTCCAAGCCGGAGGCTTGGCAGCCATTAGCCGGCGGTTGCGCGGAGCGCCACCGCATACGCATCAACTTAAGGAAAATATTGGCCTATTAAAAAAAACGGAAGTCCTTTCAGAATTGATTGTTAGGATCATCAATCAAGTCTGGGAGAAGGAGCGTCCGCATGGATACTGTATCGCAAGTCAAGGCTGTA
>JAJRWU010000217.1 GCA_024276655.1 Planctomycetota bacterium
AACGCTGATCGAAACGGTCAGCGGAGAGAGCGGCTTCCGGCTGGACGCGGCCAACCTGACCCAAGCCGGCGTCTACACCTACCTGGTGCGGGAGCGCGAGGGCAGCGACATCGGCGACTACTCGCTGACGGCCGTGGTGGTACAACCGCTCCTGGCGTCTTTCGCCTCAGACTTGGCGACTGAGTTTCCGGCCGAGCCAGCGAATCAATTGTTGGCAAATAATAAACGCCGCTTGTCTTACGCCGAAGAAGTTGATGTCTTGTTTGCGGTCCTGCAAAACGGTGAGCTATAATTCGTCACCCAAGGGACACAAATAAGGGGTTTTGATTCAATTGCGGTGCATTCCTGGCGCAATCCAGCCGCAGTGCTCGTCCTAGCGACTAGCTTATCCTCCAGACAAGAAACTCAACGTCCAACTGAGGCAAAACAGTTTTCTTTGCCCAAGCCGAACAAGGGTTGCCGTACCTAAAGGCGTATGACGACTGCATGATCCAGGCTATTCAGCCCGAATAAGTTCGGGCACATAAGAAAGGTGAACGAAGAGATTCGTCTTCCTGTGTCTTTCCTGACCACGCCACTGACCTACCTGATTGGAAAGGCCAGCCAGATTGGGAAAGTCGTATTTGCCTGCTTAAGTCGTTTCGATAAAGCACTTACGACCTAAAAACTCCCACAACCTTTGGGAATCAGCCAGCCTCTGATTACAATAAAGAGTAGGCGGCGTTTTTTTGCTCCGTTCTTTTCTCCGCCGAGTCATTCATAAGCCCCATTTCATATAGGCCTAGGGGGTCGGCATGTCGAACCAAGACCGCATCCGCCGTCAACAGCGCTTCCGGGAAGCGGAAGGTTATCTGGATTTGGCCACCTGTTTGTCCGACCGCTGGCCGTTAGACCTCGCCTCGCGCCTCCGATTGGGAAGGCGCGCCGTACGCACGCTCGATCAGCTCGATACGGAAGGTCGTGGCCGACCTCGCGCGCAGTGTCTTCGCGGGCAAGCATTTTTGCTGATGGAAAAATACGGCGAGGCGATCCGGTGTTTTCGCCAGGCCGCTTTGTGCGACGATGAGAATGTGCATATTTGGCTGGCGTTGGGCGCGTGTTATCGAAAAACCGACCGGCTTGATCTCGCCATTCAAGCCCTCGAACAAGCCGCCGCGATCGACTATTGCAATGCCGCGGTGCAGTACAAGTTGGCCTGTTATTGGTCGCTGCTGGGAAAGGTCGAACCGGCGGTGCGGCATCTGGGGCGAGCCATTGATCAAGATGGGCGTTTCCGCGAGCGGGCGTTCAACGACGCCGATTTCGACCTCGTCCGCCGCGACCCTCTTTTTTTGGCGGCCACGACGGCGAGCGTCTGATTCACCGCCCGGCAATCAATTGCCGCTGGCGGTTGCCCGGTTGCAATTCAAATCGAATTTCAACACGCCGCCGACGAACGTTTTTTCCACGCGGCCTTGCAACTCCATGCCGAGAAAGGGCGAGTTCGCGCTCTTGGAACAAAAAGCCTCGGCGTTCACTTTCCAGCGTGCTTGGGGAGCAATGATGACAAAATCGGCGGCGGCGCCAACTCGCAAATGGCCTCGGTCGAGTCCCAGCACTTGTGCCGGATTGATGGTCATTTTTTCGAGCGCTGCCGGCCAATCGAGGCTGCCGGTGTGGATCAGATAAGTCGCGACCACACCCAGCGTGGTTTCCAACCCCACGGCGCCGAACGGCGCTCGGTCGATTTCCAACGCCTTTTTTTCGGCGGCCCGGGGCGCGTGGCCGCTGCTGATCACATCGATCGCGCCGTCTTGCAAACCTTCAATGCAAGCCGCCAAATGTTCGGGCGAACGCAGCGGCGGGTTGACCTTGAAGTTGGCGTCGAACGACCGCAGCGATTCATCGGTCAGGGCGAAATGGTGAGGATGCACTTCGGCGGTCACGCGCACGCCTCGTTTTTTTGCACGACGGACGGAATCGACGCTCACCGCGCTCGACAGGCTGAGCAAATGCATTCTGCCACCGGTGGCTTCCACCAGACGCAAATCGCGGCCGGTCATGACATCTTCGGCGTCGGCGGGCATGCCGGCCAGTCCTAGAATCAAGGACGTCAGCCCTTCGTGCATCACGCCGCCCTGGGAAAGTTCGACCGCCTCCGGCCGATTCAAAATCGGCTTGTCGAACATCAGCGCGTATTGGAGCGCGCGGCGCAAAAGTTCGGAGTTGCAAATCGGCGAGGCGGCGTCGGTAAAGCCGACCGCGCCTGCTTCCACCAAGGCGCCCATTTCGGCAAGCTGCTCGCCTTGGCGGTCCTTGCTCACGCAGGCCAACACAAACACATTGCAAAGATCGGCCCTGGCGGCCCGCTGTTGGATGAACTGCACGCCGGCGGGCGTATCGACCGGCGGGTCGGTGTTGGGCAGGCAGGCAATTGAGGCGTATCCTCCCGCGACCGCCGCCCGGCAACCGGTTTCGATAGTTTCGTCGCCCTCTTCGCCCGGCTCTCGCAGCTGCACATGCGTATCGACAAAACCGGGCGCAACGATTTTTCCCGCCGCCTCGACCACGACCTTCGCAGCATTTGCGTCGGCATCCCAGTCGGCGACGCGGCCGTTTTCGATCAGCAGATTCGTAATCCGATCTTCCGCTTGGGCGGGATCAATCACGCGACCGCCACGCACCACGAAGCGATTCATTGGCGTTCTTTCCTCTGGTCACGTTTAGCGTGGCAGAGCAATCGCAACACAGCCATGCGCACCGCCAGCCCATTGGTGACCTGTTCCAGAATGACGGAGTGGGCGCCGTCGGCCACCTCGGGCGTGATCTCCACGCCTCGATTGATCGGCCCCGGCGCCATGATGAGTATGTTGTCCTTGGCGCGCCGCATTCGCTCCCGATTCATGGCGTACAGCAGTGCGTATTCATGCACCGAGGGAAACGGCCGCGTGGCTTGCCGCTCAAATTGAATTCGCAGTAGATTCAGCACATCGCAGCGATCGAGAATGTCGTCCAGGCGGTAGACCACTTCCACGCCGAGCTCCTCCCACCGCCGCGACACCAGCGTCGAGGGACCGCAAACAATCACATGCGCGCCGAGCTTCAGCAAGCCCCAAATGTTTGAACGGGCGGTGCGGCTGTGGGCGATATCTCCCACGAGGGCGACCGTAAGGCCGGCGATATCGCCGCGATGTTCGCGGATCGTGAGTATGTCGAGCAAGCCCTGCGTGGGGTGCTCATGAGGACCATCGCCGGCGTTGATCACGGCGCACTGGAGTTCTTGGTCGAGCAGATGCGGCGTTCAGGGCGTGGAGTGTCTGACGATGATTGCATCGACGTTCATCGCTTCAATCGTTTTGGCGGTGTCGATAAACGATTCGCCTTTGGAAAGGCTGCTGCCGGCGGCGGAAAATTCGATCGTGCCAGCGCCCAGCCGCCGCGCCGCGAGCGAGAAGCTGGTCCTGGTGCGGGTCGAATTCTCGAAAAAAAGGTTGGCCACCGTACACTCGGAAAGTAACGAGAGCTTGGTGCGGCAGCCATCGGTGGCTCGCTTGAGCGAAGCAGCGACGTCAAGAATGGTGTTGATTTCCTCGGCGGAGAGGTTCTCCAAATCGAGCAAGGAACGGCGGGTCCAATGTTCGGGATAAGCTCCGATTGCATCCTGTGCTGGTTTCATGTCGGGGCCGCCGTGTGAGTTCGGCTCATCCAAGTTCGTTTCACCCAAAGTCGTGTTATTTCACGCCGGCCAAAGATGATGAAAGCCTTGGCGCTGTGAGGAATTCTAGCAGCCAGCAGCCAGCCTGCAAGAAGGCGATTGGGGCAAGGCCCTTCCGCCGCGCCAACACGCTTTGGCCCGCAGCCGATCAAGCCAGATCGCGCGGGATCCAAAAATGGGCCAGCACGCCGGTGTGGTATTCACAATCCGACCAAGCTTGGCGCGTGAACTGAATACAGGCAATGGCCGCCGTGGGCATGCGGCGACTCTCGCCAGTGAACCGCCGCAGCATGATTTCCCAAGTGGGGTTATGGCCGATGAGCAAGATGGTGGAAAAGGCGTCCGACGTATTTCGGACCAGCTCCAGCACGTCGGGCTCCGCCGCGCAATAGAGGTTGGCGTGTTCGGCGACCAGCCCTTGGTATCCACAACCTTGGGCGACTTTTTCGGCCGTCGTTCTGGCGCGAATGGCGGTCGAGGCGAGAATACATTCGGGTGTGCATTCCTGTTCGCTCAGGTACGCGCCCATTCTGGGGGCGTCGCGTTGTCCTCGCTCGTTGAGCGGGCGGTCGTGATCAGAGAGGTTCGCGTCGCTCCAACTCGATTTGGCGTGGCGCATGAGCAGCAAGGTCTTCATTGTTCGACGATCCCGGTAAGAAAGCCTATCAGACAAATATTTCTCGAACGGTCCTCATTCTTCCACGATTTCCGCCTTGGTGGTTTCGATGAAACCAATCACCTCCTCTTTCTCCGTGGCGGGAACCTCGAACTGTTCGAGCGTGGCGCGTACATGGCCGATAAAAATTCGCCAGTCGTCGGCGCTGATTCCCATACCACGATGCGTCATGGACATGTCGCGCCCAGTATAGAAGAGCGGCCCGCCGGCGCTGGCGCAGAGGAAATCGATCAGGAGTTGCTTTTCGCGTTGGAGGCCGTCGTCGCCCCGGTGGCGCCAGAACCGCCCGAGTTGGGCGTCGGCCGTCAAACGCGAGATGAGATTATCCGCAACCGCTGCAATGGCATCGTAACCGCCGAGGCGGGCGTAGAGGGTGGCGTTTGATTCGATCATCAGTTTTTTTCCTCCGTGCGTGTTTTGTTTTGTCTCACGTATTGAACAGTTACTGACCGCTTTCGTTGCGCCAGCCGGTGGCGTCGATGCGGCGCAATTCCGCCGCGATATCGTCACCCTCATAAAAGGAAAGCCAACCTCGCAGCCGCCGCGTTTCTCCGGGCGGGCAATCGGGGAATTGCGGGTCGCTGTGCAGACACGGGCAAGGCGGATTGCCCACGCGCGTTGGCAGTTGGTCCAGGCGGTGATCACCCAGCGGCGGCCATCGGTCGATTTGCATGCCGCGTACGGCGGCTGCAAAATTTTATTCTCGTTGGTGGCGGCGGCGAATTCGGGCGCGGCTTTGAGCATCACGCAGTTTTGCACGCGCATGCCGCTGAGCATGTGGGAGGAGCCGTTTTTGAGCCACATTTCCATGTACACGGCGTCTTGGCCGGGGCGAATTTTGGCGCCAAAGGCCACTTTGTTGGGCAACACGCGTTCAATCGAGAGTTGCCCCGCGGCGCCCCGGCGCCATTCCAGCGGTTCGAGCGACGCGCCTTTTTTATCCCATAACGTGGGAATATGCGTGTGCGCCAAGTACAGCAGATTTCGCTTGTTTTCGATCACCACCCAAATCGCCTCCGGCACATCGACCACGAAATACTCGCCGCTGCTCCAGGGTGGAAAAACACTGAACTTCGTTTCCCGTTGGGGACGAATCGCGCCTTCGAGAAAACCGATCCGAGGATGCCGCCCGCCAGGATACGGCAACACTAATAACGGCGCGTTTTCGTCGCGTGGAGGACGCGTCTCCCGGCGAATATCCCAGCGTTTCAAGGCCGCCCCAACCTCCTCCCGCGAAAGGCCAGTGGCCTGCCGGATTTCCGCCGGGGAAAAACCGTGCCGCCAGACCATGTTCTCCAACCAATACCGCAGCTCTTTCTCGTCGGCGGGACGGCGAAAATTTTCACGGCCGCGATGCTTCGCAAGCGCCTGTTGGCGGTCTTTGATCACTCCCATGGGATCTCGCGGCGGGCGGGCGGCGTCGATGTACTTGTGAAGATCTCGCACCGCGATCACGTGGTAGTCATTCACCGCAAGATACTTCATGTAGGCTTCGAATTGCTCCGGCGCCGTATGCACCCAAGGATGCGCGCGATCGGGGACGCCATGAAATTGCAGCACGGCAATGCTTCCCAACTCCGCCATGGAAACAGCCTTGATAAAATCGTCCAGACTCCAGTCGGGGCGGGCGTCGCCGGCGGTGGGAATCAGCAGCGGATGATCGAAACCCGGTTCATACGCCGAACCGCCGCCGGTTTTGTAATCGTATTCCGGAGCGCCGCCGCGGCGGGCGAATTGGATACCCAGCTTCTTCAGTATCGGCAAGGCTTCCAGCACAAAACGGTTACCAGGGTAAGCGAAACTCACCGGTTGCGGGACGCCATGTTCGCGGCAACGGGCGTTGATTGCCCGCACCTGCTCTTCCAGGCGGTCTAGGTTTTCGGCCGTGACGGCGAGATGATCTCGCGTGTGGTTGCCGATTTCGAAACCGTCTTGATGCAACTTCGCGATTTCCTCCCAGGTCATGTAGTCGGTTTTGTTGTCGGCAAAATCGAAACCTTCGGTGATGAAGAACGTGGCTTGGAAGCCGTACTTTTTCAGAATCGGCCGCACCACGGTAAAGTGGCTCTTGACCGAATCATCGAATGTCAGGACGACGACTTTATCGGGCGCGGCGCTGGGCGATTGGGCGCGCGCCGAATGAACGCCCTCTCCCCAAAGGACGCACATCAACAGCACCGCCCACACGGACATGTTGGCAACGGGTGAAAATCGGTTGGTCATCGCGAAGCGGCTCCTGCCGGGTGTTTTGCAACTCATGGTTTTTGGCGCTCGCGCGCTCGTATGCCCTTACTTTTCATCTTGCCGTGTTGGGTCGCTCTTGGTAGATACCCCTGGGGCGCCGGTTACTTTCTTGGGAGGTCTTCAGATACTTGTCGTGACAGCATCAGCGCCGCTTCCTTCACCTACGCGCCGGTTTTTTTCCGGAAAACAGCCTAATGGCCACCAGGACGGCCGCCGTCGGACGTGGCGTTCTTTCGTTCCATTGTGGTTCACGGTGTTCGCCAGCGGTTGTGCCAGCTTACCCGCCGTGCTCGAACCGCCGGTGCAAATCGTGGCCGCGCCAGTGACCGCCAGCGTGGCCGCTTTGAAACAGATCGACAAAACCATTCTGCCGGAAAACGCTCGCAACTGGGCGCCCGATCAGGTGCTGTTGCCTCGCGCCGAATTTCGCGGCGAGCAGGTCACGATTTACAACATTCGCAACAACGAACACCTCTCAGCGAACGAATATATCGTACGCCATTATGACAAAACGTTCGACCTCAATCAGGTGCGCACTGTCGATTTCATCGTGGCGCCGTTCAAAAAAACGCCCGCCATCGCGCACACCATGCTCAGTTTCGGTTTCGGAAATGGCGACTACCTCGGCGTTTCGGTTGAAATTCGCAAGGAGCAGGGCGAAGATTACGGCGCCGTGAAGGGCTTCTTCCGCCAATACGAAATCATGTACGTGATTGCCGAAGAGCGCGATCTTCTGGGCCTCAGCGCGGTGCAACGGCAAGACGATGTCTATCTGCATCGCACGCGAGCCACGCCCGAACAGGCGCGGGCGATTTTCGAAGACGTGCTCCGCCGCGCGAACCAACTTCGCGAACGTCCTGAGTTTTACAACACGCTCACCAACAACTGCACCAACAATCTGGCGCGGCATGTGAACGCCCTGCACCCCGGCGCCGTGCCGTTCAGTTGGCAGTTGGTGTTGCCCGGCTACTCCGACCGTCTGGCCCATGAACTAGGACTACTCGCCACCGACCTGCCCTTCGACGCGGCGCGGCGCGAAGCGCTGATCACGCCGCTGGCCATCGCGCACCGCAACGACGCCGATTTCTCCCAACAAATTCGCCGCCGGTAGCGCGCCGTTGGAGGGTGCGATTTCGCGGCGCGGGTTTGCCGGGTTCTCGGGCGTCGAGCAAGCTTCTTAGGCGAGCGGCCGATGAATATTTACCGTAAGAAGAGCATCATCCTAATTCAATGGGTAAATTCTTTTCCGCCGCTCGCCTTAATTCGTTCAAGGCTTCGCGCCAGGGTTGCCGCGGACCTTGTTGGAAGTTCCCCCACCAGCTTTGCAGCAGGTGGGCCAGCGGGAGCGTATCGGCTTGATCGCGTCGCCAGATGCTGAGTGCTTCGGCGATCGTTTCGACATTGCAACCACATAGTTCGACATGTTGCCCAGCCGCCAAAACGAGTGGAATCGCGGCCAGTTGCAAAACTTCGTCGAGCGACGCATCGTGCTCCGGCGGCGTTTGCCGTAGGATAGCGCGAACAATCAGCCACCCCAGCCGTAACGTCTCTGGTATCTGGGGACTGACATTCGCCAGCAGCACTTCCAGGCAAACGACGCGTTGTTGCGGAGCGACCAGACTAAAACCTCCCAGCTTTGGCGACACCGCAATCACGTCGATGTTTCCCGTGAGCGAAACGCCCGACATCTGCGCCGCCGCCAATAATATCCCCGGCGCTCGCGACTCCCATTGCATTCGCAGCGGGCCGATACGCAATTCCAACTCTCGCCGCCAATGCGGAAATTCGGTGAGAAAATCGGCTTCCAACTGCTGTTGCATTTCAGTCCCGTGTTTTTTTCTCTCCGCGTCGACCTCTCGGCTGAGTTCTCCCAGTAGGCGAAAAATTGTATCGGGCGCCGATTCTAATTGTGTGGCGCGGCCGATAGCCGCCGGCCAGAAGACGTCGGGCGAAAGTCCGTTCGCGGCAATTTCATCGGCTAAAGCGTGCGCTCGGCGCGAGAACTCACCGCTGTTGTCCAAGTGCGCACTGGCGCCGCAACGCGTGGCGCCCCAGGCGGCATGCAGGCAGGAAACCTGTTCGTTGATGCGCCACGTTGTTGTTACACCCATGGTTGCTTTCTCACCAGTTTGCCTCACGAAATCCCGATTCGAGTTAGAAGCCCGGCATTTTCAAAATGCCGGGCTTTTCGCTCCGCTACCGGTAACCCTTGGCTGCTAGGTTGCTTCTTCAGTGACGACTTTGGTCAACGCCTCGACGAAGAAAAATTCGCCCCACATCACGGATTCATCCACGCCGAGGTTCTTTTCGGTGTGGTAGACGCCATGCTTCAAAATGCCCTCCCAGCCGAGCGTTTCGTTCGCCAAGTATTCCGGTTCAACCAGGGCGTCAAGCATTGCGAGCGCACATTCGCGATACTGTTGCGACTTCTCGGCTGAATCTGGCTGGTTGGCTGATTTTGTTTGTTGCGCCAAATCGAGCAAGCCGCTGGCGGCAATGGCTGCGGCTGAAGAATCTTTTTGCGCGCCTTGCGGGGCGGGGCGCGAAAGGTCGGCGTCAAAATCCCAGTAAGATACTTGGTCGTCGGGCAGATGCGACAACCAATAGTCGGCATTGCGTTGCGACACTTCAAGATACGCCGGGTCGTTGGTGAGCGCGTAACATTGGCTATAGCCGTACAGCGACCAAGCGAGTCCTCGAGCCCAGGCGCTATCGCCGCGCAATCCTTGATGCGTGGTTTGGCGGAGGAATGCACCGCTTTGGGTGTCGAAAATTCCCTCGTGGGCGGTGGATCCGTCTGCTCGAACGAGGCGGTCTCGCGTGGTTTGGCAGTGTGCGTCGGCAATGGTTCGCAGCGATGGGTCGTTGGTTTCGTTGGCGGCGTAGAAGATGATCGGCACATTCATCATGATATCGATGAATAACGATTCCGCCGCCACGAAACTCCGCAGATATTGCCCCCGCTGTTGGAAACGCATGGCCAGGGTGCGTCCGGCCTGAATGAGAACGTCGTGCAGTTCCGGGTTGCGGGTCAGTTGAAACCAAGGCAGATACGTATTCAAGAAGATAAAGCCCAGGTCGTGTACGTCGCGGTCGTGCTGCCGATGTTCGAGTAATTTGGAGTAATGCTCGGCGCGGGTTCGCCAGTCGGCATTACCGGTGCGGCGGTGAAATTGCCACATCATTCCGGCGAGGAATCCGCCTGTCCAGTCGGTCCAGAGTTGGCCATCGTGCTTCCACGAGCCGCCTTCGGTGTAGATGGGGAAGTAGTCGGGATATTTTTCCACGACTCGGGCCACCTGTTTTTCGGCGAAGCCTAGTGCTTCCTGGTACTTATCGCCGCGGGTGCGATTTGTCATGCTGCTTTTCTCCACAGGTGTCTTTATTGCTGGCAAGGTGGCCGTTGGCGGTTTTTGTTGGGCGTCTTGTCTAAACGCGCCGACCAGTTTGGTCCATTCGACCAAGCAGTGCAATGCGATGAACCACGGCGTGGCTTTTGGCCGCAACCAAAAAACGTTTTTGCCACAGAGCACACAGAGGGCGCCGAGAAGAGGAATGTGGAACTTCATGAACTGACGACAACGCCTGAGGCATCACACTCTGAGTACTCTGTGGCTCATTTTTCGTCATTCGCTCGCGTTTCCCGTTCTTGTGAACCATCTGGAATACCATCGCCCCGTCTTTGCCATTCGCAGCAGGCATCTTATGTCAGAAGCAGCAGAGTGGGAAACTGCCCCCCGCGCCCCGGTTGACGTTTCCGCCCAGGCCGCTACTTTCGGACGTGTGAACTATGAACCCCTTTTGCATATTGTTTTGCACCAGCCGGAAATCCCGCAAAACACGGGAAATATCGGCCGTACTTGTGTTGCGCTGGGGGCAAAATTGTGGCTGGTGCGGCCGCTGGGGTTTCGGCTCGACGAACGCTCTCTGAAGCGAGCCGGCCTCGATTATTGGCGTCATTTGGATTGGCAAGCCGTCGACCATTGGCCTGCTCTGTGCGAACAGCTCGACCCCGCCCAAATGTGGTTTTTCACCAAATTCGCCGAACGCAACTATACCTCGGCGAGTTTTGAGCGGGGGTCGGTGCTGGTGTTTGGGAGTGAAACCAGCGGCCTGCCGCCCACGATTCGCGAAGCTTTCGAGGCGCGATGCTTGCGCATTCCGTGTCGAGACGATGTGCGCAGTTTGAATCTCTCGGTGTCGGCTGCGGTGGCGGGGTATGAGGCGGCGCGTCAGATTGCCTTGGCGTGAGCAACGCTCCAGGCGAGCGATGACGTGAGGAGCCGGAGAATCCCGCAAAGTTGAGCTTCATTCCGACCGACGCGCCGCGACCACGCGATGGAAGTGCAGTTGCACTTCTCGATTCACCACGCGCCGCACGCCTTCCAGCAGGCAATTCGGCTCGTTGTCTTGTTGTCCCATGCGAATGATGTCGTCGAGTTTCGCTCCCAATGGCGCGGTGAACGTCGCCTGATGGATGATCTGGTTGCCGGCGTCCAACTCGGGAACGATGAAATGGCAGGTCGCGCCGTAAGTCAGCATGCGGCTGGAAAAAGCTTCGTGGTAGGGACGCATTCCCGGAAACCCCGGCAGCAGACCGTGATGCAGGTTGACAATCCTACCGCCGGCGTACTTCCAGCATGTTGCCGGCGGCAGCACGCGCATGTAGCGCGCCAGGATGATGTAGTCGATTTCGTGTTCGTCGCACAGTTCGACGATTTTGGCGTCGTCGGCCTTGCCGTTCTCATCGCCAATGTTGAACCACGGCGCGCCGAATTGCTCAGCGACTCCTCGGCAGGCGTCTCGATTGCCCAACATCAGGGCGGGCTCGGCCTGCAATTGACGATCGCGAATCGCTCGCAACAACGCCAACGCCGGCTCGGGTCGATAGGTCGTGAAAATGGCTAATCGTGGCCGATGGGCGTGCTCTTGGGCAGACCACACACGCACCGAAAGCCCCTTGTACTCGCCAATTTGTTGCAGTTCCGTCCGCAGCTTTTGTAGGTCGACGTCCGGCAAGTCGACTCGCAACAGCATGGCGAAGAGCGATTCCTCGTCGTGATTGTACATCAGAATTTCGGCGATGTTCGCGCCTTGGCCGGTCACGTAATGAATGATCGGATCGGCCAGACCGACGTGGTCCGGTCCGACGGCTGTAATCACGATTTGCATAGTTTGGAACGTCGACAAAAAAGGGAGCGCCTGCTCGAAAGAGTTTGCAGCGTAGCATATCCGACAACTGCCGTGGAAACGCCGGTTTTCCGGATATCGCGGGTTGTACGGCGTTCGATTTCCATCGCGCCGATGCGTGGCGACAACCCGACTCATATTCTTTACGTCACGGCGCGACGCCGCAAGCTAGGTTTTTGGTGCGACTCCCCAGCCTAAGAAAGCGTGGAGCCATTAAATCCGGACTGGACGTCTGAGAAGCCCGGCTTTTTGAAAAAGCCGAGCTTCTGAACCGGGACGTCGTTTTTCCACGCTTCCAGAAAGAACGCCGATGAAAGACAACCCCATGCACGCCGAACAAATTCGTGTGCTTTTAATTGAAGACGAACAGGTTTTGGCCGATGTGACGGCGTTTCGGCTCGAACTTCTTGGTTATGAGGTGCAAGTTGCCGCGACCGCCGCGGCAGCCCTGCAAATCGTGCAACAAGCCGCGCCGGATTTAGTGATTCTCGATTTGAGCATTCCCGATGTGTCGACCATCACGCTGATCAGCCAACTACAGAATGAATCGGAAACGGAACACGAATTGCCGGTATTGGTTTTTTCCACCGACGCCGATCTCGACCTAGTGCAACAAGCCTACCGCGCCGGCGCCCGCGATTATCTGGTCACGCCCTACGACCCGGCGTCGTTGGAAGGCAAAATTGAGTCGCTGCTGGCGGTGAAAGTCTAACGCATCGGCCCGACTCGTAACCCAGTGCCTCGAACTACTTACGGAACTGCGACATCATGGCGGGACGCCTCGGCGACATTCTGGTGCGAAACGGCTGCATTTCGCTAGAGCAGTTAGAAACCGCGCTGAACAGTCAAGGATCGGAACGCGGCATGCTGGGCGCTATTCTTCTGCGCCGCGGGCTGATCAACCTGACGCAATTGGGCGAAGCGCTGAGCGAGCAATTTGAAGTGCCGTTTCAGGAAGTGGTGCCCGAAACGCTCAATCCGCAAGTGGTGCGACTGCTTCCGGAAAACTTTTCCCGAGAGCACGAAACCGCCGCGATCCACATTCAACAAGGCGTGCTGACACTCGCCATGACCGCCCCAGACGATATCGAAACGATTTCCGAGGCGGAACTGCTCACCGGATACACGGCCAAGCCCGTGGTGGCGTTGGACGTCCATGTTTCGGCCGCGCTCGACCGTGGGTTCGACGATCGGATTGTCGCCCGCCAGACCGTGGTCGATATGAAACTCGCGGAGTTGGCCGACGAAGAGGCGACCCAACACGACGACGTGCTGGTATTCGACACCGAAGACGAAAAAGCGCCCGTGGTGCGATTAGTGCGCGCCATATTGATGGGCGCCATCGACGCCCGCGCTAGCGATATCCACCTCGAGCCGCACGTTCCGGAAATGAGAGTTCGCTACCGGGTCGACGGCGAACTTCAACAAGTGATGACGATCACCAAACACATCGAAGACTCGGTCGTGGCGAGAATCAAAGTCATGGCCGACATGGACACCACCGAAAACCGCCGCCCTCAAGACGGCCACCTGAGCGTGGAGGAAGACGGGTCGAAGGTCAACTTCCGGGTGAGCACCATTCCCACATCGGGCGGCGAGAAGGTCGTGTTGCGATTACTCGACGAAGGCAACAAAACCTTTGAGTTGTCAAAAATCGGGCTGCCGGAACGTGAAATCACACGCATTCAAACGCTGCTCGACAAACCTCACGGAATGATTGTCGTGACGGGGCCCACGGGGTCGGGGAAATCGACCACTATGTACGCCATGCTGGGCCAGTTGAACGAGGTCCGCCGCAATATCGTGACCGTCGAAGACCCGGTGGAATATAAACTGCCGGGTGTGAATCAGGTGCAGGCTGATTCCGAGTTCGGGCTGGGGTTCGCCAACGCGTTGAAGTACATCATGCGGCAAGACCCTGATGTGATCATGGTGGGCGAAATTCGCGATCACGAAACCGCCGCCACTTCGGTGCAGGCGGCGCTGACCGGACATTTGCTGATCAGCACGCTGCACACCAACGACGCCATCGGCGCCGTGGCCCGCCTTTCCGATTTAGGCGTCGACGGTTTTAAGATCGGCGGCTCTTTGTTGGGCAGTATCGCACAGCGTTTGTTGCGGCGCATTTGCCCCGCTTGCAAGGAGCCGGCCAGAGCGAACCCGGCGTTGGTGAAAACGTTGTCGGTGTTTGCCGAAATCCCCCGGGATGCAACGTTCTATCATGGCCGCGGGTGCAAGAAATGCCTGGGCACGGGGTACGCCGATCGCTTGCCCATTTTCGAGGTGATGGTGGCGTCGAACACGCTTTCCGACGCCATCGAGCGCGGCCTTCCAGCGACCAAACTACGAGAATTGGCCGTCGAGGAAGGCATGATGGAATTAGGCGGCGCGGGCGTGGAGCAGGCGTTGGCCGGCCACACCACGTTGGAAGAAGTGTATTACAAAACATCGACCTAGGGCAAAGGCGGGGTTCATGTCGCAAGAAGCAACACGCAATGGTTCGCAGGCGGAGCCCCGTCCGTCGTTTCTAAAAACGCTGCATTCGATCAAAATCGGCGGCGGTAGTGAAACCGATGTAAAAGTGCCTCGCCGTGAATTGGCGTTCATGCTGCGGAGCTTGGCCACGCTGGTCGAGAACGGCATCTCGCTGCGCAATTCCATCGCCACGCTGGAACGCGAGAAGTCACTCAAGAAATACGCCCACATGCTGGCCACGCTGCGTCGGCGGGTCGACGCCGGAGAGTCGTTCAGCGCCGCGATGGCCGAATTTCCCGTCATCTTCAACACATTGGTCGTGAATCAGGTTCGCACCGGCGAACGCTCGGGGTCGATTCCCGAAACACTCATTCGAATTGCCGATCAGGTTGAATCCGGCAACGAACTGCGGCGAAAAATCATCAAACAACTGAGTTACCCGGCGGTGGTGTGTGTTGCCGGCAGCGCGGTCGTGACGTTCATGCTGATATTCGTTATTCCTCAATTCGAAGAGACCTACAAAAAAACCCGCGTGCCGCTTCCGCTCGCGACCAAGGGGCTGATCGCGGTTGGCAATGTCGCGGCGCAATACGGTTGGATCGCGCCGATCGTGGTGATTGGAAGCCTGTGGGCGTTTTCCCGCGCGCGGCGCAATCGTCGTTTCGCCGCCGCAATGGATCGCGGCGTGCTGCGCCTTCCGGTGCTCGGACAATGGGCCCGAGATATTGCCGTGTATCAGTTTATCGATGTATTGAGCGTGATGATGGAATCAGGATTTAAGTTGGTCGACGCCCTGGCGGTTTCCGTCGATTCGATCGCCAACAGCGCCGTACGGCATTCGGTCGAAGACCTGCGTTCGGCCGTCACGCGCGGCGAACGGTTGAGCCGAGAACTCGAACGCCACGGCGATATGTTCCCGCCGATTGTCAGCCAACTGGTGATCGTGGGAGAAAAAACGGGAAATTTGTCGAAGTCAACACGATACATCCGGGCCCATTTGCGAACGGAAATTGAACGCAAGGCGGAAACCATGGTGGCCGCCTTGGAGCCAATCCTGACCATCGGCATGGCGCTCGCGATTGGCGGCATTCTGCTCGCTATTTACCTGCCGATGTTCGGCATGGTCGATACGATCGATCAAAAAGGCCCTTAACCATTCGAATGAACATGGCCATATCACGACCAGCACATGTTAGACGGCCGCCTTCGGCGCGCTGCGGGATGTCGTTTCTAGAGCTTTTGACGGGAGTGCTGATTCTAGGGGTGCTGGCTGGCTGGGCGATGCCGGCAATTTTTGCTTCATCCGACGCCGCCAAGGTGAATGCATGCTATGTAAATAAAGGTGAGGTCGAACTCCAGATCCAACTCTGGCGCCGAAACAAAAACACGTGGCCCGCCGCCAACCTCGGCGACGTCGCCGCAGATATCAATTATTTTCCCGAGGGAATGGTTGTTTGTCCCGTAGATAACCTACCCTATACCATGAACCCGACCACGCACCGCGTTTCGGGTCATAACCATTGAGAAAACGACCTGTTGCACCACTCGCAAGTGAGACGCCATTCGACAGCGGTCGTGAAAAACGGATTGTGTCGTGAAAAACTGGGGCAGATCGATTCGGTAACCGAAAAGTTGTCGATTGGAAACTGAATCGCATCAAGAAAAAGAGAAACAAGGTAATTCAGAAAATGAACACTCGCAAACGTCGAACAGCATTTTCGCTACTCGAACTTCTGGCTGTCGTAACCATTCTGGGGATCATCGCGGCAGTCGTTTTGCCGCGTATGTCGGGAGCGACCGACATGGCGAAGAAGAAGCTCAACGCACACAACAAGGCCGTGATTAACTCGGCCGTCGAGCGATACTACCTGGAAAATAACACCTGGCCTTCGACGAACATTTCGGAGTTGTCGCCGACCTATTTTCCTGATGGCATTCCCGTGTCGCCTCACGACAACACGACCTCCTACACAATCGACGGCACCACGCACCGCGTTGATAACAATCCAGACCCGTAGCCGAGCGATGCCGCATGAAACGGAACCGAGCGTTTCATGCGGCTGTTGCGAGGCGGCGTTAGGAATAGTCCTGAAATAAATTACCGATGGTGGTTCAGAAAAGCCCGGCATTTTCAAAATGCCGGGCTTTTAATTCGGCCTATAAATTCAGGACTGTTCCTTAAGTATTAGCATCGAGCAGAAAATTAGTGCCCTAGCCATGCTCGCCAGAGCGTGGAATGGTTCACCGCTCACCCACCGTCTGGCGACGATGGCTACACAAATGCGACCGTTATTTATCGAGCGGTGCTTAGCGAAATAAACACGCGCCATGCAAGCGAGCCTCGAACGCCATGCCTTTGCCCATCGCTCCACAGCCGGGCGAGGCCCCCACGGCGGCTACTCGCTGCTGGAATTGATCGGCGTGTTGGCCATTCTCGGCATCCTTTCCGCGGCCACGGTGGCCACCATGGCGCCCGAAACCATGCAAGATTTGGGCGCCCAGACGGAAGCCCGTCGGATTGCCGCCGATTTGCAACACGCCCGGCGCCGGGCTGTCAGCACCGGCGACAACCACTACTTGCTATTGCAAAGCAGCGGCGGGAGTGTTGTCGGCTACACGCTTATGCAACGAGCATCTGGCGGGGATGTGGCCGTCGATGCATACCGCCCGACGCCCGCGAACCTTGCGATGACCGTCGCGCCGAGTGGTCCCGAATTTGATTTTGAAGGGGCCGCGCTGTTCGGCTACACGCTCGAACTTTCCGGTCCTAACCGCAATTGGCGGATCACCGTCTACGCCGCGACCGGCTCGGTCGACGTGGTCGAATTCTAAAGAGCTCCTATACTGCCCGTGATTGATATTGTCTGAAAGTTTCCTTAGGGGTTATAGTGCATTTTTGTTATTGAACTGGCTCTCGACGGAGGAAAGCAAGGATGCTTTTGGTGGAATTTACCGCGGACGAAATTCGGGAATTGCAAGA
>JAJRWU010000218.1 GCA_024276655.1 Planctomycetota bacterium
ACTGTCGTCCTAGCTCGAGCCGTGGAACAGGAAGTATGTCGTCCAAGACGTGAAAAGTCCGACGCCTATGTTCCGAATGAGGGCCTGACTTCCGTTGCCAATCTCGTTCCTCCTTGCTTCAAGTATCACTACGGCAGCGACCGGCGGCAAGAGAAGATTTTTTTGAACGTCTCGCCGCCATTGTCACGCTCGCTTGCGAGCAACAGCGAAAGTGCTTTCCCATGCACGACTTGCGGCTTTTTTTCCTGGCGAGGCGAGGGCGAAAAAACTGGGCGGCGCCTCGTAGATACCACAACGACCCTCCTTCTCCGGCTGGCGCGAAAGAATTTCCACGCACAAAGCCGCAAAGGATTGGCCCCGAGCGCCGTTGGAGTTCAGCCTTTAGGCGGCCTTTGCATACCAAGGTCATAAACACTTGTTTTTCAGCAAGACATTTCGGCGTCAATCGTGCTTTATGGTTTCATTGGCTACCTTTACAACCACGGATAGCACCGATTCCACGGATTTTGATCGTCGAGTGTTGTTTTACTCTGTTTCATCCGTGATATCTGTGTTATCCGTGGTTAAAACGTTTTTTTGGTTGCGGCCAACGGCCGCGCAATGGCTTTTCAAACCAGGTAAACATGCTAAAGCATGAACTCCAACGGTGGTGGCTTTTTTCTCAACGATCATTAGCCGCCGGTTCGATAATTTCAACACCGGAAATACAAGGTTGACCCTGCAACGCGTGGAAAGCGATCGTAACTTCCGTGGTGGCGTTGACGTCGGTGAATTCGAATACGTGTCCGCGAAACGCACCGCCTGTTTGTTGCGCGATATCCAACGCTTGCAGCACGGTTTTCCCTTGCAGCAGCACATCGAACACGCGTGCGCCGGAACCGAGGTTTTCCAACTCGGCGAAGTACAATCGAACCGTCACTTTTCGAGAGCGATTCGACTTGCCGCCGGAAAGTTTCTGCGTGATGCTTTCGACGCCCACCAAGCCGGAAGCCAACACCCAAGGCAAGCCCTCGTGCGGCGCAGCGCTGATACGGGAAGCATGATGCCGCACGGCGTGAAAATCGCCCTTGATTTCCACCGGCAGCGAGGGCGATTTGCCACCCGTGCTGGGCGCGTCGAACCACAGCACTCCGCTTGGATCGCGGCGGTCGCCCGGAGCGCCCAGGTTCACCGCGAACCGCCGTGGCGCCGAAGCCAAACTGCTGAAGGTCCACATTTCCGCTTCGGGCATGTGGACCAGCGCCAACGAGCATTGGTTCTGATACGCACAAGTGCAGGTGCGGGTGTAGTCGGGGGCGTTGAGTACGCCATCGGCGACGATCAAATTCGAGGTGCAACTCGACCGAAACCCACCCAGGTTGCCGGTTCCGCTATCGCCGGAGAGATCGCAAAATCCGGCGGCGCCGCTGCGAAAGGTCAGCAGGTGCTCGCTGCCCACGGCTGTGTTGCAGCCGTACATGCGTTGGTATCTCCAGTCGAGGCTTTTGCCGGTCAGGAGTTCGAGCATGAAGCCGCCGGCGCCGTTGGTGATGATTTTATCTCGCCACAACAGGCAGGGGCCGTTGTAGCGGCGTTTGAGATCTTTCCAGAGCGGTTTGCCGTCGCGACCACGGTAAGCGATCAGGCCGCGTTGCGCTTCATCCTTGGCGCGGTCCCGATACGGGGCGCCGGCTTGTAGCAGAACGTCGTGCTCCACGGAGTAGCTGAGAAACGTGCCGAAAACATTTTCTTCGGTCGACCACAACTCGGCGCCGGTTTGTGCGTCGAGCGCGAGAAGTTTTGGCTTGAATTTCGTCACGACGCCCCGCCGGCGCAGCGTTTCGAGTTTGTCGGCCGACAAATTATCAATGCAAAACAGCTTGCCCGCGGCCACGGCAATGGCGTTGTGCCGAAAGTTGGCTTCGGCTTGGCGGCGCCACAATTGTTTTCCGGTTCGGCGATCAAACACCACCAGTTGCCGGCTGGCCGAGGAAAACCGCGCGGCCGAAAGCTCATCGCTTATCTTCGGGGGCGGCTCGCCCGTCGCGGCGGCAGGATTTTTTGAAGTTGGCGCCGAGAAGCTGTTCTTGGCCGCATCTTGCAATGCCACCGGACTCGCCGTGGCCACTAGAAAATTGCCGTCCACGGCGAGGTATCCCCAAGCGGGCGAGGCAATGTTCTTATCGGCTTGCAGACGAAACGTTTTCGTCGTTCGGCCGGTGGCGGCGTCGAGTTCCAGAATGCTCTCGCCATAAACCACGTAAACCGCGTCGGGAAGCGTCACGTAGTTGCCGCCAATTTCGCCGGCGCCGGCGAAGTGACTCGTAATATTATAGTAAGACCCCAAGCCCGGAAGCTCTCGCTCCCAGAGCACGCGGCCGGTGTACACATCGACACACCGTAACAGGTCCGGCCCTTCGATCACCAACCGGCCGCCAGCCACCTGCGGCGAAGGGCCATGGCCGTGCCTGGGAAGAATGCGATCGTTCGATGGACCGCCGAACCAGAGCAAACCGAGCGGCGCTTTAACACGTTTGTCTTTCGAGACCAGCGTGTTGGCGGCGTTGGCGTAATGGTGGGTCCAATCGGCGGCGCCCGGCAACGCTCCCGTGCGGCGCAGCATAATGAGGCCGTCCGATTCCGACGCCACCGCCCCGGCATCGCCAACGTGTTCCAACGCATGTGCAAAAGCTTCCTTCGCCGAGGTAAGTTCAAAGCAAGCCACGCCGCCGTAAGGACGCAGCGCATGGTAGGCGGCTCGGGCGAGACGTTCGGCGTTTTCCGCCGCCAGCGCGTCGGCCGGCTCGGAAAAAATCAGGTTAGCCAAATACGGCGGCAGCGGGAAATTCGCCGGTTCGCCCTCGCAAACCGTGACGCGGTCGCCATACAAGCCCGCCTCCAACATGCGCCGCCGAAAACGATTGGCGGTTTCGGCGTTGGGCTCGATCACGATCACGTGCAGATTCGATTTCCGCACCACTTCCTCGATTAGCCGTCCACCGCCGATGCCGAAGCTAACGGCGTAGCCCTCTTTCACTTGCGCCTTTTGCAACAGAGTATCGGCCAGTCGCGACCAACGATCTTCCACATGCGCCGCCGGTGGTTCGGCGGGCGTACGATTTAATTCGTAGATAATCGGCGTTGCCGGTTGCGGCCCAAAGCAATAGATGCGCGCAGCCTTGGTGACGACGAGCAAGCGGCCATCGCCGGCGAGCGCCGCGGCCGGTTCACCTTCGATGGATGCGGTCCATTCGGGCGTTTGGGCATGGCCGGTTTGCATCGCCCGCCCCACATGAAAACTGGCGATTTCATTTTCCCTACCGGCATAGATTCGCTCTCCCGCCTTGGCGAGCGTGCGCCAATTGCCATCGGCCAACGTCCACGATTTTTTGGGCCGCAACTCTCCTCGGCGAATCGGACGGCCTTTCCGATCTTTTACCTCCAAAATGGAAATCGAGTCGGGGAGTTGGTGCGCGGTGAGGCCATCGATTAAGAGTCCGCCAGAGAGAACATCGGCGCGAGCGGCGCCCAGTGCGGCGCCCAGTGAATCGCCCAGTGCGGCGCCGTCGAGCGTGAAGGCCTGTTTACCCGCGACGAAGAAATTTCTCGAAGCGGAAACATTCCAACCGCCGTCGCCCTTGCCGCCGAAATCAAAATGTCGAACCTCGCCCGCGCCGCGATCAAGAATGGCCGGCAGCGAACGTCCGCCCGGCACGATCAACTGGTCGCCGAACGCCGCCAAATATCCCTGCGGAACAATCGAACCGAACGACGGCGCGCCGTGAGGATGGACGATCCAGCGCGAGCCGGTGTCGCTGTTCAGCCACGCATTTTGACCGGTGTTCGCATCGACCGCATGGATAAAAATCCCCATGAAGGGCCAAATGCCGGCCGCGAAGTAAACGGTGTCATCGACCACCACCGGCCCGCCGCGAATCGGCCAAACCGATGTGAGCCGACCATTGCCGATCAGGCGTTGGTCGGTCGGACCGCCATTCATTTTCCACAACAAGCGGCCGCTGGCGGCGTCCAGGCAATACAGCCGCCCGTCGTCGCTGCCGGCGTAGATGCGTTCTCGGTGCGCGACCGGCGCGAAACGCACCGGCGCCTCCGTGAAAAAACGCCAGACCTCCTTGCCGCTGCGCATATCGTAGGCGGCGATGCTGTTGGCGGTTGTCGAACCGACCACCATCAAACGCCCGGCAATGATCGGCTGAACAACGGCGTCGAACTGGAGTTTCTTCTGCGAAGCGGGCCAGGCTGTGCGCGGCGTCGGCAGAGCGCGCGTCCACTGCAAATGCAGCCGGGGCGCCAGTTCGTGCGGAGAGGCGTTGCCACGCGCGGCGTCGTACCGCCACATGGGCCAATCGCGGCCGCTGGCGGTGGCATTGCAAAGCAACACGAACGCGGCAAATGCAAGGAAAAAAATGGGCATCGCGCGAACAAACTTTTCAACCGACATTTTCATCATCTTCGCAGTTCTCTGGGTGGGAAGATTTCTTCGTTAGCGTGGAAAATCGACGTCTCGATTCAGAAGCCCGGATTTTTCAAAAAGCCGGGCTTCTCAAACGCCATTTCGGGAACGAATGGCGCCACGCTCTTTCTCGTTAGCATGCAACACAATTCATCATATACTATAAGCTTTCCATTTGGGCGACTGGATTGTGTGAAACGCTCTTGAGCAAGCGGCCTGCAACTCGGGAAAACCCGGCATTCCGTAACACATCGTCCACACGAAGTTTTCAACATCATTAAGGGTCTCCGCGAATGTATTTTGTCCGTTTATTGCAAGCCTTGTTACCCGGCCTGTTGGTATTTGCGTTGCTCCAGCCGCTCGCCGTCGCGCAGCAGGCCGAATCCGCCGCCAAGCCGCCGGCGC